>JBFFWN010000196.1:0-6604 GCA_041570235.1 Lysobacterales bacterium | reverse complement strand
GAATACGGCTATCAATTACAATACTAGTTCCATTTGATTACTAATACTCTCCAGGTCACACATATGGACCCCATATCAAAAATTGCGATTTTCGTTAAGGTTGCACGCTTCCAAAGCTTTGCCGCCGCTGGTCGGGCGCTGGGCATGAGTGGCCCCGCGGTCAGCAAGCAGATCCAGGCGCTGGAGGACCGGCTGGGTGTCAGGTTGCTGAACAGGACCACGCGTACGGTAACGCTGACCGAAGAAGGCGCTTTATACCTCGATCGCGCTGCCAAGGCCCTGGAAGACCTGCAAGAGGCCGAACGGCGCATCCAGGAACTGAAAGACTGCCCCACGGGCAAACTGAAGATCAATGCGCCGATGTCTTTTGGCAATCAATACCTGGTTGGGCCAATCGCTCAATTTGCGCAGCGTTATCCCGATGTAAAAATGGAAGTTGATTTTGATGACCGGTGGGTGGATGTCATCGCCGAGGGCTACGACGTGGTGGTGCGGATCGGGGTGCTCGAAGATTCCAGCCTTATCGCTCGCAAACTGGCAAACTGCCCGATCTTCCTTTGTGCATCACCCGCTTACAAGGCGCAGCATGGCCTTCCTGATGAACCTGCTCAATTACCCGACTTCCCTGCCATTATCTACAGCAAACACGGGCAATCGGAAGAATGGCGCTACCAGGCTGCAGATGGGACTCGCGGATCGGCGCGCCTCAAACGACATTTTGCCGGCAACAGTGCCGAGATTCAGCTGGAGGCCTGCCTCCAGGGGCTTGGGATTGGCCTGTTACCCGCCTTTGTTGCCAGTGAACACCTGGATTCGGGCGCGTTACTGCGGGTGCTGCCGGCATTCGAAACCTATCCGCAGCGCGGCATTTACGCCCTGTTTCCGCAAAACCGGCACCTGGCAACAAGGGTGCGGCTTTTTGTCGACTGGCTGAGCGAATGCGGGGCGGGATTTCCCTGGCAGTGAGTAAAAGCCCATAAGTCTTAAAAATGAATGTAACCTGCCCGCTAACCCCGTATCATGTCGCTCTCGAATAGCGATCACCAACCGGAGAAAGATCACGATGCTTTGGGTAAAAACCATTCACATTCTGTTTGTCATGTCATGGATGGCAGGCATTTTTTATCTTCCCAGGATTTTCGTGCATTTTGTTGAGGGACAAAAGGCCGGTGAGCAGGTGGACCGGCTTGCGATAATGGCCAGGAAACTCTATGGCTTTATGACCATCATGATGATCCTGGCGCTGGCCAGTGGCTTCTGGCTTTGGCTGGCGTACGGGTTTATGGGTGGCTGGTTACATGTAAAGCTTTTGTTCGTGGTGCTGCTGATGGTGTATCACTTCTGGGCGCGCAAAAGGATGAAAGAGCTCCAACAGGGGCATCTGAATCATAGCGGCGTGTACTACCGCTGGGCCAACGAGATACCACTGATTTTAACGATCGTGATCCTGGTCATGGTGGTGGTAAAACCGTTCTAGGCCGCGCTTTCAGATTATTGCCTGAACACGATCTAGCAACAGATCAATGAGCAAGGGATTGTCCCCCACCAGTGGGGATATATGTATTGTCAGACCGGGATGGTCCAACATGGCCTGAGCGCAAATCCCGGCAATGTCACCGCCCTCGCCCGCGTGTCTGCCGGGGGACAGAAAAAGCATCGATATGGCGATGTTCATATGCTTTTTCCCAGGCTCTTGCTGGCGGGCCAGTTCATCCAGCAGGTCTTTGAGCAGTGGCCCTGAGAAGTCGTATTCCCGCCCTTCCCTTCTTTCCATCGCCGCCTGCAGCAAGGGAGTTTTTTCGGGAAGAAACATTGCCAGTTGCTCGGCCATCTTTACCCTTACATCGGTGACTTTGCGGTAGGGGGAACCGTGGTCTACCAGGATAATAAAATCGAGTTGCTGCAGCTGTGTTTCGCCCAGCGTTGCAAGGTTGTCGTAAAGCAGCCTGGCCAGCTTTGGTTCACCCTGGGGTAAGGGGCACAGAACATCGGCAACCGACCAGTTGAAACCCCCGTATACCTTCTCAAGGGCAACAAGCGTATCCGGAATAAACGAACTGATCGCACGGCTGTGACCAAAAAACAGGGGGATAATGATCAGCTCATCCAAACCCTGTTTGAGCGCATCTTCGACGTACTGGGGAAAGGTGACTACGGGTCTGCCACCCGGTAAGTCACCAAAAGCTTCCGGTGGAATTTTGTCAGCGTGTTGCAGTGGCGCCGCATCGATGGAACGGCCTGCCTTTTTTCCCAGTTGTACAGCCAAACGTCTGAGGTTCAAAACAGCGGCAGGACGCCTTGAGCCGTTATCCACCAGGACTATTCTTTGCACAGCTGACTCTACTCCAAGTTTCAGTCAGCCAAGTCTACCTGACTGGCCATTGTAAAGCCGCTTGGCCCTGGTCGAGAGATGCCACAGCCTGCTGTCTTATCTCTTCCTGTTTGGTGTTATAAAGGTGAAAAAGCCCGCCAGTGGCCAGCGCTAAAGCCAGTGCCAGCACCACAAACAGTATTGTCTTGGATTTTGTCATTGTCGGTGTTCGATCATACAGAAAATAAAAAACGGCAGAGGCACTGTTAATGTCTCTGCCGTTATTCTATTTGATTCTAAGGCATAAATTGCAGGAACAGGCGTTCGGATTCGCTGCCCTGGTCTACTTTTTCCACGTGATCATAGATATGGATTGAAAACTGGGTCAGTCTCAAAAACGTCGTATCGTCCATTCCACCGATTGGGGTCACGAGTGCTCTCTTGAACTCAACGGTCCAGTACCCGTTCTCCCAGTGACCTTTGGCTTTCACTTCACCCGCGTCACCTTCCAGTGGAAGTGGTTCAAACTGGGGGTGGGTTCTTTGCTTGGTGTAATACGTCTCCTTCGGAGGCGGAAGCGTTTCAACGATTCGGGTTATTGGTTTTCGTATATTGCCGTCGGGCCAATCACGATACGAAACGGCTTCGTCGACTGGTTGTAACAGGTAGACCCTGTCAATCTCATTCCAATTGGCGTGAAGAATTCCCTCTGCATAATCCTGTAGAAACTTCACATTCCAAACGACTTCATTGTTCCTGCTGTCATACGCTGTGTACTCCGGCCTCAGTCTGTCTCCCGTCTTGACATTGCCTTCAATATCAACCGCCTGGCCGAGTGGATCCGAGCGCGCAGCGAGCCATTGCCAACCATCGAAATCAAAGCTGTAGCCTGAAAGAAAGGAGGGCGTCCACTCGCAATGGGCTTCAAAACTCAGGATCATTGAATCCTCGACTTGAGGGCCTTCCACGAAGCTCTTGCTTGTCTCATCCCAAACCCAGGGGTGATGTTGACGGTCTTCCGTATCATCCTGCCAACGTACCTTGATGTAGACATCATCATCGGTGTACAAGGCCTGTATGTAGGCACTGTTCACACTGCCCCAGAATAAGGGCACAGCCGTCTCGACAGCCTTGCTCCAGTTCTTTTCCGTGGCCTTGCCATCCAGGGTAATTGCGGCATTTTTGACCCGTGCGACTGGAATGATCAAGCCGTTTTCCCAGCTATTGTCCGATGGCTGCCAATCGTCATTTTTCACTTTAACAAGCAGATTCTGATCGTTTAACTGCTCAATCTTCACTTCCGGCCAGGCAAGCTGGCTGCCCAACAGGCCTGCAATGAATATCGGGGCAAGGCTAGCAATATAATTGTCTCTTTTCATAACATATCCTAAAAATTACCGCCGCCATGCTGATGGCCGGACCTGCATACCTGGTCTTCACCGTAGCCGTGAGCGCTGAGTTGATGGCAGAAGGTACACCAGGCACCCCAAACCCGGTTTTCCTGCGTCCCGCCAGGACCGAACCTCGGCAGCTCATATTCGGTTTGGATAATAGAATCCATGGGATCACCCGTCCCCCAGGATCCAGTCGACATGACTTTTCCTGCGACGGTAATTGAGCTTCTCAGGTTGAAGATGCTTCCAGACCCATGAGGGCCGTGGCACATGGTGCATGGTAGCGCCGCGTAGGGAGCAGACGGGTCTTCATTCTTGCCGTCACCATTCGCGGTCCACGGTGTCTTCATGCCGCCACGGTTAATGGTGGTGCCTGTGCCGCCATTCGGAGCAGCTCCGTGATAATCAAGGGCATATGCTGCTGCCATGTCCAATAGATCAGCTGACATAACAATGCCGGGAGGTGGATCACCGTCATGGCAGATCAGGCAGAATTCAACATAATCGGTCGAGTCGTGGGTGCCTCCGCCTTCGGGCGTGATCGGACTTTGATCGCCCGCGCTACTCTGGTAAGTCTGGACGACGGGGCCGCTTCTATCCAAGTATGTCCAGGTTTTGGTCTGGTCATAGATGCCGGTGAAGGTCAAGCCGGTATCCGGATTCTTCACCGGGCTGCCAGCCGTTGCATCATGAGGCGGGAGGTGGCAGTCGGAACAGGTGATTTGAGGCCGCACTGATCCACCATCATTTGCCGCATTCCAATCCTTGTCTGCCGGCAGAATATCGTGATTTTGATTAACCCATGCATTGCTGTCTGCCTGGACCCTTTCCACACTCACTGCAAAGCTGCCACCCAAATCAGCCAGGATGTTAGGTGCTGCGGGCGTCAAAATCGGGGTGCCGCCATCGTGGCAGTTCAGACAGAATGTTTCATTTTCATCCGTGAAATCGGGTGATGTGCCGGGACCGGATTCTGCAGGCGCCAGGATTGCCAGTTTCTGGCCACCGTGACCGCTGCCGTGGCAACCGAAGTTACCATCGCCAAAACAACTTACGCTGCCGGTGCCGTCGTTGGTGTGCTCCCTGATTTGTGATTGGATGTCCACCACAGGGTTATTGGTCGAAAATGGGGTGGGGTCACCGCCGGCGCCGTCTGCATCGTGGCAAGCCAGGCAGAATACGGTCAGCTTTGCGGCTTCCGTTTGATTGGTTCGCGGGTCGACATAGCTCGCAAGCGTGATGCTATTGGTGCCGGGATCAATGTCATCCACGTTGAACAGATTGACGCTGCCCTTCTGGTGCGCGTTCGGCGCGCTGGGATCTGGGTGGTCATGGCAAACCTCGCAATCGGCAGCATCAAGTGTTCCCGGCAAATGAGAACTAACAATGGAACCACCCGAGAATTCAGTCGTGACGATTCTTCTGCCGGGGTTGCCGCCCGGTCCATCCAGGTCCCGAACAGAATTATGGCATTGGGTACAGTCACCGCCCGCACCGGCAAAAGCACCACCATGGTCATGGCATCCTCTGCAATTGACGTTACCCAAATCTCCGCCCTGGTGGGTATCATCCCCCCCGCTGGTATTCTCGTAGCCGCTAGGCGCGTCAGTGTGACAGATCTGACAGCCGCCCTGGTAGGCAGCGCCATTTTCAAATGCCCAATCTTCACTATTTGTATCAGAATGTACCGCCATGTCTGATGTCAACGCTGTTGGAACATACTTATCAGCATTCGCCCTCAGGTAATGGAGGTTGGGCTTGGGAGCGCCGCCGTCTATGGGGTGAGTACTGTAGGTCGTGTCATCACCTGCCGGATTATGCAGTTCATGGCATGATCCGCAGTCCACTTCACCAGGCGTCGCCGGTGGGTTTGATTTTGAATTGGTGTGCAGCGAGAAATTGGTCAATGCACTGGCGCCCGGTACGCCACTGTCGGGGCTGTGACAACTGACGCAAGCGGTTTCCTGATCTGTACCCCGGGGTACGAGTGCGCTACCGTGGCCGCCGTGACAACCGGTGGTACATGTAACCGTGTCGTCTACGTTCAGAATCGCTACGTTGTGCGGTGTGTAATCGGTTGTCGTTTCGTTGCCAATGGCGGGATCTGGCAGCAGGTACTCGACCGACGCACCTGCACCCGTATAGGTGAACACGGCAACGTGGTAGGTCTGCAACGAAGTCAGGCCGGTAACATGAACCGACTCGCCGTTACCCCTGTAAACCACAAAGTTGCTACCACCCAGGTCTTCACCGGAACCAAACACGCTGTCCGCCAGGTGTTCCGTGCCGTCGGTCGGCGTTGCAGTCACGACGCTGCCCTGTTTCATGACCACGATGCTGCCGTCGCCAGTAGTGCCTTCGGACCAGAACAATGTCATGGCGGTTGAGCCGATATTGTGGAACCAGAGGTTGGTAGCTTGATCCGGAACGACCGCCGTCACCGTGATGGTTACCGTGGCGAGGTTACTGGTCGCTGCCTGGTCGTCGTTCACCGTGTAGGTGAAGCTGTCGCTCACTGTTGCCGAACCGTCGTGCGTGTAGGTCACCACGCCGGTGGTCGGGTTGACCGAGGTGCTGCCGTTGGTCACGTCCGTGACGATGGTCACCGTGGTCGCATCCACCGTGCCGTCGGCATCGGTGTCGTTCGCCACCACGTTGATCGGCACCGAACCGCCGTCGGCTACCGTGCTGGAATCGTCATTTGCCACCGGCGGATCGTTAACCGGCGTCACCGTGATGGTCACCGTGGCGGTGTTACTGGTCGCGCCGTTGTTGTCCTGGACCGTTTAGGTGAAGCTGTCGCTGGTGGTCTCCGAACCGTCCTGTGTGTAGGTCACCACGCCGGTGGTCGGGTTGACCGAGGTGCTGCCGTTGGTCACATCCGTGACGATGGTCACCG
>JBFFWN010000195.1:0-6607 GCA_041570235.1 Lysobacterales bacterium | reverse complement strand
CTGGGTAATGGCTGGCAGTTGATTTCGAACCCGAAGATCGAATATGACTGGCAAGGTGACAGCGGCAACAAGCTGGCTATACCGCTGGGTGCCGGTATCGCCAAGACCACACGCTTCGGCAAAATGCCGTTGAGGATTTCGGCCGAATTGCAGAAGTACGTTGTCAGCACTGACCGGTTTTCTTCCGATCTTTTTTTCAAGTTGAGCATCACACCGGTTCTGTCAAACAAATATACGTATAACTAGGATGGGACAAACTCCGCAAGGCGTTTCAGCCCAAGAATTACGATGACAGCGAATACCCCGGTGCGTTTTTCAATCATGGCCGTTTTGCTGTGTGCGGTGTTGTGGTTCGGTTTGCTCGGTCAGCGTGATCTGTTTGACCCGGATGAGGGCCGATATGCCGGAATTCCGGCGGCCATGGTCGATAGCGGGGACTGGCTGACTCCCAGGCTCAATGATTTCAAGTATTTCGAAAAGCCGGCGCTGCAGTACTGGGCCACCGCGGTGGTATTCAAGGTTTTTGGCAAAAACAACACCACAGCCCGGCTGTTTACCGCGATCATGGGGTTTGCAACGGCCCTGTTTTCGATGTTTGTCGCGTTCCGGCTGTATGGCCGAAAAGCCGCTATCTACACTTTCCTGCTGACCATCAGTTACCTGATGGTGGTGGCATTCGGCCACTACCTGACCCTTGATATGGCACTGAGTGCATTCGTGGTGATGGGTATCGGCTGCCTGGTCATTGCGCAAACCGGGCCGGAGGATACGGTTCGAACCAGGAACTGGATGTTGTTGGGCTGGGCGGCATTGGCGCTGGCCACCTTGACCAAGGGCCTGGTGGCCGTGGTCTTACCCGCCGGTGCGATCGTGGTGTACAGCCTGTGGCAAAGGGACTGGAAACTGTGGCCTAAGCTGCATATATTCAAAGGTCTGCTGCTATATTTTCTGATCACCGCGCCATGGTTTATCGCGGTTAGTTTGGCCAATCCGGAATTTGCGCAATTCTTTTTTATCCACGAGCATTTCAGCCGCTATACCAGCGAGGTGCACAGCCGGGAAGGTCCGCTTTGGTATTTTATTCCCTACCTGTTGCTGGGTGTCAGCCCATGGCTGATGACCAGTTTACGCTCCATCGTCGCACCGGGCTTCAACTGGCGGCCGGACAAGCCGGGACAGTTTGATGCAGAACGGTTCATGTGGGTATTTATCGTTGTCACCTTCAGTTTCTTTTCGCTGGGCCAATCAAAACTGCCCGGGTATATATTGCCCATACTGCCGGTCATCGCCGTGATCTCCGGTGGCCAGATTGCAAAGAGGGGGCGCATAGATGCTGATCGCTGGGTAATGCTTGTAACGGGTTTGCTGTTTATTGCCGGTTCCTTTTTTGTCGGGATGTTGGCCAGTGTTCATTATCCGGTTGAGCAATGGGCTGCCTATGCGCCGTGGATTATGGCCAGTGGGGCGCTGCTGATTGCATCATTTGTGGTTCTAAGTTTTGGCAAAGACGGTCGCTTGCCGTTTTTTGCTGCGGCGGCAGCATTGTCCATGGCGTCGACCCTGTGCATTTTGAACGGCGCCAATTCACTGGCAGAAAGCCGTTCCAGCAAAGTGATCGCCGATGCGATCGAAGAGTATCTTCCTGAAGATGCCCCCATCTATGGTTTTCAATACTACCCTGAAGCCGCCGTTTTTCACCTTGGCCGCAATGTCATCCCGGTCGAATACGAGGGTGAATTGGCAATGGGGATCGGGCTTGAGCCCGAAAAGCAAATTAAAAGGCAAGACGAATTCCTGGCGGTGTGGCAAAATCTTGAGCAGGCTGCAGTGGTTGTCAAGAATAACCGGCTCGAAAACCTCAAGCTGGACGAACTGCAGGGAGAGATTGTTTACCAGGGGCCTAAGACAACGGTGATCATAAAACCATGACTCAATCAATTGGCCATAGCATGACCTGGGCCGCCTTTGGCCTGGTGATGACCGGGGTGCTGTTAAACGCCGTCGCCCAACTGGCCCTTAAAGCCAGTGTTTCTGATACCGGCATCATCCACTTTGATATGCAATCCCTGGTTTCCTCGGCCGGCAGCCTTTTAAGCAACCTGTGGTTATGGGTTGGGCTGATCTGTTATGCCATCAGCGTGGTGGTCTGGATACTGGCTTTGAGCCGGGTCGATGTTTCCATCGCCTACCCGATGCTGTCAATCGGCTATATCGTTAACGCGGTTGCCGCGTCCCACCTTTTCAATGAGCCGCTGGGGCTGGGCAAGGTGGTCGGTATCGGCATCATCATTGTCGGCGTTTACGTATTGGCACGGTCATGAACATGTTGCCATTTGCCCGTCCCACCCTGGGTGAGGACGAATACAGCGCGGTGCGTGAAGTGTTGGAGTCCGGCTGGGTAACCAGTGGTCCACGGGTCGCTCAACTGGAAAAGGACCTGGCATCATATGTGGGTGGTGGTGTTGATGTTCGCCTGTTCATGTCGGCGACCGCGGCATTGGAAGCGGTTCTGTTTGCAAAAGGCATTGGACCGGGTGATGAGGTTATCCTGCCTGCCATGAGTTTCGTGGCCTCGGCCAACGTGGTGGTCAATGCCGGAGCAAAACCGGTTTTTGTGGACGTGGAACTCGAAAGCCGCAACCTGAATGTCCAGGCTGTTGAATCTGCCTTGACGGAAAAAACCCGTGCCATCATGCCGGTTCATTTTGCCGGAAGGCCGGTGGATATGGCGCCTATTTATGCATTGGCGCAGGACAGAAACCTGACGGTATTGGAAGATGCAGCGCAGGCGATTGGAACAAGGTACCACGGGCGGAAAATCGGCTCGTCCGGCAACCCGGTTGCCTTCAGCTTTCACCCCAACAAGAACATGACCACCATCGAGGGCGGCGCCATTGCATCCGGTGATCCGGAGTTGATCAAACAACTGGAGTCGGTTCGGTTTCATGGCATTTCCCGGAATGACCAGGGTGAAATGCTGGTCGAGAACTGGGGCGGCAAGATGAACCTGCCCGATGTCAATGCCGCCATGGGTATCGTGCAGTTAAAAAAACTGGATGGCTTCAATCAAAAGCGCGAGGCGCTGGCGCGGCGCTATTTTCAGAAATTGCCCAAACATCCCGCGCTGGTTTTACCCGGCGAAACCGATGGTCACAGTTGGCATATGTACTGTGTCTGTATCGATTTTGAAAGCCTGGGCAAAAGCCGGGATGATGTCTTGAACCTTTTCAAGAGCCATAACATCATGCTGGGAATGCACTATCCCGCCATGCACCTGTTTGGGCTTTACCGCAAGCTTGGTTATAAGCCGGGTGATTTTCCTGTCGCCGAGCGAATCGGGCAGCAAACCTTTACCCTGCCGCTTTTCCCCACCATGACGAGCGATGATGTGGACCGCGTGGCACAGGTTTTTGACCATCTCCTGGTATGAAAACAAAACCACAAGCAGCGGCCTCAGTCGTTGTATTTGCCTATCATGATATCGGTGTCCGTTGCCTGGCAAGCCTGCTGGAACTGGGGATTGATGTCAGGCTGGTGGTAAGCCACCAGGACAATCCATCCGAGCAGATCTGGTTCGAGAGTGTCGCGGAACTGGCATTGAAAAACGGCATTGAAGTGATTACGCCCAATGATCCCAATATTCCGTCGGTCATTGACAAGGTCGCCGCGTGTCAGCCTGATCTTTTATTTTCATTTTATTACCGGCAGATGCTTTCTGAAGCATTGTTGGCGATACCCCGTCTCGGAGCTTTCAATTTACACGGTTCCCTGTTGCCAAAATACCGGGGCAGGGTACCGGTAAACTGGGCCATCATCCACGGCGAAAGCGAATGCGGTGTCAGTCTGCACAGGATGGTCGAAAAGCCCGATGCGGGTGACCTGATGGCGCAACAGGCGGTGCCGATTTTGCGTAATGACACGGCCCGCGATGTTTTTCAAAAGCTCAGGTGCGCTGCAGAAACCATGCTGATCAAAGCGGTTCCACAGATCATTGCCGGCCAACTCAAAGGGCAGGCCATGGATCTGAAAAAAGGCAGTTATTTCGGTGGAAGAAAACCTGCGGATGGACAGATCGACTGGTCTAAGCCGGCCCAACAGATCCACAACCTGATACGCGCGGTTGCCCCGCCATTTCCCGGCGCCTTTTTTGATGCCGGCGAACAACGGCTGAATGTGCTTTCCAGTTATTACAGGGAAGAACCTGCACGTTTTGATGAACCGTGCATCTATTTCGAAAATGACAGTTTTCAGGCCGATTGCATTGATGGGTACCGGTTTATGATCACCAGGATGGAAGTGGATGGCGAACACCTGGACGAGGCGGCTTTCAGACACCTTTTCGGCTCCCGCCTGTTGCTTGCCGGGGGTGGTGACCGATGAAGAAAATCGTGTTGAAGGTTGACGTGGATACCTACCTTGGAACCCTGAATGGTGTGCCGTCCTTACTCGGGTTGTTCGAGCGCTTCGGTGTCAAGGCGACCTTTCTGTTCAGTGTTGGGCCGGACAATACCGGCCGGGCTATCCGCAGGGTTTTCAGGAAAGGTTTTTTACAAAAAGTGGGCCGCACATCCGTGGTCAGCCACTACGGCTTGAGGACACTGATGAATGGCGTGGTAAAGCCGGGACCGCATATTGGCAAGCGGGCCGGTCATATCATGCGGGATACCCTGTCGGCCGGTCACGAAGTGGGAATCCACTGTTACGACCATGTGCGCTGGCAGGACTTTGTTGCGAGAAAAAACGAGGCCTGGACACAGCTTGAAATGCAGAAAGCCTATGATGCATTCAGCGACGCCCTGCATACCAGACCGCAGACCATAGGCGCAGCCGGCTGGCAACTCAACCCCGAGGTGATCGCCCTTGAAGAGCGCATGGGATTCAAGTACGCCAGCGATGTGCGTGGCCACGGACCATTTTTCCCCGAGATGGATTCGGTGTCATCCAATTGCATGCAATTGCCCACCACCTTGCCGACACTGGATGAAATCATCGGTTCAGATGGTATAGACTCGTCTAACTGCTGGCAGACAATCCTTGAAAAAAGCCGGGAACCGCTGCCCCATGGACACGTTTACACACTGCATGCCGAACTCGAGGGCTTGAAATTGAAACCCGCCATGGAAAAACTGCTGGAGCACTGGAAACAAGGCGGGTTCGAATTTGTCACGCTCAATGAACTTTACGAATCCCTTGATCAGAATGAAATTCCCCGGCAGAAAATTCAGTGGGGTGAGCTGCAGGGCAGGTCGGGGATGCTCGCGCTGCAGGCTGACCGGGTTTAAGATTTTCAGCATTCAATATAAGGGAGCCGATCTTTGAGACCTGACATCAAAAAGGATACACAGGATCCATTGGTCGATCTGTCCGTTCTGATACCGGTGTATAACGAACAGGATGTCCTGGGCATGCTGTTCGATCGCCTCTACCCGGTGCTGGATGCCCTCGATCGTTCCTACGAGGTGCTGTTTGTCAACGATGGCAGTTCAGACAATTCCGGGGACATGCTTTCAGCACAATTTGAAAAGCGT
Organism: Lysobacterales bacterium; assembly: GCA_041570235.1. Classification (GTDB taxonomy): domain Bacteria; phylum Pseudomonadota; class Gammaproteobacteria; order Xanthomonadales; family SZUA-36; genus SZUA-36. Next base: position 1,079 of record JBFFWN010000195.1, on the reverse strand, counting down.
CCGGAAGTCACAAGGGTGATTTTTCTCAGTTCAAATTCCGGTCAACATGCAGCGCTGATAGCGGGTTTTCAGCTCGCACGTGGAAAAGCGGTAATCACGCTCGATGCAGACCTGCAAAATCCTCCCGAGGAAATTCCGGCGATTGTTGCCCAGATGGACCAGGGTTTTGATTACGTCGGCTCCATTCGCGCCTCGCGAAGCGACAAGGCATGGCGGCATATTGCCTCACGCCTGATGAACTCATTGAGGGAGAAAATCACCAATATCCGCATGACCGACCAGGGCTGTATGCTCAGGGGTTACAGCCGGGAAATTACCCTCGAAATTGCAGAATCGAATGAATCACGCACATTCATACCCGCCCTTGCATACCTGTATGCTGCAAGACCGACCGAGATTACCGTTGCCCATGAAGAGCGTGCCGCAGGGGATTCAAAGTACTCCCTGTTCAAGCTGATCCAGCTGAATTTTGACCTTGTTACCGGTTTCTCGTCGATACCGCTGCAACTGATCTCATTCACCGGTATCGGAGTGTCGATCCTGTCGTTCCTGTTTGTTTTGTATCTCGCCTACCGCAGGCTGTTCTACGGGCCGGAAGTTGAAGGGGTGTTCACGCTGTTTGGCATCACCATTTTCCTGATGGGCCTGCTTTTGTTCGCGGTTGGTATGCTGGGTGAATATATCGGCCGTATCAACGGACTGGTGCGCCGTCGAAAACGATTTCGTGTTGCCAGTGTGCTGGAAGCCGGTGACAGTGTAAAATCCGCGCTGGAAAACAAACCAATCAACTGACCGGCTTCGGCAATACTCTCCCTGACGGTGTTGCCTGGTAATATTTGGAAATACCATGAAAGTATTGATTCTAGGCGTCAACGGCTTTATCGGCCATCACCTCTCCAACCGGATTCTCGAAACAGCCGATTGGGAAATTCATGGAATGGATATGCGTTCAGATCGCCTCGAAAAGGAGATGGCGCATGACAGGTTCCATTTCTTTGAAGGTGATATCACCATCAACCGCGAGTGGATCGAATACCACATCAAGAAATGTGACGTGATCCTGCCGTTGGTCGCGATCG
>JBFFWN010000194.1:0-6620 GCA_041570235.1 Lysobacterales bacterium | reverse complement strand
GCCAGGATGTACTGACCTGTGGTGTCACCGGTGCGATGATGGCCGGCCTGATGACAACCACATCCATGGCAGGCATGCGAAAGTCGGGTGAATTGATCAAGCGGATTTTTAAAAGCGTTTGAACCGCTACTTACCCAATTGAAGTCATTGCAAGGAGTCGGGGCTGGTAATTACTGCCAGGACTCGCTATGAATACATCCTTGGCGGTCCTGGCAGATAGCAAGTTTGAGCTCGAATTAAGCAGGTGTTGCGCGACCCCAGGAATTACCTTCGCTTTGGCACTTGTGTCTAAAGAAAGTAAGACAGCAGTTCACCTGAACTGTCTAATGAGTCAAGTCTCAGGCTGAGTAGTTCTCACACCAGTCAGCTACCACCGATACCCATTGCTCGTGATCGTTCAGGCAGGGGATCAGCGTCAGCGACTCGCCGCCGGCGGCCTGGAACTGCTCCTCACCCTGAATTTCGATCTCCTCAAGGGTTTCCAGGCAGTCGGTAACAAATGCCGGACACATCACCAGCAGGTTTTTTACACCCTTTTTGGCAAGTTCTTCCAATGTATCCACGGTGCTGGGTTCCAGCCATTTTGCCCGGCCCAGCCGTGACTGGAATGCAACCGAATACTGGTCCTTACGCAGACCCGCCTTCTTCACGAAACACTCGGTGGTTTTAAAAACCTGGTGCCGGTAGCAGGTCGCGTGGGCGGGTGATTCCACCTGGCAGCAATCTTCACGTTTCAAACAATGATTGCCGGTCGGATCGGCCTTGGTCAGGTGCAGTTCAGGCAAACCATGATAACTGAACAATACGTGGTCAAAATCCATACCGGGACCGATCCACGGAGCAGTGCTGGCCACCAGCGCGTCAATATATGATTCATCCTTGTAAAACGGCTGAATCACGGTCAGTTTCACCTTTAACTGATGCCGCTTGATAACCGCCCTGGCCTCTTCTACAGTGGTCGTGACCGTGCTGTCGGCATAGTGCGGGTACAGAGGTATCAAAAGAATCTCATCAACCCCCTGCTGGCCCGCAAGTTCGAGGATCTGTGCTTCGATGGCTGGCTTGCCATAACGCATCGCCAGGGCAACGGGCACATTCGTTTTGGCTTTGACAGCCTCCAACAGGCGCTGCGACAGGACAATCAGCGGTGAACCCTCTTCCCACCAGATGCTTTTGTAGGCATGGGCAGATTCCTTGGGGCGAAACGGCAGGACAAACAAGCCAACGATCAAACGCCGCAGTATCCAGGGAAGCTGGATGACGTATGGATCCATCAGGAACTGGTTCAAATACCTTCTGACGGAGGCAACATCCGTGTTATCGGGCGAACCCAGGTTGGTTAAAAGCACTGCTCTGTTTGTCATGGCGAATCTGCTTGTTCCGTATTAACTGAAATCATGATGATGGCTGTGTTTGCGGCATGATACCGGACTTGGCGCATGGATTGTACGAACATCAGGAAACAACCTTCAAACCGACGATGCCGGTGATGATCAACAGCAGGCACAAAAGCCGTAAAACCTCCCTCGATTCGGCAAACAGCAGCATACCCAGCAAGGCCACGCCGACGGCACCGATGCCGGTCCAGACCGCGTATGCCGTCCCCACGGGGATGGTCTTCATTGCGATTGAAAGCAACCACAGGCTCACTCCCATGGAAATCGCTGTCAAGATGCTTGGCACGAGCCTGCTGAAACCGTCGGTATATTTCAGACCAATCGCCCAGCCTATTTCAAACAACCCGGCTATCCCCAGGTACACCCATGCCATATCAAACTCCTGCTGGCCGAACGCCGCTCAAGCGCCTGAAAGCCGTGCCAAAACCGCTTCTGCAGCCGGCGCGGACGACGCGGGGTTCTGGCCGGTGATCAGGTTGCCATCGGTGACCACAAAGGGATACCAGTCAGAGGACTTCGAGTAATTGCCGCCTTTTAACTTCAGTTCGTCCTCCAGTAAAAAGGGTACGACATCCGTCAACTGCACCGCCTCCTCCTCGCTGTTGCTGAAACCGGTGACCGACCTGCCCTCTATCAAGGGCGAACCATCCGGTAACTCTGCATGACGGAAAACGGCAGGCGCATGGCAGACCGCTGCGATGGTCTTGTCTTTTTCCGCCATGCGTTCAATCAGTGCGATAGACACCCGGTCTTCTGCCAGGTCCCATAAGGGCCCATGACCTCCGGGATAGAATACGGCATCAAAGTCGTCGGCATTGACGTCGGCAAGTTTAACGCTGTTGGCCAGGGCGGACTGCGCCTCGGCATCATCATTGAAACGCCGCGTGTCATCGGTCTGAAAATCGTCTTCCGCGCTTTTAGGGTCAAGCGGTGGTTGCCCGCCTTTGGGCGAGGCTATGGTGATGTCCGCGTTCGCTTCCTTGAACACATAGTACGGTGCAGCGAATTCCTCCAGCCAGAAACCGGTTTTCTCGCCGGTCGAGCCAAGCTGATCATGCGAGGTCAATACCATCAAAATTTTCATATCTTTATCCTTTTATCTAATGCTGGGGCAAATGCCCGACTTTAACCAAAATCAGGGTTTCCTCGGTGACGCGGGGAAAGTGTTCACTCAAATGCGGCCTTCTTCTCCCGCTGCCTGCCGGAAATTCACCATGTCCGGGAACCATCTTCACCGGCGTTTTGAAATCCATATTGAGTTGATCGTCTGTATCGGTCATGATTTTTTCAGGCCGTTTCATCGCGCCAAACAGGTTCCAGTTTATCGTATTTGGCGTATAGGGATTCGATTGGACAGTGATTTTGTAAACAAAGTGTAAAAATGGACCTAAAGTGCATTTTTTGGATGAACAACTATGGCAAAATCAGGTCACTGCTCTTATGCTCACCATCCCGATTCATTAGTTCACCTAAAGCCTGATCAAAGAAAAAACCATGACTGGAAAACTGAAGATAGCACTCATCACCATTGTTCTTGTTGCTTTCGGCTTTTTCTGGCTGGGGGACCCGGATAGCTCTGCCGAATCGGGCAGCACTATCGAAACCACAACCATTGAAAAGGGTGACATTGTTCGCGTTGTGGCTACCTCTGGTTCGGTGCGACCATTGATCACCGTGGAAGTGGGCTCCCAGGTTTCCGGTCAGATTGCGGAGATCCTGGTCGATTTCAATTCACAGGTGGAAAAAGACCAGTTACTTGCCATCATTGATCCGCAGTCCTTTGAATCGAGGGTCCTGCAAAACAAGGCTGATCTTCGTGTTGCCATTTCCAACATCATCGTTCAACAGGCCAATATTGACCGTGCCAAGGCCAACCTGCGTCGTGCGAAAATGGAATACGAGCGCGCCGAACCCTTGTCCAGGCAAGGTACCTTATCGATTGCCGAGCTGGATACCGCGCTTGCAGCTTTTGATTCAGCGAAAGCCGATCTCACCATGGCGGAAGCACAGCTTGAAAATGCGAAGGCTGCCAGAGACCAGCGAGAGGCTACTCTCAAATCGGCAGAGATAGACCTCGAACGCACCAAGATTCGCTCACCGATCAGTGGAGTAGTGATCGAGCGTGCCGTGGACCAGGGCCAGACAGTGGCTGCCAGCCTGTCATCCCCTATCCTGTTCAATATTGCCCAGGACTTGACAGAAATTCAGATTGAGGCAGATGTCGATGAGGCTGATATCGGTAATGTGAGCGAAGGCAACCAGGTGACGTTTACTGTCGATGCGTTTCCTGATCTCGAGTTCTCCGGCGAGATAAGGCAGGTCAGGCTGGCACCCAACGAAGCGAACAACGTCGTCACCTATACCGTGATTATCACGGCCAGGAATCCCGGCCGAAAACTTTTGCCGGGTATGACAGCCATGGTCGAAATCGTCACCGGCAAAAGTGAAGATGTACTAAGGGTCGCCAACGAGGCCATCCGTTTCAAACCCGCAGCTGATTCTAAACTGGCAAAGAAAACGGCAACTGTTGCAGGTAGCGGACCGGAGGGTGGCGGTGGGCGCGGCGGGCCCGATATCGAGCAGCTGAGATCATCCCTCGGGCTCAATGATTCCCAGGCCACGCTGATCGGCGATGAAATGAAACAGGTATTTGCAGGAATGCGTTCGCAGTTCCAGGCTGGAGGTGAAGGTATAGATCGAAATGCTTTGCGTCAGCAGATGTCACAGGGCATCAATGCCGTCTTCAAAAAACACCTGACCGCGGAACAGTATAAAAATTACCAGGACATCCGCAAACAGGCGTCTGAAACCCGTTCGGGGCAGATCTGGGTGCAGGCTGAAAGCGGTGAGATTGCACCTGTGGCGGTCAGGTTGGGAATCAACGATGATAATTTCACACAGATTATCAGCAAGGACCTGAAACCGGGTGATAAGGTGGTAACACGTATTCGCAGCACCCCCAAACAATGAGAAACACTGTTTCTATAGCCAGCTCCACAGACGCAACCCTGGTTCGTTGCGATGCAGTCTGCAAGGATTACCACATGGGCGGGGAAACCATCCACGCCCTGCGCGATGTCAGCCTGACGATAGACAAGGGGGAGTACGTGGCCATTATGGGGCCATCTGGTTCCGGTAAATCCACGCTGATGAACCTGATTGGTGCGCTTGATGTCCCCACCAGCGGCGACCTGATCATCAACGGTTTGAATCTTTCAGCCCAGGAAGCCGATACATTGGCGGATTTCAGAAACCAGACGATTGGCTTCGTCTTCCAGCAATTCAACCTGCTGCCAAAAACCAGTGCCCTGGAAAACGTCAAGCTGCCACTTTTTTATTCACGTCACAAGACAATTGTTGATGCTGATGAGTTGGCAAAGCAATGTCTCGAAAGGGTCGGTCTCTCAGACCGCCTGGACCATGAAACCACGCAGCTGTCGGGTGGACAGCAGCAACGCGTCGCCATTGCCCGTGCACTGGTAAACCAGCCATCGGTGATCCTGGCCGATGAACCCACCGGCGCACTCGATAGTAAAACCTCGCTGGAAATTCTCGATTTATTCCGGGAGCTAAATGACTCGGGTATCACCGTGATGGTCGTGACCCACGACCAGGAAGTTGCCGATCAGGCCCGGCGAAAACTGTTCTTCCGCGATGGCGAGATCATCAGCGACACGGCTGTCAGGAACTGAGGGCTGACTGGACATGGGATTCCTGAAAACCATCAATATTGCACTTGTGGCCTTGAGGTTGAATGCCTTGCGCAGCTTCCTGACCATGCTGGGCATTATTATTGGTATTGCCTCGGTCATCGTGATGGTCTCGGTGTCCAGCGGATCGAAAGCGGAAATCGAACGCGCCATCGACCAGCTCGGCAGCAACATGCTGAATATACGCCCTGGCGCGAGCATGAGGGGCGGCCGGCATTCGGGCTCTGGTACTGAGACACCGTTTACTGAGAAAGACATCAAGCGCCTGAAGGAAAAGTTTGCGTTTCTTGACAAAATTTCCGGCAGCATCAACTCAAACGGACCGGTCATCTATGGCAATAACAACTGGACGACCGGCATCACCGGTATTCATGCCGATTATATTGATGTGCGGCAATGGGTGATCGAGGAAGGCCGAAACTTCAGCGACCGTGAGGTGCGCTCCGGCGGCAAGGTTGCCTTGCTCGGCCAGGATGTCATCGAGCGCCTGTTTGACGGCGCCTCACCTCTGGGTGCGCGTATCCGCATAAAAAATGTTCCTTTCACCGTCATTGGCACCTTGCAGGCCAAGGGTGAGTCAACCTGGGGAAGAAGCCAGGACGATGTCATTTTTATACCAATTTCAACCGCACGCATGCGGGTATCGGGTCGAAGCTCACGCTCGGTCCCTGACATGGTGGGTAATATTTACCTGACCATCAACCCCGACCGTAACATCAAGATCGCTGAAGAAGACCTCACTGAATTTATGCGGGAGTTAAGGAAGATCGCACCCGGGGCACAGGATGATTTCTCGGTCAGGAATTTTTCCGAGTTTATTCGTGCGCGTAACGAGACTTCCAGCACGCTGGGTTTGCTGCTGGCCGCCACTGCCGCCATCGCACTGCTGGTGGGCGGTATCGGTATCATGAATATCATGCTGGTTTCAGTGACCGAACGAACCCGCGAGATCGGCCTGCGCCTCGCCATCGGCGCGCGCCGCAAGGACATATTGATGCAGTTCCTGGTAGAGGCGGTAACACTTTGCCTGATTGGCAGCTTTTTTGGTGTCGCGATTGGCATCGGCGCCGGTGAAATTATTCGCCAAACCATTGATATACCGGTACTGCTGAATATTCCGATCATATTCGTCGCCATCAGTTCCGCCACCATTGTGGGTATATTTTTTGGCTTTTACCCGGCAAAGAAGGCTTCCCGCATGAACCCCATCGACGCATTGCGTTACGAATAAGGCGTAAATCAACACCGATTTAGGTATGATTTTCCGAACGCGGGTAGATTACACCCTGGATACACATTCGACGCGGGAAAAACAACGATGTTTCACAAGCCCAAATTGTCATTCAGCTTTGTTCTTATCTGTCTTTCAAGCCTTTTTCTGCAGTCCTGCGCATCACTGGATCCGGACTATTAACAGCCGACGGTGACCCTGAAATCATTCCGTGCATTACCATCCGAAGGCATGGTCCCAAGCTTTGAAATTGGTCTGAATGTTTTAAATCCCAACAACCGT
>JBFFWN010000193.1:0-6638 GCA_041570235.1 Lysobacterales bacterium | reverse complement strand
TGTGGGAATTGAACTATGGTGGCTATGATGATTCAAAAACCTATATGCGCCAGAGTCCGCGTGAGATTGAGCGACAAAAGGCCCAGCAAAAAGATACAGGCATATTTGATTGACTTGAAAAATATTTTGGAAATAAACAGATGAGATTGTTGAGAGTTTTTATAGCGTTGCTGATTCTGTTTCCTGCGCTGGCGGACGCCAGGGCGAAAAAGGTGGATGATTTTCACTGGACCGGCGTGGAAAGAATTATTGCCATCGCAGATCTCCATGGTGACTATGAACGTTATTTTGAAGTCATGCAATCTGCCGGGCTTATCGACAAAAAAGGCAAGTGGGTGGGTGGAAAAACCCACCTGGTGCAAACCGGTGACATCACCGACCGCGGTGCTGACAGCAAAAAAATTATCGATCACCTGAATAAACTGGCTAAACAGGCCCGCAAAAAAGGTGGTTATATACACATGTTGATCGGCAACCATGAAGCGATGAATGTGATTGGAGACCTGCGTTATGTCTCCGAGGGTGAATACGAGGCGTTCACCACGAAAGATTCAGAACGCCTGCAGGAACTGCAATGGCAGAGACAGCTGGAGTGGATGAAAACGAATACACCGGACTTCGACAGCCTGGATATTGAAAGCTTTCATGCCGAATGGAAAAAACAGGTGCCGTTGGGTTGGGTGGAGCACAGGCTGGCCTGGGCGCTGACAGGGCCTTATGGCCAATGGGTCAAAGATAACCAGATTGCTGTGAAGATCAATGACACGATTTTTTTGCATGGCGGAATCAGCCAGAAATACTGCAAACTCAGTCTCGAATCAATGACCGAACAGGCCATTGCGGCGATGGAAAACTTTGATCCATCGGTGACGAGTATCATTGATGACCCGCTGGGGCCTGTCTGGTACCGCGGTTACGCAGAGGAAGTGGATACCGATATTTATACCCAGACCCTGGATAATATTCTGGCGCGTTATAACGCGAAAAGAATTGTCGTTGGCCATTCTCCAACCGGCGGTGTGATCTGGCCCCGTTTTAATCAGAGAGTCGTGCTGAATGATACCGGTATTGCCCGTTATTACGGAGCCCACAAGGGAGTGCTGGAGCTAACCGCAGAAGGCGCCACGGCGATTTATGATGATAAGAGAATAGCGCTTCCCGTCAACAATGAAGACCGGGTAGATTACCTGCGGGCCGTCATTGAAGTTGATTCAAATAACAGCCTGCTGAAAGAACGTCTTGACGAAATGCTTGCGCCACCACCGGCGGAACCCGGCGATACGACAGTCGGCGATAAGACAGTCGGCGATGCGACAGCTGGCCATGTGGCCGGGCCTGCCGAAATGAACCAGTCAGCCATGTCGGAAGCTATTCTTTCCCCCGGCACTTGTCAGTGATGTTCTTGGTGAATTTTTGAGGGTCGTTGAGAATCTCGTAAAAGCCCTCAAGGTAACGGACGGCATCTTTTTTCATGCCACCATCCAAATGTCGGTTGTCATTGAAGAGCGCCAGGATTTCCGGCTTTTTCGCGTTCAACAATGCGGCTGACTTTGGCAGTTGATCATTGGATACGCAAAAACCACGGTACAAACGTTGACGCAGGGTACGTACCTTCAAGCTGTTCGGCGGCACCGCGTAATGTGCGTTGACCAGTCCGGATGCATCAAAATCATAGGGTATGCCGTACTTTGGAGCGACATCGTTTCCGGCACCGATCAGGCGGGAGTTGTGGCAGCATTCATCCTCTTTTGGCCCCCCGGTCGCGGCCCAGTCCAGATTGCCAATCATGTATTGAAATAAAGCCATGTGACTGGTGACAAGCGGATCAAGATCACTGTAAGGAATTCTGCCAACGCTGAGTTTTTCGGCATTATTACGCTTTGCCACGTCATCGATATCCTCGATCAGAAAGCTGAACCGGACTACAGGGTCCTTGTCCTTTTCGCTATCCACATATGTAATCACCATCGGCCGAACCCGGAAGCTGTAGTCGGTAACCAGGTTATAGGCCCGGTAGACCAGGAATTCTTTCACGTAATACTGTTCATACTTGTCGCGGTCTTGACAATAGGTGACCAGTTTCAGCGACTTATTGCCCCTGAATATTGTTTCTTTCGTCGCTTTTTTGTCAAAGTGAATTTTAAGAGGCGGAAATTTACAGACTTTCAAACGACGGGTAATTCCCCTCGGTGATACTTCAGCGTCGATGGTGATTTGCTGACCGTCCGAGCCGGTATAGGTCAGTTTGACCGGGTATAGGACGTCATCCTTGAGGTTTCGCCTGATCGTGTTCCATGGTCCTGAAAGGGTGACCTTCAATTCCGATGCTTCATCGAACAGCTTGGCCGGCTTGGCAGTCTTGTTCTCGTCTGCAATACTGTATGGGCAACTCAGTAACACAAGCACCAGTAAAGTCCCGGCTATCAAACGCGAATGGTTAAACATCAGATCAATTTCCCGCTTACCTTTGTGAGTTTCTAATCAATAGGATAGACCAATCAGTGGATTTTATGAAACTCAGTGCAAAATACGGGTCCTGATGGTGGCCGGAATTTTCCGTAAATCTTTCATAAGGGAAGATACATCATCAAATTCAACATCCATGACCACGTAGCCGATTTCACCTTCGGTTTGCAGGTATTGGGCGGCGATATTAACCTCATTATCGTAAAAAATGCGGTTGATACTTTGCAGCACGCCCGGTTCATTATGGTGGATATGCATGATCCGTCTCGTCTTGCCGTGATCGGGCAGCGATACCTGCGGAAAATTGACTGCTGAGCGGGTAGTGCCATTGTCGCTGTATCGCACCAGCTTGCTGGCTACCTCAATGGCGATGTTTTCCTGGGCCTCCAGTGTGCTTCCGCCGATATGCGGTGTCAGTAACACATTGTCGAACTCCACCAGTGGTGACTCGAACCTGTCATCATTGGACTTCGGTTCGAGCGGAAATACATCAATGGCGGCGCCGGCGATATGTCCCGATTTCAAAGAGTTGCTCAAGGCATCTATATCCACAACGGTGCCACGCGATGCATTGATCAGGTAACTGCCTGGTCGCATCCTGTTGAGCGCGTCTGCATTGATCAGGTTTTGTGTTTCAGCTGTATCCGGCACGTGCAGCGAAACCACGTCCGCGTCATTGAGCAATTGCGCAAGCGATGCGCGGGCTTCGGCATTGCCGAGGGGCAATTTGCTTTCGATGTCCTGGAAAATCACCCTCATACCCATGCTCTCGGCAATAATGCCCAGTTGCGAACCGATATGACCATAACCGACAATGCCGAGCGTTTTGCCACGGATTTCGTTTGATCCGCTGGCCGTTTTCAGCCATTCACCACGGTGGGCAGCCGCATTTTTCTCGGGTATACGACGCATCAGCATGATGATTTCAGCCAGCGCCAGTTCCGCCACGCTGCGTGTATTGGCAAAAGGCGCGTTAAAAACCGGTATACCGGCCTTCTGGCAGCTCCGGAGGTCGACCTGGTTGGTGCCGATACAAAAACAACCCACCGCCGTCAGGCGGTTGGCTGCATCCAATGCAGCAGCATCCAGCTGGGTTCTTGACCGTATTCCCAGAAAGTGCACGCCCTTCAGGGCCTGCCTCAAATCCTTTGGTGTTAACGCCCCGTGGATTTCCTTGATATTGTTATAGCCGGCGGCCTCGATCACCTGCCTGGCACGGGGATGGATACCCTCAAGCAAAAGAAATTTAATTTTTTCCTTGTGCAGTGAATAATTTCGTTCAGAATTGTTCATGATTAAAATCGCTTTTGCGGCGTGTTGATGACAGCATTGTCGCGTCAGAAAATCCATATATCAACCGGAAACATGGAATGTCTAAAAAACCACAAAAAACGCATGCCAGTGTATTGACCGAGCACTTGCCGGAATTGGAAATCAGCCAGGAAGCCGACGTGCTTGAAAGCCATGGCAGTGACTGGACGCGCTTCAGAAAACCCGCCCCTTCAGCGGTGGTTTTTCCCCGCAACGCCGATGAGGTTGCAGGGATTGTGCGCCTGGCGGCAGAAAAGGGCATCCCCCTGGTGCCTTCGGGAGGCCGCACCGGCCTGAGCGGCGGCGCCGTGGCCGGTGATGGTGAAGTTGTGGTTTCTTTTGACCGGATGCGGAGAATCCTGGATTTTAACGCCACCGACCGGACACTGACGGTGGAACCCGGAGTGGTCACTGCGGCGATACAGGCGTACGCGGTCGAGCAGGGTCTTTACTACCCGGTCAGTTTTGCATCGGAGGGGTCGTCACAAATTGGTGGCAATATCGCCACCAATGCCGGCGGCATAAGGGTATTGCGCTATGGTCTGACGCGCGACCAGGTGTTGGGCCTGAAGGTTGTTGATGGCCGCGGTGAATTGTTGGAATGTAATGCCGGCCTGGTTAAAAATGCCAGTGGCTATGATTTGCGTCACCTGTTTATCGGCAGCGAGGGAACCCTGGGTTTCATTGTCGAGGCCACCCTGCATTTGAGCCGTCCGCCGCTCCCATCCCAGGTGATGCTGCTGGCGGTGAGTGACCTGGCCTCCATGATGAAAGTTTTCGAGGCTTTTAACAGCGCTCTCAAATTGACCGCTTTCGAATTCCTTTCAGATATCTCGCTCGCTTATGTCTGCAGGGGACATGATTTAAGCAAGCCGATGGAAAGTGACAGTCCGTTTTACGCGCTTCTTGAATATGAGTGCAATGACGCTGCCTCGGAAGATGCCGCGCTTGAGTGTTTTGAGAACTGCCTGGATGCAGGCTGGGTAGTTGATGGCGTGATCAGTCAAAGTGATACACAGGCCGCCGGTTTATGGCGTTATCGAGAGGGTATTTCCGAGGCGATTACCCCCTACACACCCTACAAGAATGATCTGTCAGTGCGGGTTTCCCGGGTTCCCGAATACCTGCAGGCGCTTGATGGATTGGTCAGGGATAATTACCCGGATTTTGAAGTGCTGTGGTATGGGCATATCGGTGACGGCAACCTGCACATGAATATTCTCAAGCCCGCAGGAATGCCGCTGGAGGAGTTTGAAAACAAATGCGCAGCCGTCAACACCCAGGTGTTTGCCCTGACCAGGGGGCAGCAGGGCAGTATTTCCGCGGAGCATGGAATCGGCCTGTTGAAGCAGCCCTATCTGGGCTTTAGCCGGTCGGCTGCCGAGATTGAACGTATGACGGGCATAAAGGCCGTGTTTGACCCGGCAGGCATCTTGAACCCGGGCAAACTTTTGGGCCGATCATCGGATTAGCTAACCGGGATTTTAAGATATTGCCGGTGATTGCTTTTTGAAGCGCGTTTTTCAGGCTTGAAACAAAACAGCCACGCAGGACCGTGGCTGTTTTAAATGGTTATCGTCTGTTGTTAATCAAACATCGACCACTTTTGCATCCGGCGCATTCTTGGCAACACTCTTGATGCCGTTGTCGCAACCGGATTCAGATTCATAGTTCTGGCTGGTGCCGATCACCTGGCGATTCGCGGCCGTCAGGTTGAAACGGAATTTGCCACTGTCAGTTTCTTTTTTAACAAACCTTGCAGGATCAGCGGCGTTCTTTTTAACCGACTCGATACCGTTGGCACAGCCTGATTTGGACTTATAACCTTCACTGGAAAGAATGGTGTTACCATTTGACGCCTTCAGACGAAAACGGTATTCACCTGCTTTATCGGTATAACATTCAAATTTACCTGCCATTTCTAACTCTCCTTAATCAGTTTATCGAATAAAAAATAGTCTTTTAGCACAAAGCTGACTTTCATGGTCACGCGGTATTTGGACACTTAACCGTCCTTTACAACAACTTTCTTTTCCTTGATCCATGTTCCCTTGACGTTGTCGATGGTCCTGGCAAAACGCTTGTGGCCCTGGGTCGAGGGAAGTGTCGATGCCGGTCGATAAAGTGTAGCAGGAATATGTCTTGTTTACAGTGACCTGTGAGGAACAAAGCCCATGAAGCGCAAGGCTGATCATGTGCAGGGAGAAACGCCATAAAAACCATCCACCAATGGGGTTCGAGATAATTTGCGCTTGTTTCTTTTCTGATTTTTGTTCAAGCTAGATAAGCATGGCTGTCAATAACAAACCGAAGGATAAAGTTATGGCTTTTATGGACAAACCACTTGGTCAGTCAAAACCAAAAACAACCTATTCTGTAAAGCCGGCCGGTCAGAACTTGCGAATACCGGATCTGGAAGGCTAGTTAATCGAGGTGGAGAAACAGGCCGGAACCTGGCCGCATTATCCTGCCAATTTTCAAAAAGGTGACCACAGTGTTCAGACAACTTATCCGTATAGCCGCATTAATATTGATTGTTCTTGTACTTGGCGCCTGTTCCACTGCCTATTACAAAACCATGGAGGGGCTGGGTATCGAAAAGCGGGATATCCTTATTGACCGGGTGGAAGATGCCCGGGATGCACAGGATGACGCCTCCGAACAGTTCGCCTCGGCGCTGGATCAGTTTCGTGCCACTGTCAATTTTGATGGTGGTGATCTGGAGGAAGTCTATGACCGTCTGAATGCCGAGTATGAAAAAAGCGCAGCAGAGGCAGAGGAGGTCAGTGACCGGATCAATGCTGTGGAAAGTGTCGCTGAAGACCTGTTCAGGGAATGGGAGGAAGAACTCGATCAATATT
>JBFFWN010000192.1:0-6659 GCA_041570235.1 Lysobacterales bacterium | reverse complement strand
TGGCGCCCTCGTCATGTGGATGGCTGCGGGGTTCTCCCTGTTGGAATCCGGCCTGGTTCGCGCCAAGAACACGGTTGAAATTCTGACAAAGAATATCGCGCTGTACGCTGTGGCCTGCATTATGTACCTGGCAACGGGCTATGCCATCATGTACGGCGGTGGCTGGTTCCTGCAGGGTATCGAGGCCTTTGACCTGCCGTCGGTGCTTAGCAGCTCAGCCGAAAATGGCTTTGATGGCGATAGCGTTTATTCGCCCGCATCCGACTTCTTCTTCCAGGTGGTGTTTGTCGCCACCGCGATGTCGATCGTGTCAGGTGCGGTGGCTGAGCGCATGAAGCTCTGGTCATTCCTGATCTTTGCGGTATTTATGACCGGCTTTATTTACCCGATGGAAGGGTCATGGACCTGGGGTGGCAAAGATGTTTTCGGCGTTTTCAACCTGGGTGATCTCGGTTTCAGCGATTTCGCCGGTTCCGGTATTGTTCACCTCGCGGGTGCTGCTGCAGCGCTTGCCGGTGTGCTGTTTCTGGGTGCCAGGAAAGGTAAATATGGACCTAAGGGCCAGATCATTGCGATACCCGGTGCTAACCTGCCGCTCGCCACGCTGGGTACCTTTATCCTGTGGATGGGCTGGTTTGGCTTCAACGGTGGTTCCGTGCTGAAACTGGCTGATGCTGCGAATGCGCATTCGGTTGCCATGGTGTTTTTGAATACCAATGCCGCGGCCGCAGCGGGTTTGGTTGGCGCCTTACTGACAGCACGTGCTCTTTTCGGTAAGGCCGATCTGACCATGGCGCTTAACGGTGCGTTGGCCGGCCTGGTGGCGATTACGGCAGAGCCGTCAACACCCACGGCCCTCCAGGCATCCTTATTTGGTCTGATTGCCGGTGTCATCGTGGTCTTCAGCATCATCGGCCTGGATCGTTTGAAAATTGATGACCCGGTTGGCGCCATATCCGTCCATGGTGTGATCGGCCTGTTTGGTCTGCTGCTGGTTCCGCTGACCAATGATGGATCCAGTTTCAGTGGTCAGTTGATTGGTGCAGCCACTATTTTTGGCTGGGTGTTCCTGACCAGTGCTGTGATTTGGGTAGCACTGAAAGCGACAATTGGTATCAGGGTCAGCGAAGAAGAAGAGTACGAAGGTCTCGATATCGGCGAATGCGGTATAGATGCTTATCCGGAATTTACTTCCTCAACATAAGTCCTCAGGTTCAGGGTGGGCGTTTTTAAACGCCCACCCTGAGTCTTTTTGCCATCGATATATCTGCGGCCGCAATGGTCGTGTCATTCTCTGAATTTGCCCCACCTGTTTACAAATCAAAAAAAGCACTATTGATTATCTTTATATAAAGATATACTGCTCGGTCGTGTTCGCAACCCCTTTAAAACCAAATGGTTTGCCAACAAACAACCCTGGCCTGGAAGATACAAAATGTCAGAAAACAGCATCAGAGACTTTATCGAAAAACACTACCTTCACTTCAATGCTGCGGCCTTGGTCGATGCCTCAAAAGGCTATGAAGCGCACCTGGATGCAGGCGGCAAAATGATGGTGACCCTTGCCGGAGCCATGAGCACTGCCGAGATGGGGAAATTACTCGCCAGGATGATTCGCGAGGACAAAATCCACATTATCAGTTGCACCGGCGCCAATCTCGAAGAAGATATCATGAACCTGGTGGCGCATTCTCACTACGAGCGCGTACCCCATTATCGCCATTTGACTGCTGAACAAGAGAGCGAACTGCTCTCAAGGGGGCTCAATCGCGTAACCGATACCTGTATTCCTGAAGAGGAGGCATTCCGTAAACTGCAAGGGCATCTTGAGGAAATCTGGAACCAGGCTTCCGAGGCGGGAGAGCGTTATTTTCCGCATGAATACATGTACCAGCTACTGCTGTCAGACCGGCTTAAAAATGACTACGAGATTGATCCTGCAGACAGTTGGATGCTCGCTGCCGCTGAAAAGAATCTGCCGGTCGTGGTTCCCGGGTGGGAGGACAGCACCATGGGTAATATTTTCGCATCGTATTGCATCAAGGGTGAGTTACAGCCCGGGATCGTCAAGTCGGGTATTGAGTACATGATGTGGCTGGCCGGCTGGTACCAGGACAATGCCGTGGAGCCGGGTATTGGGTTTTTCCAGATTGGTGGCGGAATTGCCGGTGACTTTCCGATTTGCGTCGTGCCCATGTTGCAGCAGGACCTGGAAATCGATGATATTCCATTGTGGTCGTATTTCTGCCAGATATCGGATTCGACAACCAGTTACGGCTCCTACTCCGGCGCCGTTCCCAACGAAAAAATTACCTGGGGCAAACTCCATGAAGATACACCCAGTTTCATCATAGAGTCTGATGCCACGATAGTCGCACCACTCGTATTCGCCTGGCTACTCAGGCTCTGATCTCAAGGGAAACCCCATGGCAAAAATCAAATACAGCGACCTGGTTGAACAAACCTTCGATTTCCCCCAAGAGGAATTCACCTACGATGAGGATGGCTTGGCATTCCACGGCATATCGCAGATGGAGTTGGTGGAGAGGTTTGGGACGCCGCTGAAGTACACCTACCTGCCTAAAATCTCGCAGAATATTTCACGGGCCAGGGAATGGTTTGCGTCTGCCATGGCCAAATGTGATTACAAGGGCAGCTATCATTATTGTTATGTCACCAAGAGTTCACACTATTCGCACGTTTTGAATGAGGTCCTCAAGAGCAAGGCGGACCTGGAGACATCCTCGCCGATTGATCTCAGCATCATGAAGAAACTCTATGAACAGGGCTTGATTGATGTTGACCAGGTCATTTTGTTCAATGGCTTCAAGTCGGACCTGTACCTGCAAAAAATTGGTGAACTGATCAATCTGGGTTTTCACAATACCATCACGATCGTCGATCATGCCGAGGAAATCCAGAAGCTCAAAACGTATACATCCAAAAAAATCAAAATAGGCATCCGGATTGCTTCGGAAGAGGAGCCGAAATTTGAGTTTTATACCTCCCGGCTTGGTATTGGCTATCGCGATATCCTGTCCTTCTACAGGGAACAAATAGAAAGTGATCCCCAGTTGGACATGGCCATGCTGCACTTTTTTATCAATACCGGCATCAATGACAATGCCTATTACTGGAACGAATTGGGTAAATGTCTGAAGGTCCTCTCAGACCTCAAAAAGATCTGCCCCAGCCTCAGGGCCCTGAACATCGGCGGCGGTTTCCCGATCAAGAATTCCCTGAGCTTTAATTATGATTATGCTTACCTTGTCGAAGAAATCATCTCCCTGATCAAGGCGGAGTGTGTCGAGAGTGGTATAGAAGAACCCGCTATCTATACCGAGTTTGGCACTTTCTCAGTGGGAGAGAGCGGTGCTGTTCTGTACAAGATTCTTTATCAGAAGCAGCAGAATGACAGGGAAAAATGGAATATGATCGATGGTTCGTTCATGACCACACTGCCCGATACCTGGGCATTGAACAAACGTTTTGTCATGTTGCCGCTCAACCGATGGGATGACACCTATGAACGTGTTTTCCTGGGCGGCTTAACCTGTGACAGTGACGATTATTACAATCACGAACAACATGTTAATGCGATTTACCTGCCGGTATTTAAAAAAGACGAGCCTTTGTATATCGGATTTTTTAACACGGGAGCCTACCAGGACACCATTGGCGGTGTCGGCGGTTTGCACCATTGCCTGATACCTGATCCACAGCATGTCCTGATCGACCGCGATGAAAACGGCGAACTGACTTACAAGGTGTTTGCCAGCCAACAGGACGAATCTGTCATGATGAATATATTGGGTTACAAATAAAGACTTTTGCCGGAATTGAAACTGAATACGCACTGATTTTCGAGCATAGGCCACCGGCCAGACAAATATTGCGTGTAATTATCATTCACATTACACAGCCTATGAAAATTCTCAGCGTTAAAAAAACCGGTTTCTGACCGGTTTTTTTATGGTTCAAGATTCGCCAGAATTTACTCGCACCCTATGGCTAATTGTTTTTGGCCCCTTGATTAATCCACTCGCCGATCGTTTGAATTTCCGACTTGGACAGTTTTGCCGCGTCTTTTGGCATTGATGTCGATGGATCCGCACCGTGTTCAACCACGATCTGCAAGGTACTGAAATAACTTTCACCCGGCTCGATAGCAGGGCCGTCCTTTGTGCCCCTCATCACTTGCTCATAACCCTCGACACTGAACCCGCTGGCTAAAAATCCTTCCCCGCCTTCAGCGTGACAGGACAGGCATCTGGCCTTTAGTATTGGCATAACATCTTTTGAGAAACTGACCTGTTTCTCACAGCCAGCCAGTAAAAAACCAAGCATAATCAGAAAGCAAACATTTGAAAGTGTAATACGCATATTATTGTTTTTCATTTGTAATCGATGAACCCAAACCCATTTCTTCGATGGAAGCACAAGCTGGTTATTTGCGAACCTTGTCCCCGCTTTGGGTACCCGGGGCGGTTTTCCGCAGTATAATTTAATAGAGCCTGACCTGTGCAAGTATAATTTAAAATCCCGGTGCGCGGGTACGAACAGGTCTATGCGGCGGCAATGGAAAAGTTTTCCTCGACAAACAGCGTGAGGCAACTGAAACGTTCACCAGCACAAAGGAAGCCAGGTGGCGGTTTGATTGAGGCTTAAGCGGCGGCGACGTTTATTTTTTTATTATATTGCTCATCGTTGGCAGCCTTCAGTGCCTGGCGGCGACTTTCCGCTGCAACCGTGCATTTAAACGAAAAATGTTCTTCTTCCAAAACCCGCGCATGCCAGCGATAACCCTCAAAGCCCGGTTTGATACCGAAAACGATGATAAGGGCAAGCAAAAACAATATCTGTGCGATAGGGTTCGGTGCCCAGCTACCCGCCAGTTGGGCGATATCAAACATCAGCGTTGTGGTGATCACCAGCATGACGGTGATCAAACCGAGTCCGCGACGAACCGCCCAAACGGATGGAGCCAGGAAAGCCAGCCAGGAAAAACCACGACGAACGGCCTGTTTGCCGTACTTTGGATGTTGGTAGATATCAAAAACGCGCATGTACTTTATAGAAAACCTCTCAAGTGTTTCATACACATTGTTGCTGGAAACCACTGGATATTTCCGGCATTAACACGTCAAAACCTGATCTCAGACTACCTGTTTTCCAGCGATAGTTAATTTTCACAGAAACCGTTGAAATTTTATAGTGTCATTAGTCATAAACACGTGATTCAGATCAATCACAAATACCTTCAGTTTCAAGCTCAGGGACCTGATATTTTTCATACAGTGACTGCACAAGTTGGTCACAATAAAAAGCGACGGCGTTTTCCGTCTTTCTTGCCCGTAAGTTCGCTAACGTATAACTCCCCATCCAACCCATATTATTTTCGATGAGAAAGATAGCTGCTTCAAATTCACCCAATTCAACCATAACGGAAATCAGTTCCGGAGGATAAGAAAGGCCAGGGTTGTCAGGGTCGGCGAAATCCAGCGGCGGCCAACTCAATATCTCTTTCAGTGCGGTGGACCTCAGCGCTGGATCCCTGTTTTGACAAAGATTATGGTACGCCGTTGTTGAATTCACTGTTTTATTCAGCATGCCTACTAACTGCTTGCCGTAGCTCAGCGTGTTTGAGCAGTCACCGGCTTGAATTTCAGTATGCATTAAGGATGTCAGTGCGTCAGGGAATTCCGGCGCAAAATCAATTACTTTTTTCAATTGTCCGATGGCTTCTCGCTGACGTCCCAGGTTGCTCATAGCCGTCGCCAGGTTGACACCTATGATGCGTGAGCGTGGATCAAGTTCCCACGCCTTCTGCAATGAGACCAGGCTTGCTTGTGTGTTTCCCATGTTGCCCAGCATATTTCCATACCATTGGTGGGCTGTTGCAAAAGAGGGGTTCAATTCAATGGCCTTTGAGAACAACTTGCTCGCATCCTGATACTCGGTTTGGGCGCCTCTTACATAGGCCAATGCAGACAAAGCCTCAACATTGTTTGAGTCCAGCGCCAGGGCAGTGTTAGCCGAATCGATGGCCTTTTCCCGGGATGCGTCGCTGTCCACATTCAGGTAACCATCGAAGACCGACCAGGCCAGGGATAGTCCTGCATGGGCTTTCGCAAAACGGGGGTCAAGATCAATGGCTTTATTAAATTCGTCAATTGCCTGAGGCAGGCTTTTTGCGGTGCGCAAGTGCCACAATGACATACCTTTCAGGTAATGTTCGTAGGCTTCGATGCTGTTGGTGCCGGTGAGGTTGCCGGCGGCGACCGCCTCCAGCTCCAGCGAGACCTTCAGCGCTTCGGCGATTGAGGCGGCAATTTCATCCTGGATCGCAAAAATATTGGTCAACTCACGGTCATAGTTCGCCGACCACAGGTGAAAACCATCATCCGCCTTGATCAACTGCGCCGTCACCCTCACCAGGTTGCCCGACTTGCGGACACTGCCTTCAAGCACGTGGTTTACACCCAGTTCTTTGGCGATGTCTGAAATCTTGGTATTGGTGCCCTTGAATGCGAAAGCGGAAGTCCGCGCGGCGACTTTCAGGTCGGGGATGCTGGCCAGTACGTTGAGGATTTCTTCAGAGATACCGTCGGAGAAAAACTCGTTTTCAGCGTCGGTGCTCATATTGACGAAAGGCAGCA
>JBFFWN010000191.1:0-6711 GCA_041570235.1 Lysobacterales bacterium | reverse complement strand
TTTGAACTCATGAAGCCTCGACCGCTAGGGGGAGAACCGGGATCATATGCAATAGGAACGGTAGAGCTATCGTTGACGATGGAAAGCACGATGCCACGTTCGCTTCCGACCGGAAAAGACTGGGGGCTTGCCAGCAGAAGCCGGTTCCAACCAGGGCCTGCAGAAAAACCGCTTTGCGAGTGAATCAGCCCGGAAGGCTGGCCGCCCGCCATGCTGGTGTAGTAGTAAATATTGATCGTGGCTCCCACCGGGTCAGTCACATAAACATCGACGCCATCAAAGTTGATGTTTGCCGTGTCGTTGAGAGTGTTTATTCCAACATATGCGGTGGTCGAACCAAAGCCCCACCTTGGCCCCGTATATTGTTCATCGTAGCGGACATGGTCTCCAAAGAACGCGGCCCCGCCGGTGTGTGGGGTGAAATCAGCCGTCATGACCGTGCCGAGGGGGGAAACCCTCCCAACGCCTATCCCGGTGGCTACTCCGGCATCATTTCTGGAGTTGGGCGTAGTGCCATTCGTGAATATGTTATTACTGTTATTAACATCACAAAAATCACCGTAAAAAGGAATATAAATACAGAATGTGAAAAAGGCGTCAGACTCGCTTCCTGAATCATTAGGGTCAGTAATAACGTCCAGGCTGGTCGAGCCGTCCGCCTCCTCAAGATCGACCCATTTTTGACTCTCATCGCGGTTACTGGTTTTGTGGTTGTTGATATGCCAGATCAGCAAGCCGGCGCCCGGAAGACCCGCGTCATACCCGTTTTTCTGACGGTTCTCTACCAGGAAATATTCCTGGGTTTTGTACTTGTCGATCCAGATACGCTTGGCATCCTCGTTGCTTATTGCCTGGGCGATACGTACTCCGCCCCGGTTGGTCTCAATATCCTGTGGCTGCGTAAACCCTGTGACCACCTTGCTCCACGCGCTCATGGCCGCTGGCAAATCGCCTCTTTTGGGAGAGTTGTTTACAAAGGCGCCGGTAGAGTTCCATTCCCCGCCACCCATGACACCCCAGTCACCGATGCCATCGGATGAGTAGTCAGTGTCATAGAGATCGGGCAAACCCAACATCAAATGCCCCAGTTCATGAACCATGATGCCGATGGTTGCTATGTGTTTACCGGCCGGATCAGCCGTGACCGCATGGGCCTCGCCGAACATCGTGTAGGGGGACAGGGTTTTGCCGTCCGCCGTCAGGCTGGCGAAACCTGCTTTATGACCATGTACGTTTGGTTGGGCGGCAGCCGGGCCACCGTAACCGCCCTCATAGCCCGCGAGGATGATCATGATCGACAATTCATCCGCACTGACGACGCCATCGCCATTCGAATCATAACTGGCAAAATTGATGTGTTGGTCGGCAAGGCTCACGATCGCTCTGGCCTCGGTCCTCGAAGTATCGAAATCGTTACCCTGGTTCGGGTGTGCTACCGGGCGGGCGACGCGGATGATTCCATCGTTTGGCGTGCCTTGAGTCTCTGCCGGGGCATTGATGGTAAACCCGTTGTAGCTGTTCTTGAGGTAAAAGTCCTTAACACTGACAACATTATCACCATAAATTAATGGCTGAAAATCGTTTTTGTTGTAGCTCAGGCTTATGTCTGAATAGTCGACGAGAATCGTCAAAACGTACTGAGTATGCGAGATCAAACCCTCTGCAGGCGCAATCGCCCTGGCCCCCGAGGATTTCTGCCGCTTGATTTTTCTGATCTTGAAGGGCTTATCGGCCTCAGGACTCCTTGGCGGCATCAAATGCCGGGGCATTGATTGCAGTTCGATGACACTCAGGGTGCCCACACGCGCGCCGGTCGAAATGAGCCTGCCTTTATTATCCTTGCCGGCGTAATACCATGTGCCGTTTTCCTCGATGACAGTGTGGCCGTCGGTGGTCTCCATCCAGTTGGCATATTCGTCACCACGCGGGACCGCTGAAAAGGTTGTGCCATCCGGCTGGCTGAGTTCAACAACCAGCGGCGCAACCGGGCCGGCCTGGAGGGTCATCGATGAAATCAAAAGCAGGATCAGGGTCAGGCCGGTAAAAACATTTCTCATTTTATTTTTCTCATTTACCCATTCATATTGCACAAGTTCCTCGAGTTGCCAAACTTACATGGGATCAATTCGGAAAAACGGCGGGACAGCTGAACACGCTTTGGTACGCGGATTCATCTATAAAACCGGTAGGTTACAGCGTGCTGAACTTTATGACGGCGCAGCAAAAATCGACCTAGCGAGCCGTTTTTATACCATCTTTGCTGATGACATAACAAGTTTGGGGCGCATAACTTCAAATTTGATTGCGTCCGGTTGCGCAGGGGAACAGCCCACGCGCTCGAGGACCGCGGCCCAGCGGGAATCGTTTTTAAGGGAATGGAACAGGGATGCTGATAAACTGGACATCACTCAATTTACCGGAAGCGACTTCATGAGCCTGGACTGGATTGCGATAGCCCTTGGTGACGTGGCCTGGATTACCGTGGCCTTCCTGATGGGCTTCGGTGCGCGCCTGGTTGGGCTGCCGCCGCTAATCGGATTTCTTGCAACGGGCTTTCTGCTCAGTACGCAGGGGATTGTCACTGGCGACGTTCTGCAGAAGCTATCCGACCTGGGCATCACCCTGCTGCTGTTTTCAATAGGGCTCAAACTTGACTTGCGCTCACTGGCGCGCCCACAGGTTTGGGGCGTGGCCAGCTTGCACATGGTGATCGTAACACTCGTTTTTGCCGCACTGCTGGCGCTGCTGGCTGTTGGCGGTTTGCCGCTGGTGCGGGGCCTTGAACCGCAAGCAATGCTGCTGATCGGTTTTGCGCTGAGCTTCTCGAGTACGGTGTTCGTGGTGAAACTGCTCGAAGACCGCGGTGAAATCAATTCGCTGCATGGGCGTATTTCTATTGGTGTGCTGATCGTGCAGGATATTGCCGCCGTGCTGTTCCTGGCGGCCTCGACAGCGAAGATACCCTCGATGTGGGCGCTGGTAGTGATCGTCACGCTGTTCGGGGCGCGGCGGGTGCTTTACGCGCTGTTGCAGCGGGTAGGCCATGGCGAGTTGTTGGTGCTGTACGGCATTATCCTGGCGCTGGGAGGTGCAGAGCTGTTCGAGATGGTTGGCATGAAGGGTGACCTAGGGGCCCTGATCATCGGTACGCTGGTTGCAGGTCACGTTCAATCGAACGAGTTGAACAAGGCGATGATGGGTTTCAAAGACCTGTTCCTGCTTGGGTTTTTCCTGTCGATCGGTGCCGGCGGCATACCGACCGCAACCATGGTCGTGATGTCGCTCCTGCTTCTGCCGCTGGTGCTGATGAAAAGCGGACTGTTTTTCCTGCTGTTTTCCCGTTTCCGCCTGCGCGCCCGAACCTCGGTTTTGGCCACTCGCAACCTCAGTCAATACAGTGAGTTCGGCCTGATCGTGGTCGCGGTCTCGACCGCTAATGGCTGGCTGCCCTATGACTGGTTGGTGGTGTTGTCCCTGGTGGTGGCGTTCTCCTTTATTACCGCCTCATTGTTGAACAGGCCGGGCGACCGCATTTACAGCGCTCGCAGGGCATTTTGGCAACGGTTTCAGTCGGCGGCCCTGTTGGCTGACGAGCAGAGTATCGATATCGGCGAGGCTCAAATCGTCATCGTTGGCATGGGCAGGTTTGGCACTGGCGCCTACGATAAAATGGAAAGTTGCTTCCCCGGCAGGGTGATCGGCGTCGACATTGCGCCAGAGGCTATCAATCGGCAGCAGCAGGCAGGGCGTCGCGTGTTGCTGGGCGACCCGGCGGACGCGGATTTCTGGGACCGTGTGCACGTGCCGGAGCACGTCGAAATGGTGATGCTGACCCTGCCGAAACTGACCACCTCGCTGGCCGTCCTGGATCAGCTGCGCCAGTCGGCCTACATGGGGCCGGTAGCCTCGATCGCCCGCTACCCGGACGAGATTCCGAAGCTGGAGGCGGGTGGTGCGTCGCTGGTCTTCAATATCTACACCGAGGCCGGGGCCGGTTTCGCTCAGCATGTGTCGGAATCGATGCCTGTTAGTGGCTAGCGCAAGAAACACGC
Organism: Lysobacterales bacterium; assembly: GCA_041570235.1. Taxonomy (GTDB): domain Bacteria; phylum Pseudomonadota; class Gammaproteobacteria; order Xanthomonadales; family SZUA-36; genus SZUA-36. Next base: position 2,659 of record JBFFWN010000191.1, on the reverse strand, counting down.
AAGAAACAAAAGAAACAAACAAAAGAAACAAGACACCCATCGAATTTACTACCAGGTTTTAACCAGGTGGCGGGTTACCTCAGGTCCTTGAGTAAAAGATGATGGTGAGACATTCATAGTTGACCAGGTCATTCAAGATAAAATACCCCTCGAAGACATTGCGAGCTGGCTTGAAAGCCGAATGAGACATGTCCGGTAAGCAAGCAAATAGACCACAGTGGTTTTGCAAATGGTCTTAGTCGTTGCTCAAACAAACCGCCGACAAGTCGATTTTCATTACACCGATGGAGCCAGTGGCGTATAATAATCAATGAGTTATTGGGCCGATGATCACCGGCCTTCTGACGGGCTTGCTAACATGAGGCCGCGTTCATTAATCCTGGTTATTTTAGGATGGAAAAGAACATGGACAAGAAAACACATATCAATTTCTGGTACGTGGTACTTGCGATAATGATGATCCTCACCTTTCAGTCCTCCTGGGAGCAATACCGCCGCGTTGAGACCATACCCTACAGCAAATTTCAGAGCTTGCTGGATGATGGCAAATTGCAGGAAATCGGCATCTCCGAGACCCAGATCAGGGGCAAACTCAAAGAGAAGGACATCGATGGCCACGAGTTTATTCAGACCGTGCGCATCGATCCGGATTTCGCCAGGGAACTGGCCACCCACGGTGTTGAATTTTCAGGCGTGCTTGAGAGCAACTGGCTGTCGCAATTACTTTCCTGGATTTTGCCGGCGCTGGTGTTCGTCGGAATCTGGTTGTTCTTCATTCGTAAAATGGCCGAAAGGCAGGGCATCGGCGGGCTCACAGCAGTAGGCAAAAGCAAGGCCAAGGTATACGTGGAGACGGATACCCAGGTGACCTTCGACGATGTCGCCGGCGTGGATGAGGCAAAAGAAGAACTCAAGGAAATCGTCGCCTTCCTGAAAGACCCCGACAGTTACGGCAGGCTCGGCGCCCATGTACCCAAGGGGGTGCTGCTTGTTGGTCCACCCGGCACCGGTAAGACACTGCTGGCGCGGGCGGTGGCCGGCGAGGCGGCCGTTCCGTTTTATTCGATCAGCGGTTCGGAATTTGTCGAATTGTTTGTCGGTGTCGGCGCCGCACGGGTACGTGACCTGTTCGAACAGGCGCGCCTGAGTGCTCCATGCATCATATTTATCGATGAACTCGATGCCCTCGGGCGGGCGCGCGGTGCGGGGCCACTGATGGGCGGACATGACGAGAAAGAGCAAACGCTCAACCAGTTATTGAGCGAACTCGATGGTTTCGATCCGCAGCAGGGCATCGTCTTGCTGGCGGCCACCAACCGTCCCGAGATTCTCGATCCCGCGCTGTTGCGCGCCGGCCGCTTCGACCGCCAGGTCCTGGTGGACAGGCCCGACAAACAGGGAAGGATAGACATCCTCAAGGTCCACATCAAAAAGGTCAAACTCGACCCCAAGCTGGCGTTGGAAGAGGTTGCGGCACTGACGCCGGGATTCAGCGGCGCGGACCTGGCCAACCTGGTGAATGAGGCCGCCATTCTGGCCACGCGGCGCAGTGCGAACCTCGTCACGCTTGATGATTTCACGCGGGCGATCGAACGTATCGTTGCGGGGCTCGAGAAAAGAAATCGCCTGCTTAATCCATATGAACGGAAAGTCGTGGCCTACCACGAGACCGGCCACGCACTGGTGCGCCTGGCGCTGCCCGGTGTCGAGACAGTGCACAAGATATCGATCATTCCGCGCGGTATTGGCGCGCTCGGATACAACATCCAGCGTCCCACCGAGGATCGCTACCTGATGACGGAGGATGAGCTCACCAACAAGATGGCCGTGCTGATGGCAGGACGCGCCGCCGAGGTGCTCGTATTTCAACGCCTGTCAACCGGGGCGGCGGACGATCTCGGCCAGGTGACCAATATCGCACGCACGATGGTCACGCGCTATGGCATGGATGAGACGCTCGGGCAGGTCACCTACGATCCGGAAAGACAGTCTCTTTTACCGGAACAGGAGACCTTCATGCCGTGGATGCGCACCTACAGTGAGCAAACCGCATGGCAAATCGATGAAGCGGTGCGCAAGCTGAGTGACGACGCCTTCGTCAAGGCCACCACCATCCTGGAGGAGCGCCGGCAATTGCTCGACGATACCGCAGCCCGGTTGCTGGTCAAGGAAACGCTGTCTGCAGATGAACTGCCTGCCGTTGAGCCCTATATTCACAATTGACTCTGAGGTGACCCCCTTTGCGACCTCACTGGTCCACTGGTCCAAGATATTTATCCAGCCAGTCCAACGTTTCACCCTTCATAATCGCGACCGGCACAAAATGGCCACTTGGCTCCACCACGTGTTTCTTATCTTTTTCATCGGTCCCGAGGCGTTCGAAGAATGGTTTTGAAGATGATTCAAACCTGAAATCAACATCGTATAAACCGCTGAAGTGCAGCACGGGTACACGCACGCGCGGCAAAAAGTGCGCCACGTTGATATCCGGGTGGTCACCGGCGTTGATACCCGCCTGGTTCAGGATGCCGGTCTTGATTCTCGGCTCTACGGCCATCACGATCGCACCCATCCTGCCACCCCAACTATTACCATAGTAGGCAAGATTATCGGATTCGATATCAGGCCGCGTTTCGAGGTAATCAATCATGCGCCGGAA
>JBFFWN010000190.1:0-6717 GCA_041570235.1 Lysobacterales bacterium | reverse complement strand
TCAACACGGTCATTTTCGTGCTGATGCGGTACCTGAACTCGCGGCTGCCGAGCCGGTATACAAGGGGTCTGGCTTTTGCATCGGTTGTCACGAGCAAAGAAAGACGGACTGGTCCGCCGGTGCCCATGCGGTGGTCCAGTGCGAAGTATGTCATGGTAAATACCTCGGGTGCCCCGAGAACGGAAAAGCAATGCTGCCGGTCAATACCATCAGACTTTGCACGATGTGCCACGAAGCAATGCCGGCGCGGCCGGCGCAACAACCGCAGATCGTGCTGGCTGAACACCCGTTCCCTGACCAGGAAAAACCCGAGTGCAAGACCTGCCACAATCCGCATTCCCCAACCGTTGAGGAACTGCGCGAGTCTGAGCCAGTTGCAGTTGTTGCGGCTGATACACTCTCAGAGCCGCCCGCCGCGGCGTCCAAATGTCTGAAATGTCATGGCAAGATGGGCCAGGGGCGCAGAAATAACCCTCCCCTTGCCGGGTTGAGTGCAGAGAAGTTCACAGAACTGATGAATCAGTTCAAAGCCGGTCTCGGCGATAGCAAGGCCATGATCCGCTATGCAAAAACACTGAGCGATGAAGACATTGCGGCGCTTGCCCGCTACTACGAAAGCCTGCCGGCACCCCTCCCTGAACCTCCGCCTGAGTAGGTATGAATGGCCAGGGTGACATAAACAGGAGAGTGGAATTGAAAAAGGACAAAAAAAGAACTCAGCGCCGCGAATTCTTGTGCAACACCAGCAAGGCACTGGCCGGATTGGGGGTTGCCGCAGGTACCGGTAGCCTGCTCGCCAATAGTCCGGAAAAAAAAGCAGACAAGGCGGCCATGGCGGCCAAAGCCGCTTCTTTCCCGACAAAGGACTATGACTGGACAAAACATCGTTGGGCCTATGGCATCGACACCACCAAGTGCATTGGCTGCCTTCGTTGTGTAAAGGCGTGCAAAGTAGAAAACAACGTCGTTGGCGACGCCAACCATTTCCGCACCTGGGTGGAACGATATGTCTACCTGGAGGGAGAGGACCATGCCCACGTTGATAGCCACGCCGATTCTCAAAATATTGCCGCGGCCGGGCCCGGGGCTGAATACCGCTTTGACAACCGCTACAAGGATGAAAAGGTTAACCGGGCGTTTTTTGTGCCCAAGATGTGCAATCACTGCGAACGGCCGGCCTGTGTCCAGGTGTGCCCTGTCGGAGCCACTTTCAGGGCGGAAGACGGCACCGTATTGATTGACCACGACTACTGCATTGGCTGCCGCTATTGCGTTCAGGCCTGTCCTTACGGCGCCCGGTTCTTCATAGAAGAGGAGGGGGTTTCAGACAAGTGCACCTGGTGTTACCACCGCATCACCAAGGGTTTAAATCCGGCCTGTGTCGAAGTCTGCCCGACCGGAACACGGGTTTTTGGAGACCTGAACGACCCCGAAAGCCCCGTCAGCAAGCTCATCAAAGACAACCGCGTGCAGGTTCTCAAACCGGAGAGCGGTAATGCGCCCATGTGTTTCTATGTCGGACTTGACAAGGACGTATCATGACTGAAGTCGCTACTTTCACAGGTTATGTGTACCCCAACGAAACAATCATTCCATGGGGTGTATTGATAGTCATCTATCCTTACCTGACCGGCCTGGTCGCCGGAGCTTTCACGGTCTCCAGTTTCTACCACGTGTTTGGTATGCAGCAGTTTAAACCGGTGGCCCGGCTGGCCTTGTTAACATCACTTAGCGTAATGCTTTTCGTGCCGATGCCGTTGCTGGTCCACCTGGGCCACCCGGAGAGATCCTACCTGTCCATGGTCACGCCGCACCTGACGTCGGCTTTCGCCATGTTCGGTTTCTTCGCTGCCTTTTACACCATACTGCTCATGCTTGAATGCTGGTTCGTGTTCCGTCCTGGCAATGTTGAACGGGCACGGAACTCGAGTGGCTTGAAACGGACTTTCTACCGTGCAATCACCCTCTGGTCGGACGACCTGTCTCCCCGGGCCAGGCTCATAGACAGCAAGTGGCTGCTGACGCTGGCCATCATCGGCATACCATCGGCACACGGCTTGCACGGCTACATCGGGTTTGTATACGGCTCGCTGAAAGCCCGGCATTGGTGGGAGTCAGACCTGATGCCGATCATCTTCCTGTTTTCCGCGATCGTGTCCGGCATTGCATTGGTGATGGTGCTGTACGTGCTGACGTCACGAATACGACGTACGGCCATCGACCATAGCTGCCTGAAGGGGTTGATGATGGCCCTGTGGGGGTTCCTGATGTTCACGGTTGTGCTGGAGGGATTGGAATTCGCCAATATCGTATACAAGGGCAAGGAAGGGGTGGACATGATCATAGCCTATGTGCAGGGTCCATTGTTCTGGCGCTACTTTATACTGCAATTCGGAATAGGCGCACTTGTGCCCGTTTTCCTGATGGGCATCATGGTCGCGATCAACCTTAAAGGCAGGGCATTTGTCATTGGCTCGACCATCAGCTCCCTGCTCGTCCTGATGAACGTGTTGTTCATGCGCTGGAATGTCGTGATAGGTGGCCAGGAGATCTCTAAGACGGGCAAGGGTTTACTGACCTACCCAATGCCACTGTTTGGGCACGAGAGCATCGTGTCAGCATCCATCGTGTTGATCGCGCCGTTCATACTGCTTGCCATACTATTAAAGCTATTCCCGCCATGGGTCGAGCAGAGCGGGGATACTTGACGCCGGGTTCAGATAGAGGAGATTTCATCATGAATATAGCCAGGACGTGTAAAACTGCAATCGCAGGCCTGTTGATTTCCGCGCCGGTCATGGCTGAAGACGTGACGTTGCCGGCGCCTGTGCTGGAATGGTCAGTCTATATTCTGCTCATATTCGCTGCCTGCGTCGCCATCGGCATTTCGATATTCAAAAACGGGAAGAGCGCTGCCACAGAGACACTGGGCAAGTTGTTGCGTGATGAAAACCCGCTGATCCATTCGGTTGGCCCCGATGCATCCGTGACGGAATGCGTAAAACGCATGAACGAACTCAAGATCGGGGCGATGCTGGTAATGGATGGTGACCGTCTGGTTGGAATATTTTCGGAGCGCGATGCCATGATCCGCGTTCTGGGTGCGGGACTCGATCCCACCGGCACAGAAGTTTCAACTGTCATGACAGCCAATCCGGTTTGCGTTTCGCCTTCAACCAGCCTGGAAGAAGCGATGGGCATAGTTAGCGGTCGTCGCATACGTCACCTGCCGGTTGTGGAACATGACAAGGTGCTGGGAGTGGTATCCAGCGGAGACCTCAGTCATCGCCTGATAAACAACTGATTGCCTGGATTACAGCAATTGTTGCGCCTTTTACCCGGTGAAGGCTGGAGTCTACCGCTTTAGCCGGGACCACCACGCGCTTTGGAGTTGGCCGCTGCAGGCTCCCGCAATTTATTACATTTGACCTTGCGACCACCCCGGTCCACCAACTCCAGGTAGTCTTCCAAACTGAAGGGCAGCGTGCCATTTCCTTGTTCTGAAAATGGTGCAAGATAGCTACTATCCGGGTGCGCAATACCGTCCTGAATGGAGGTGTAACCGGATTGCTCCGGTGTCTTGGCCATGCGAGTAAGGGGTTCATTGATGAAAAACGAAAAAAGTGGAGTACCCCAGGGCCTCCTGATTTATCATTCACGGATAACTCAGGAGACTTTTCAAGATGAATTCCAAAAAGGTTGTTTTAGCATACAGTGGCGGACTGGATACCTCCGTTATCCTCAAATGGCTGCTGGAACGGGACTATGAGGTTATCGCCTATATTGCTGATGTCGGGCAAAAGGAAGATTTCGAAGCAGCCAGGGCCAAAGCCCTGAAAATCGGAGCGTCCAAAGTATATGTTGAAGACCTGAAGCGGGATTTCGTTGAAAATTACATTTACCCGGCATTCAAGGCCAATGTCGTATACGAAAGCCGCTACCTGCTGGGAACCGCCCTGGCGCGGCCTCCAATCGCCAAACGGCATATTGAAATCGCAAAAAAGGAAAACGCCGGATACGTTTCCCACGGGGCCACCGGAAAAGGTAATGACCAGGTTCGGTTTGAACTGGCTTATTATGCACTGGAACCATCCATCAAGGTTTTGGCTCCCTGGAAAATGCCCTCTTTTCTCAGCGAGTTCAAGGGTCGCCCCGACATGATCGCCTACGCTGAAAAGCATGGAATTGACGTGAAAGTCACCGCTGGAAAGCCCTACAGTGAGGATGACAACCTGCTGCATATCAGCCACGAAGCCGGAATCCTCGAAGACCCTTCCAGGGAGCCTGAGAAGGCCGTCTATTCCAAGACCGTAGACCCCGAAGATGCTCCGGACCGGGCCACACGCATATCAATAGAATTCAAAGACGGTATCCCCACAAAGGTTACAAACAAGGAGGACGGTACGATAAAGACCGACTCCCTGGAACTTTTTATGTACCTGAATGAACTGGGCTGCGCCAACGGAATAGGACGCATAGATATCGTTGAAAACCGCTACGTTGGCGTTAAATCCAGGGGCGTGTATGAAACCCCTGGCGGAACCATTTTGCACTTGGCCCACCTCGATATAGAAGGTATTGCCATGGACCGGGAGGTGATGCGATTACGCGACATGCTCTCAACCAAGTTTGCAGAACTCATTTACAACGGGTTCTGGTTCAGCCCGGAAATGGAATTCCTCCGCTGCGCCATAGACAAGAGCCAGGAAGTCATTGACGGAACCGTCAACCTGAAATTATATAAAGGGAACGTGTTCGTCCTGAGCCGCGAGAGCCACAGTTCACTGTATGATCAGAACCTCTCAAGCATGGATATTGAGGGCGGGTTCAACCAGCAGGATTCCGAAGGTTTCATCAAGATCAATGCCATACGGCTGATGGCCCACCATGCAATCCTTGAAAAAAGGAAAACCGGAAGCGGTAAATAGGAACTGAAAAGAGCCAACAACACACCCGGCAATTAGCGATGAATTGAACAAAGCGGGATTCGCTGCATATAAGCAGTCTCACTTCAGCATGGAAAAGATGACGGGAAACCAGATGACTGACAAAAAAGTATCAAAACAGGCCCGTGCAGAAGCATTGAAAATCGCCCGGGGAATTCAAAGACCCGGTCAAAAGAAGGAACAGACAAAACTCATTGCCCAGGGCATCGAAAAGGGTATTGCTGAATTCAGGAAACGCGAGAAAACCAAGGCGCGAGAAAGAAACAAGCTGCGTAAAAAGGCACTAAAAGACCCAAAACCCACCCAACCGCAAGCTGAACAGAAACAGGGTATTCAGACCAAAAAATCTGCACTCAGGTCAGCATGGGTTCCGTGGTTGTTGCTGGTGGCAAGTTGGGCGTATTTCCTGATTCAGTTGCTGTTGTTGGATTGAGTGTCATGGGCTCAAACTTGTTCTCAATTGTGGGTGTCCGCGTTCCTGCGTGGCTCACCAAGGGTCATGGCCTTTCCAGCTCGGCTTCCAACAATTTTCTGGCCTGCACCACCTCGTTGCGCAAGCGGGTATTCCACTCTACCCAGTCACTGCGGGTATCGCGGGCCCAATAAATTCCATTGCGAAACGCACGATCGGCCGGCAACAGCTGGAGTCTCGGCTACGACGGCGCCGGTGGCGCGCTTTCCTACGACCCGAACGACCGCGGCCAGGTGTTGTGGTTGCAGTCCAGGAGTTTACGCCGTCACCACTAAACCAACCTGATCTTTTGCGGTCTAATTTTTATGGCAAAACAATCGTCCATTCATTCCGATATCTTGAGGTTGTTTGGAGAATTAGACGATCACAAGGTCGAGGAAATCATCGAGCTGAACCCGTCACTGGATGAGCTGGAAGTGACGGCCGCCTATGTTGCGGGTATGAACGATGTCATGGGCAAGGAACATCACCCGCTCACCGGAAAGGCTGCCCAAGTCTATGAGGTTGCGACGCGTGACGAGCCCCTTGTTGAGGAAGAATACCGCCAGGCGTGAATGAATTTACCTTCTCGCTCCGGATCAAAATCACGTGTCAGTTGAGGTTCCGGGTTCACCCATCAGTCAAACCTCTTGATCCACTCCTGCCTTTCCTCACTGAAGAAATACTCTTTTGATCTGAATGGTGGCACGTGATGCTCCATCAGTTCAATCAGGGAGACTTCGGGCAGGTCAATCGGGTTTGCCGGTATGTATCCGGCCAACTGGCTTTTAATCGTTGTAAATGCCTCATCCGATGCCAGGTTCTGCCATTCTTCGGGATCATCATCCAGATTGTACAGTTCCTCAGATTCATCTATGTACCTGATGTAGTGCCAGTTTTCATAGCGTATGGAGTAACTGCCATAATCATAGGTGGTGATCACCGGTCTTGATACCTTTTCAAGCGGGTTGCTCAGCATGGATCTCAAACTGATGCCATCAAAGTCGTTTCTTTCCGGCAGGTTGCAGAGGTCAACCAGTGTCGGATAAATATCCAGCAATGATGTGAGGTTGGTGGTAGCGATGCCATTTGCAGAGCCATCCGGCATTTTTTGCAGAGCCTTCGGCACCTTGATCATCATCACCGTTCGAATGACATTTTCCCACAGGGCAAATTTTCTCCAATGCTCTTTCTCACCCAGTTGCCAGCCGTGATCCGACCAGATCACCACGATTGTATTATCGGCGTAGGGGCTCTCCTCCAATGCCTGTAACAAGCGCCCGACCATTTCATCGGCAAAGGAAATGGAGGCCAGGTATC
>JBFFWN010000189.1:0-6917 GCA_041570235.1 Lysobacterales bacterium | reverse complement strand
TCGATGCGGGCGTTTTCGGGCACGACCACCTCGAGCAGGGAGCTATTATTTGAGCCGAAAACACTGCCCTTGGTATCGCTCTTTTGGGAATATTCGAGCCCGAGAGCGCCAACCACTGCCTCAATGCCCTCGGGTGACGCCTTGAATATCAGGATGTCGTTTTTGCGGATCTCAATACGACGAGCCATGCCGGGTTGACGTACCCCCCGCCTTACCAGGCCGAGAATTTCTACTTCATGCTCTGCAGCCTGTTCATCCAGATCCCTGACCTGTTTGCCAATGACCATCGACGACTCAGGCACCTTCAGTTCAGCAAGGTAGTCGCCCAGGTGGCTCAACTCCGTGGCGGTATTGTGTTGGCTGCGTGCGACCGGGATCAGGCGCCAGCCTATCAGCGCCACGTAGGCGACGCCAACAATGGCCACCGCAAGACCAACCGGCGCAAAATCAAACATGTGGTAAGGCTCGCCCAGTACGCTGGCCCGGTATTCAGCGATGACGATATTGGGCGGTGTTCCGATCAGTGTGATCATTCCGCCAAGGATGGACGCAAATGACAAGGGCATGAGCGTCAAGGCCGGACTGCGCTTCGCTTTTGCTGCGGCCTGTATGTCCAGTGGCATCAACAGGGCCAGCGCGGCGACGTTGTTCATGATGGCCGAAAGCACCGCGGCAAAGCCTGCCATGATACTGATATGCGTAGCCAGCTTGCGCGAACCATGGATCAAAAAGCGCGCTAACAATTCGATGGCGCCGGAATTGGATAAGCCCTTGCTGATAATCAGCACCAACGCAATAACGATGACAGCCGGATGCCCGAAACCCGCAAAGGCCTGCTCGGTGGGAATTACACCGAGACCGGCAGCAACCAGCAGGGCCGAAAATGCCACCAGGTCATAACGCCAACGACCCCAGATAAGCAGTGCGAATACGAAAAAGAGCAGGACGAAAAGAATGTTTTGGTCTGTCATGATTGAGTAAAGCCAGCCTGAATCCTCTTGTGTTCATAGAAAGTAGCAGTTTACAGGCAGCCATCGCAAGCAAATCGGATGCATTGAAGCGCTCTATATCTCACGGTTTGGATAGATGCTCTTTACAGAGGAGTTGAATTTGTTCTTTTTACCAGTGGTGGTGCGGCTTTAAAATGTACCCATGAACAAGTACGTGCTACTCGGTATTTTTGTCCTGGTCTTCATCATTGGGCTCGCTGTTATTTTCACCAATCAATCCGTCAGCCTGGGCCAGGTCTTTCGTGGCATGAGCGACCTGAACCCCCGGGTTATGAGCATTATCGCATTGCCCGTTATCGCCGTGTTATTCGGGGTTGGGGTCTACCTGCACAAAAAAAACGAGGAACGCATGTGGAAGAACGCCGTGAAGAAAACCCGTGCTTCCCGGCAAAATACCTCTGACTAACCCTGTAGTCAGGGTTTCACAAAACCCTCCCACCCGGCCATGTATTGGATAAAGGCTTCGCCCAGGCCCTGTGAGCGCAAATAATCCGCTGTGACCGGGGTTGATACCGGCTTGAATGCCGGGTCGGCAAGCACCTGCCGGGGGAAATCATGATGCAGGATGGCAGTGCGGCCAATGATGGCGCAATCGACGCCCAGATCCAGGCATCGTTGCGCGTCGCTGCCCGATTGAATCTTTCCGGCAACACCCAGGCGCACATTGCCCCTGTCCAATTCAGTGAAGTAACTCATCAGCGAGCGGCCCCGGTATGCCTCTTCGGCCGGTTCTTTGAATGAATCCCACAGGGAAATATCCAGCAGATCGATTTTGCCTTCGCTGCACAACCGTTGTGAAACCTCGATAATTTCTGCGAGTTTCATGCCGAAACGCTCAGGTGACAGCCGGACACTTACCAGGAAATCCTCACGGCAGCTGTCTTTGATGCCGTCAACGATTTCAAAAAGCAAGCGTGCCCTGTTTTCCAATGAACCGCCATAATGATCGGTGCGCCTGTTGATTTCAGCGCTCAGGAACTGGCAAAGGATATAACCATGTGCGCCGTGAATCTGAACCCCGTCAAACCCGGCTTTTTCAGCCCGCACTGCCGCACCGATAAAGTCCTTTTTCAGCTGTTCCACCTCGGACAGGCTCAGCGCCCGGGACCCGGTTTTTTCATCATCAGACGGACAAACCGGTTGTTCAGCGATCTCTTCCGCGGGTGAACGCATACCGGCGTGGTGCAACTGCAGGACGGCAAGACTGCCCTCTGCCCTGATGCCGCTTGCCAAGCGGCTCAAGCCCTCGAGATGTTGGTCTGAAAAACAGCCGAGTTGGCCCGGGAAGCCTTTGCCGATCGCCTGTACATGTGAGGCACAGGTCATGATCAAACCGAAGCCCCCTTGGGCACGCATCGTAAGCCAGCGATACTCGTCATCGGAAAGCCGGCCATCTGCGTGACTTTGCAGGTTGGTCATCGGTGCGAGCGCCAGCCGGTTTTTCATCACAGCGCCATTGCAAAAGTGCAGTGGCTCGAACAAATTCGACATCGGTTTTTCCTGTTTGTGAATATTTCCAGCTAAGAACAATAGCCTGAGACAGTGTTTGGAACTATGCTAAACAGAAATGATCAAAAGTTAAAGTTGGCGCAATCTGTTTCCATCATAAATCTGGCATGAAGCAGGAGAATCAAATGAAAAACTTGTCAATGGGAATCATCGTTTTCATCACATTGTGTATGGCTGCCTTCAGCGTTAGCGCCAAGGAACTGATCAGGGAGTTCAAGGGCTCGGAAAGCAAATCGACCGCGGAATTCAAGGTTAAGGCACCCTGGATCGTAGACTGGCGCACAACGGGTGACTATCCCGGACAAATGGCCGTGGACATCGCCCTGGTCAAGCCAACTGGCGAATACGTGGGTAAAATCGCGATGACCAAGTGGGTTGATAACGGTGTGCGCTTACTCGACGAGGGTGGCACCTACCGGTTCCAGGTCAACTCGTCGCTGGCCAGCTGGACCCTGCGTGTTGAAGAACTCACCAAGGCAGAAGCAGAGACATATCTTCAAAAAGAGCACATTGAATAGCTGAACGCCCGGTCACGTTTGCCTGGCCGGGTGCTATTTCTGGGGATGTTGGTCAAACCTGCGGTTCGGCGCCAGCTTTATTCCGGAATTCCATCAAGAATGAGTTGCATATTCTGTTTGTATTCAACCAAAGCCTGTCTGCCCGACTCCGTCAGTGCAAACAGTGTTTGCGGCCGGTTATTGTGAAACCGCTTTTCGACCGTCACCATTCCGGCATCTGCCAATTTGCTCATTTGAACCGACAGGTTTCCGCGGCTCAGGCCGGTCTGGCCCAGCAGCCAGGTGAAGTCCGCCTTGGTGACTGCCGCGAGCTGAACCAGGGTACGCAAACGTGCAGGCTCATGTAAAAGACGGTTCAGCTCGGGTGTCGGCACACTGCCTTTCATGTGATCACATCCTGCTCCAGCGGATGACGGCTCAGAAAGCGTGACAGGATCACCACTCCGTAAGGTGTAATCACGATACCGCAGCCAATAAACCCCACATGTGGATCCCATCCCATCAGCACGATGGTCAGCCCGGCCAAAAGCAGCAAAAACGCATAGGCGGCAAACCTGAGGCAGCTGGTAAACAGGGCAAAAAACAGCGCCGGTATGGCAATCAGGACCAGTGGAAAGCCCGCGATCCACTCGCTTGCCCTGAAGGGCGTTTCGCCTCCGAACAGAGAGAAAACCACCAGGCCCAGCGCCATGGAGCCGGCAAAAAAAGCCATAAGGCCAAACCGGAAAGTCCGCACCTTGAGGTTGCGTTTGCCACTGAATTCCACATACCCCATACGCGGTTCCACCAGTCGTTTTCTCAGCGGCGTCCACATGCTGACGCAGATGGCAGGAAATATCGCGCCCAAAACGTAAACATCCTGCCACCAGCTAACACCCAGAACCAGCAATAACAGTCCCAGCATGATATCGAGCAAACCATCATCCCAGTATGATCTGAAGGCCTTCTTTTCAATATGCCTGATTGCGTCATTCATACCTGATCTCCTTCATAAACATAACTACAGTGTAAATAAGTTTATGATATAAACACGATAAAATCAAGTTAACCAGGATCAGGGTTCAGTTACTGAATTCGGAGCAGAACCCGGTCGGCCGTAAGCCCGAAAACTGTCGGCTATTGTTTCTCAAGAACCTGATCCCAATATAAAAGTATGGATTTAACCGATATGCTCAGGCTCAATAAAAACTGGTTATTGCTATCCATTTGAGAGTGATAAAGCATGGAATACAAAGACTATTACAAGATAATGGGTGTCAGCCGATCGGCAACCCAGGACGAGATCAAGCGCGCCTATCGAAAGCTGGCACGCAAGTTTCATCCCGATGTCAGCAAGGAAAAAGATGCCGAGCTGAGGTTCCAGGAACTGGGTGAAGCCTATGAGGTTCTGAAGGACCCCGAAAAACGCGCAGCCTATGACCAACTGGGGTCCAACTGGAAAGCACAGCAGGACTTCCGGCCGCCTCCGGACTGGGATGCGGGTTTTGAATTTCATGGCCGGCCCCAGGGCGGTTTCAGCCAGGAGGGGTTTAGCGACTTTTTCGAATCCCTTTTCGGGCAGGCCAGGGGGGCGCGAACGCAGCGTGGGTTTAATCTGCATGGCGAAGATCATCACGCAAAAATAATGATTGACCTGGAAGACAGCTACCACGGCGCCACCCGATCGATTTCATTGAAGATGCCGGAATTGAGCCCTGATGGCCACGTGGTAACCCGCAACAGGACCTTGAATGTGCGTATTCCGAAAGGCGTTCGCCAGGGTCAACAGATCAGGCTTAACGGGCAGGGCGCCAAGGGCAAGGGCAGCGGCAGGGCCGGTGATCTGTATCTCGAGGTTGAATTCAAACCTCATCGTTTTTACAAGGTGGAAGGCAGTGATGTCTACATGGATGTGCCGCTTGCGCCCTGGGAGGCCGCCCTCGGCGCCACCATCAAGGTGCCGACACCCTCGGGTACCATTGACCTGAAGATACCCGAAAATTCGCAGACCGGTAAGAAACTGCGCCTGAAGGGGCGCGGATTACCGGCGAAATCTCCCGGTGACCTTTATGTTGTGTTGCAGGTTGCACTGCCACCGGCAAACAGCGCACCGGCCAGGGAGTTGTATCAGCGGATGAAGCAGGAAATTGACTTCAACCCGCGTGCGACCATGGAGGCGACCAGGTAATGAGTAAAGAACCAACAACAGAAAAGGTACTGGTTGGCCAGGTGCTGGAGGAAAGTCACAGCATTACAATCGATGATCTGTGCCGTATCTGTACGGTGGAAATCGAAACCGTCAGTTTGCTGGTGTCGGAGGGTATTCTCGACCCGATTGGTGATAATCAAGAGCACTGGCAATTTCGCATAGACAGCCTGCATCGTGTGAAAACCGTCAAGCACCTGCAACGGGACCTGGGCGTAAACCTGCCCGGTGCAGCACTGGCGCTGGAATTGATGGAACAGATTGAGGATTTGAAACGCCGGTCTCACCGTGTGATCGATATCGAGAACTGGCTTTCACCCTGAGGCTGAATTCCTATATGCTAACGCTTCTCAATTTTTTAAACGACTACAGGAAATTTCAATGAAATATATTTTGAGTGTTTTACTGTTGGTTTCAGCCGGAATGGCATTTGCAGATGATTTTGATGCTGTTGAAGCCAAGCTGAAGGCAGCGATGACTGCGGATATCAGGACCGATGCCGAGAAGGACCGTGATCGCAATCGCAGGCCGGTTGATACGCTCAGGTTTTTTGGCCTTCGCGATAACATGAAAATCCTTGAACTGCTGCCCGGTGGTGGCTGGTATAGCAAGCTGCTCGCCCCGGTGGTGCAGGACAATGGTGAATATTTTGCGGCGCTGGGCACCGGCAGGATATCTGAATCCCTGGTCACCGAGCCCGGATTTCAGGACATACAGGTGATCGCAACAGATTCCAAGGTATACCGGAAAGACGGCGCACGTGCTTACACCCTCGAAACCGATGGCTTTGGCGTTACCGATTTTGATATGGTGCTGACCTTCCGCAATTATCACAATTTTGATGCCGAAGGACGTGCAGCCATGAACAAGGCCGCCTTTGATGCACTGAAGCCAGGCGGCATCTACGCGGTCGTTGACCACACGCGCCGTCACATGGAAGGCGATACACCGGAAAACGGCCGCAGGATCGACCCCGTTCTGGCGATACATGAAATCCAGGCAGCCGGTTTTGAATTTGTCGATTATTCCGATCTGCATTACCGCCCCGACGACGAACTGCGGTATGAAGTTGGACGTAAAACCGTTACCGGCAATACCGATCGCTGGACGTTTAAATTTGTAAAACCCTGAGGTTTTTCTGATCTGGTTGTTTTGAGGTGGGCTGATCCAGCCCACCTTGATTCATGGTTTAGCCGGAGCAGTCCCATGCGATTGAGCGAAAGCCGAGCGGTAAAGATATAGTCATACCGGGGCTTCCAGTAGCGTAACCCCGCGATTTCCGTCAGTCTGACTTGTCCTTAAAAATGGAGTTCCATTCCGGTGGCTTCGAATTCAATAGTGCGAGCGTCAGCCGCGCTACAGGTATTACTCACTGGGACCCGGCATGAACCCATCCATGGGGCCTCGTCCACAAACTTCCTCGGTAATTGCTCCTGCATTACTCTACCTCCTGCATCCCTGCAGTCGAGTTTGTGACGCTCCCAGTGAGTAATACCTGCATCCCGGCTCTAGGCCATCAACTCTAACGAATCATTTGCACCCCACCGGTTGAGGTGGTCAACCGAATATTGAAAGTTAAGTGCTAATGGTGTCGGTTCCTTGAGGATTCTCCGGGCGTTCATTGCAGTACAGCGATAGCAGGGAACCATGCGGGTTGAGTTGACTATTACTGCAATATGCATTAGCACAAAAGCT
>JBFFWN010000188.1:0-6918 GCA_041570235.1 Lysobacterales bacterium | reverse complement strand
CATAGATGACCTTAACCATGCCGGCAATTACCACTATGTCAGGTGGATGCAGGAGGCCGCCATCGCCCACTCCAGTGCGCTGGGGTGGTCACCGGAGAAATACATTGAAATGGGGGCCGGTTGGGTGGTCAGGTCGCATGATATCGTCTATCTCAAACCGGCCTATGAGGGCGATGTCATTATTGTCAAAACCTGGGTCTCTGATATGAGAGCGGTGACCTCGTTGAGAAAATACGAGGTTTTCAATGGTGATGGCGAGATACTCGCGAGGGCCGAGACCAATTGGGCATTTGTCAACTATGAAACAGAGAAACCGACCAGGATACCGGCCGCCATTAGCGAGAATTTTGTGATCGACAGGTAACAATTGCCTGGGTTAAGGGCCTGAGTACGCCGGGCGAAATGCGGGAGTATGAAATGAACAGAGCGGCAATTGAAACCAACTGTGTGGAACGCTTTCTCGAATATGTAAAATTTGACACCCAGTCCGATGAAAACTCGGATACCTTTCCCAGCACATCCGGGCAAAGGGTGTTTCTGCAGCATTTGTTTGATGAACTTAAAGCGCTGGGGCTCGATGAGGTCAGCATGGATGCGCACGGCTACGTGTTTGCCACCTTGCCCTCGACATCGAGCAAGAAATCGGTTCCGGTGATCGGCTTTCTGGCCCATGTAGACACGTCTCCTGAAATGAGTGGTAAAGACGTCAGGCCCATTACTCACAGGAACTACCAGGGTCAGGACCTGGTATTGCCCGATGACCCTGCTGCGGTCATCACATTTGATGAAAACCCACACCTCGCCAAACAGATGGGCAATGACATTATTACAGCGTCGGGAACTACCCTGCTGGGTGCGGACAACAAGGCGGGTATAGCCGAGATCATGGCTGCGGTCGAGTACCTGCTCAATCACCCGGAGATCGCGCACGGACCGGTCCGTATCGGCTTTACCCCGGACGAGGAAGTGGGAAACGGAACACAGTATTTTGATGTCGATAGCTTTGCTGCCCATTGTGCTTACACAATGGATGGCGAAACACTGGGCGAGTTGCAGGTGGAAACATTTTCCGCCGATTCCATTACCGCCGCATTTCATGGCTTCAATACCCACCCCGGTTTTGCCAAGGGCAAGATGATCAATGCGATCAAGCTTGCGGCCGACTTTATCGGACGCCTGCCCAAGGATGGACTGTCACCGGAAACGACCGAGGCTTACGAAGGGTTTGTTCACCCCTATGTGATGGAGGCGGGTGTTGAGTGCACGTCGGTAAAAATGCTGGTCAGGGATTTTAAAACTGAAAAGCTCAAGGAAATGGAGCAAATGGTGGAAAAGCTGGCCTTTGAAACCATTGCCGACCATCCGGGTTCATATGTTGAGATCAAGGTGGAAGAGTCCTATCGCAATATGAAAGAGGTGCTCGATGGTCATCCGGACGTGGTTGAAAATGCCTGCGAGGCTTACCGCCGGGCCGGTATCGAACCGATGATTGAGCCGATCCGGGGCGGTACCGATGGCTCGCGGCTTTCGTTCATGGGGCTGCCCACACCCAATATCTTTGCCGGCGAACACAATTTCCATTCACGTTATGAGTGGATATCAACCCATGATATGCACAAGGCCGTCGAAGTGATCATTGAGCTGTGCCAGGTATGGGAGCAACGAGCCCGGGAGTAAGGGGCACAATAATTCTGTTGTTCACGCCCGCATGCAATACAATATCGCCAACCCGCTTGGCGGTTGATGAAATTTTTGAACACAGGCGTTTGATAAATGGCAATAAAGGACCGTGATCCCCTGGATATCTTCAGCGAGTGGTTGCAGGAAGCGACAGCAAAGGAGATCAACAACCCCAATGCCATGACCCTTGCAACCGTTGGCCATAATGGATGTCCATCCGCGCGTATGGTGTTACTGAAAGGCTTCGATGCGGACGGATTTGTGTTCTATACCAACCTGGATAGCCTGAAAGCCCATCAACTTGCTGAGAACCCGCAGGCCGCGCTGTTGTTTCACTGGAAAACGCTGGACCGGCAGGTTCGCATTGAAGGGCCGGTTGAACCGGTTTCAGCATCAGAGGCTGATGCCTATTTTGCAAGCCGGCCACGTGCCAGCCAGTTGGGGGCCTGGGCTTCACACCAGTCACATCCGATGGATGGTATGATTGAGCTGGAAAAACGCGTTGCATTTTATGCGGCGAAATTCCATGTTGGTCAAGTGCCACGGCCTGATTTCTGGTCCGGGTTCAGGGTGCGCGCAGCACGTTTTGAATTTTGGCAGGAAGGCACATTCAGGTTGCATAAACGGCATGTGTTCACACCGCTACAAGATAACCCGAAAAAATGGCGGGTTCAGCAGGTGTTTCCTTGACTATGACCTGCGCTTGCTAAATCTCACATAAAGCTTATGCACTACACTACCTTGAGAATGCTGTTCTTAACCTTGCTTGTCCAGTTCGGGCCGGCTGCCAGTGCGGCCGGGCCGGAGAGCACTGACGACGAAAAGACCGTGCTGGAGTTAATTGAGGTCACCGGCCAAAGAGTGGCCAACCTGCAACCGGCCAGTTCATATTCGGCGGTCGTGACCGAATTGCGTTATGACCCGCAAGTGGACATCCAGGCGCGTGGTCTTGCCGAGGGGCAGGCCGATGTCAGCGTCAGGGGTGGATTGTTTGAAAACACCGGCTTCAAAATCGGTGCGGTGCCCATCTTCGACCCTCAAACCGGTCATTACTCAGTGGAACTCCCGATCGATCCTGACATGTTATCGACCCCCGGCCTGGTAACCGGTAGTGACAATGCCCTGAATACATTCAATGCGTCGCTGGCAACGGTTCAATACGGGTATGCCGACATTTTGTCCGGCGGTTCCGCGCGGATTGGTTTTGGCACCGATGACCTGCTTTTTGGTTCGGCCAGGCTCAGCCATAGCCATGATCCTGGTGGAAACAGGTCCGCAGGGTTTACGTTGGCTGCAGCCGCATCTCGAGGTGATGGCACGCTGCCCAATGGTGATCATGAATTCAAGCGGGTTGCCGGACATTTCCAATTTGGTGCACAGGGCGCTCAAAGCAATATCATTATCGGCTACCAGGACAAGTTTTTTGGCTGGCCCGGCATGTACACGGGTTTTGCAAGCCTGCCCGAAACCGATCACGTCAAGCAGGGCCTGGTGGTGATGGATCATCGCAGGACCACCCGGGGTGGCTGGTGGCAGATGGGGGCTGCCTATCGCTGGCTGAATGATGATTACGACTTCGATCGCCGAACAGTGGAGAGCGGGGCGCCAGGGTCATATGAGCATCAGACACGAAGTTTTTCCCTCGGTATCAACGGTGCGCAGTTCGCGGCAGGGACAGACTGGAGCTATGGCGTATTATTTGCCGCAGACCGCCTGGTAAGTTCAACAGACCTGACCCATGGTGATTTCAATTCACGAAGCTATGTGAGTGTTCGCCTGGCGCCCGAATGGACGTGGTCGCTTGATTCAGGGGCAGAGTTGATGGTGCGGGCCGGCCTGGGCGCAGATGTTTCAAACCGGGACAAGGACGCCATCATGCCAATGGGCAGCATCCGTTGGCTCAAACCGATGGCTGAAGGCGAACAGTCCGTCAGCCTGGATTTATCACGCAGTTCACAACTGCCAGGGTACACCGCGCTGAACTCCGGACCCACCGGGCTTTTTGGCGGGAACCCGGATCTTGGCAGGGAATTCGCCAATACCCTGGCGCTCAGTTACCGCGTTGACCGGGGCGCCTGGGGAACAGGTGTTGCATTGTTTGTTCGTCAGGATGAATCGCTGGTGGACTGGACATACAAACAGGATGCCCCATATCGGCGCCAGGCGAATGCGGTCGATATTGATGTGACCGGGTTCGAGTTTTTCCTGCAGTGGGTGACGGCAAAATGGCAGGTGCTCGGCGCATATACCTACCTGGACAAGGATGCCGATTATGGTGACGTACAGGTGGATGCCAGTTATTACGCGCTCAATTTTGCCCGTCACCGGGCAACACTCGCCCTGCTTTATCAGCCCGTCCCATGGCTGGAATTCCGTCTTGATAATGAATTCCGTCATCAGCAGGCCAACGTCCTGAGAAACGGAGATTCAAAAGCCTGGATTGCAGCGTTTTCACTTGGCTGGCAGCTGCCAACCGATACCAGCATGAGCATCGACCTGGTGATGGATAATCTGACAGACAGCGATTTTGAGGAGTTTCCCGGTACACCGGCCTATGGACGTCAATTGAGCCTGTCGTTGGGTCTCACCTGGTAAATTTGGGTTTGTTTTAAAAAAAACCTGCCAAAAAACAGCAGGCTCAAACCCAACCATGGGGACTTGATTCAGGTCCGGTCTTCGTCATTTAGTGCCGCGGGTTTTTTTCGTACCAATTGCAGGGTTCACCTGATAGCATTGCCCGATGAATGAATCACACGCACTGATAACCAACGATGCCGTTGTTCTGGGTTTGCTACTGGCCCTTTTGGCAATTGTCTTCAAGACGTCCTCCAGTAGCCATCCGGTCTTTAAAAAGTTCTACAGCATTATTCCGATGCTTTTGCTTTGCTACTTTTTACCGTCCCTGCTCACGACTTTCAATATTGTTGACGGTGAGCATTCACAGCTTTATTTCATGGCAAGCCGATACCTGCTGCCAGCTTGCCTTGTTCTGTTGACGCTGAGCGTTGACCTCAAGGAAATCGCCCGTTTGGGTTACAAGCCGGTGCTGATGTTTTTAACCGGTACCGTGGGTGTGATACTGGGTGGTCCCCTGGCAATATTGGTGACATCGTTCTTCAACCCGGATCTTGTTGGCGGGGCCGGCCCCGAAGCGGTATGGCGTGGCATGACCACGGTGGCGGGAAGCTGGATTGGCGGTGGCGCCAACCAGGCCGCCATGTACGAGGTTTTCAATCCATCCGACAAATTGTTCAGCATCATGATTACCATCGATATCCTGGTGGCCGAGGTGTGGATGGCATTTCTGTTGATCGGCATTGGCAAAAAGGACCGGATAGACCGTTTTTTCAAGGCAGATGCCTCTGCTGTTGATCACCTTCAGAAGAAAATGGAAGCGTTCAGCAAAAGCACCTCGAAGAATCCGACTACAACTGACCTGATGGTGATGCTGGGTATCGCATTTTCAGCGACGGCATTGGCGCATTTTCTGGCTGACGAGATTGCGCCTTTCATACAAAACAATGCACCATTTCTGTCCAAGTTCAGCCTGACGTCCAAGTTTTTCTGGTTGATCGTCATCGCCACCACACTGGGCGTCGGCCTGTCATTTACCAGGGCGAGGGAGTACGAGGGCGCGGGTGCATCAAAAATCGGAACCGTGTTTATATTTGTGCTGGTGGCCACCATTGGTATGAAAATGGATATCCGCGCACTGGGCGACTACCCGGGTCTTTTTGCCGTAGGCGCCATCTGGATGATCATTCACGTGGTCTTGCTGATTGTCGTGGCGAAAATTATCAGGGCGCCGTATTTCTTTGTGGCAGTTGGCAGCAAGGCGAATATCGGTGGAGCTGCATCCGCACCCGTAGTGGCGGCGGCGTTCCACCCGGCGCTGGCGCCTGTTGGTGTTCTATTGGCCGTTTTGGGGTATGTGCTGGGCACTTACGGTGCGTGGATATGCGGTTTGTTGATGCAGGCTGTTGCGCCGGTGTAAGCAGGTTTAGCCCGGATAGACACCAGGTTTGAAGCCTTGACGCCGATGGCCACGCCGGTTTAAACCGGGCCTCTGATATGAGTGTTGTTGTCAGTCGGGGCGCGTACTAACCGGAAAGGCCTACCAACTTCAGTATTTCCTTCCACTTGGGTGTTGCGCGAAGATCGGAAAGCGCCCAGCTCAGTCTCATCTCGGTCAGGGCCGGGTCACGTTCAGAGGCGGCCCGTTCAAGCAGTTCCCAGACTTTCTCGATGTCTCCGCAAAGGTTGTAGATTTCTGCAGCGTTGAACACTTCCCGTTCTTCGACAAGCCTGGTTGCAATCATTTTTCCACCAGGTTGATTACCGTCAAGGCATGCAATCATACCCATGCCGATATCCTTCCATACCGGGTGTGGTTCGTTTTCAATGGCCTGTTTGGCATTGGAAAGCTCGCCTTTCGCCATGTACACCCTGGCGAGTTGAAAGTTGGCGAAAACGGACTTGGGACTGAATTCCAACACCTTTCTGATCATCTCTTCGGCAAGCGGAAGATTACCGGCAGCCAGTGCGTTATAACTGTAATTGGAATACGTGGGTGTATTCAGCGGATCACGCTCAATGATCTTATGGAACATTTCCATGGCCGCGTCATAACGACCCTGCATCCCATAAATGGTGCCCAGTCGCCGCATAGCATCGAGATGTTTGGGGTCTGAATCCAGGGCGCGTTTGAGGTCGAGCTCGGCACCGACAAAATCATGAAAGTTTACTTTCTTGATGACGGCCCTGGTGACATGCGCGTCTGCAAGGTCTGGATCCAGCCTGAGCGCCTGGTCAATATATCCGGTGGCTTTGCCGATCCCCTCATCACGGTCTATCGCAGACATATTCAGAGCCAGCATCAGGTTGGCATTGGCCATGCCGATCAATGGCTCGGCATAGGACGGATCTTTTTCAATGGCCTGTTGAAAGTAGTTTATGGCGGCCTGTTGATCTTCCACTGTCAGTTTTCCCTGCAGGAAATTGCCCTGCTGGTAAGCGGTATAAGCCTCGGCTACAACAACCCGGTCAACCGGTTTATCTGCGGTCGCCAGCAACTTGGCTTCCAATGCCTTGACCACCGCCCGGGCGATTTCATCCTGAACCTGGAAAATATTATTGAGTTGGCGGTCGTAATTGGCAGACCACAGGGTATGACCCTGGTTGGCATCGATCAGGTTCGTGGTGATACGAATATTGTTGTCGACCGTTCGCACACTGCCT
>JBFFWN010000187.1:0-7025 GCA_041570235.1 Lysobacterales bacterium | reverse complement strand
TTATCTCCTTGGCGACCGGACCCAGATCTGAAATATCATCTTCCAGGATTTTGGGTCTATGGATGGATTCAAGCGGAAATCGATCGAAATATTTCTGTGGCACATACCAGGGGAGATGCGGCCGGTAGATTCCAGCTGCCAGGAAAAAAGGCTTTCCATGGTCTTTTTTGAGCTGCTCGGTGATGTAACTCACGGATTCGAAGTCGCCCATGTCCTCATCATCAATTTCCAATGGTCCCCAATCGAACATGTTGTACATGTACTTGAATGGCGGCATGTTGGCTGGACGTTTTTCCGGAAAGTTGTCATCGGGCATTGGTTTCAAAATGCTCGGGTAATAATCATCCCAGCCGAGCGTATCAACCTGGTCATAGTGAAAGATTTTTCCTGCACCCGCCGTGTAGTATCCGTTGCTTCTGAAGTGCTGCCCGATCGTCTGGACATTCTGCAGGACGGGAACCTTTCGCCATTCCTGGTAATTGGAGTACATGCCTGATGTATAGGTATGCAAACCCGTAAGCATCGCAGAGCGGGAAGGATTGCAGCCGGGACTTGGCGCGTAGTTCCTGGTGAAGTTCACGGCTGTCTGCGCAAACCGGTCGAGTGAAGGGGTGATGCTCTGATTATTACCGGCCAACGGCCCTGCCCAATCGTTCATGTCATCCAGGGAAATAAACAGCACATTGGGATGCTCTATGAGCCCGGCTTCCTCCTGGGCAGAACAGGTGGCGATGGAGATGAACGCAAGCGCTATCCAGCACCATGGTTTGAACATTTGAATAATCCTTCCACTATTCATGAATATATCGGCCTCCGCCTGGGATTAATGTTTGTAATTATTTTTTGGCTATAGTCATAGAAAATCTGTGTGATTGGCCGGGACCTTCTGGCAATGAAGCCAAAAAATGGGGCCTCCAAAATTTAAACTATTTGCACAGCAGTTTATGTCATCAACATTTATGCACTTAATAGGATAGGTAAATTATACGTCACCCTGGAATTTCCACAGTTTTGATAAACATAGATTCCTTGCCCGGGGGCAGAGACGGTATCTATACTCAGCTATATTGTTTTTAATAAACGGCTGGCTTTGGGCAAGCGTCTTCTAACCCGTCTGGTGAATGTACGATGACCTAAACGGCTGAGGCAATGCATTTCGGTGGACCTATGCGAACTGTATTCCCGGACGCGGCTTTCACTTTTGACATTTGCGAGGCATGGATATCCCCACTAATTGTCAGTCAGGCACTACAGGAGAGTACATTGTCACCCCAATTCGCAGCCAAGGCATTGGCAGTCTGGTTTGGCATTCTCGTGCTGGCCATCGCAAATGGTGCGTTTCGAGAGGCAGTTCTAATTCCAGTGCTGGGCAATGCGCCGGGGCTGGTTCTGAGCGGCGTTTTCTTGTCTTTACTCATTTTCACAGTGGCCTATTTTTCGCTTCCGTGGTTTGGGCCTGCGCCAGCGGCAACCTACGTCATCCTTGGCTTGAGTTGGCTCTGCCTCACTTTGGTTTTTGAGTTCACATTTGGGTACCTCATACAAGGCAAAACCTGGTCAGAGCTTCTTGATGCATACACCTTTAAAGGTGGAAATATTTGGCCCCTTGTGCTGCTTGTCGTGGCGGCAACTCCATACATTGCAGCCAGAATCAGGGGTTGGGCGTGAGGCGTATAGCGCCGATCAATTCATTCAGGCTGAACCCGTTTCCCGGGTCGTCTTAATTCAACGGTTATGGTAAGGCGCCCGACCGCATCAGGCGGTCAGGCGTCCGTTCCGGTAATCGTCCATTGCCTGTTCGATTTCCGCGCGGGTATTCATGACAAATGGACCGTATTGAACCACCGGCTCACCCAATGGCTTGCCGGCGATCAGAATCATGCGCAGGTCTTCAACACCGGCTTGAACATCGACAAAACCTCCATCATCCAGTATGCCGGCATGCTGGCCGGGCAACGGTTTTCCGCCGATCTTTGGACTGCCTTCATACGCGTAAACAAATGCCTGATGTCCGGCGGGCACAGCGATTCGGTGCCGGGCGCCCGCGGGCAGGCTCAAATCCAGGAATAATGGATCGGTGGCCATGCTGCCGGCCTCTTGGTTGATCGGACCACCTATCGTCTGGCCTGCCGGTGTCAGCAATTGGCCGGCGATCAACTTTATCTGCCCGCCGCTATCCAGGCTGATAACCGGCAAATCACCTGCCGGAATGTCCCGATAAGATGCGGGTTTCATTTTTTCCCTGGCCGGCAGGTTGATCCATAACTGAAACCCACGCATACGCCCACTTTCCTGTTGGGGCATTTCGGAATGAATAACACCGCGGCCAGCCGTCATCCACTGAACACCGCCACTTTTAAGGTGGCCAACATTGCCGAGGTGGTCTTCATGCATCATGTGGCCATCGATCATGTAAGTCACCGTCTCGAAACCGCGGTGCGGGTGCGGTGGAAACCCGGCGATGTAATCACCGGGGTTGTCGGTTCCAAATTCATCCAGCATCAGGAAAGGATCAAGACGACTGCCCGGGCCGGAGCCGATACTGCGGCGTAATTTGACACCAGCGCCATCAGAGGTTTGCATACCGGGAATGGTGCGCGCCAGCTTTCTCTCCTGTGTTGTTGATTCCATTTTTTGACTCCTCCTTAAGACCAGCCCAGCCGGTTATCGAGGCTGATTCTACCCGGACCGAATGCAGTCAGGAATAAGAAGCCGCCGGCAATGGAAAGATTCTTCAGAAACATGAGTTGCTGCGTGTAGTCCGAGAAATCGGCGTGAAACAAGACCGCTGACAGGATAGTGAAACCAGCCAGGGCCAGGGCCACGTAGCGGGTAAAGAGACCCAGCATAAGCAATATGCCGCCACCGAGTTCAAGAATAATCACCAACGGCAACAGCGCTCCGGGTACACCCATGGCCGCCATGTATCCCTGGGTAGCCTCATATCCGCCAATCTTGCCGTAACCGGCGATAACGAAGATCAATGCGATCAGGATACGCCCCACGGGAACGATCCAGGTGCCCAATTTATCAAAAAATGCGTTCATAACTCACTCCTTTTAAGTTTATATAATAATGTGGATTTTGCCTTTGACTCACGCCGCCATCCGCTCAATGACACGATTTTCCTTATCAATCGCCTTGCGTTGCCTGATTCAATGGGGTCATACTACATATCTTTTTATTCGATTAATAATGGATATTTTTGAATGTTTAGATCGTTTTTTTCGATATGTTGAATCCACGGGTCAGCCTTGATCAGTGGCGCATGTTCAATGCGGTGGTGGAAGCTGGCGGGTTTGCACAGGCGGCCGAACAGGTGCATAAAACCCAGTCTTCGGTGAGTTATGCGGTGCAGAAAATAGAACGCCTGCTCGAAGTGCACCTGTTTGAAAAGCAGGGCAGAAAAGCTGTACTCACACCGGCGGGAGAGGCCCTGTACCGTCGGTCGAAAAACCTCATCGAGCGCGCCGGCGCGCTTGAACACGGCGCAACCCAGCTTGGTGAAAATTGGGAACCAGAGCTTCGGATGGCGGTTGATATCGTTTACCCGACCTGGGCCCTGCTGCAATCCATGCAGCGCTTCAGTGAAGAGCGGCCACAAACACGCATACAACTGTACGAGTCAGTCCTGGGGGGAACTGATGAAGCACTGTATAAACGTGCGGTTGACCTGGCTATTTCAACCCATGTTCCCCAGGGTTTTAATGGAGATGCGCTGTTGCGCTTAAGGTTCATCGCTGCGGCAAGCCCCGATCATCCCCTGCACCGGCTTGGCCGCTTGCTGACGCTGGATGACCTGCGTGAACACCGTCACCTGTTGATTCGCGACAGTGCGGTTCAGTACACCCGTGAAAGCGGTGGCTGGCTCGGTGCGGATCAGCGCTGGACGGTTTCCAACAAGGCGACACAGATAACTGCGGCTTGCCGTGGTCTGGGTTTTGCCTGGTTCCCCGAGGACTCCGTTCGCAGGGAACTGGAGGCGGGGACGCTCAAGCCCCTGCCGATGAGGGAAGGGGGTGAACGATTTGTTCAAGCCTACCTGGTATTCGCAGACCCTGATTTTCCGACGCGCAGCGCGGTACGGATGGCGGAAATCCTCAAGCACGACGTGCTAAAACTATGTCAGAGGCCTTGAGTCAGAACTATGGTTGGGCTCACTATCTCAAACCAACCAATCCATTGGTGAGCCTGGCGAAGCCCAATAAATGGGGCCCGATTAACCGGGCGGCAGTTGAAGGCGTTGCAGGATATCTTTAAAACGCGCTTCATCGCGTAAAGATTCGAAACGTGGATACGAGTTCAGGTAAATCAACCAACCGTCCCGCTCTTCCACGGCTTTGTCCAACCAGTCCAACGCGTCCTCAACTCTGCCCAACCCTTCATAGACGTACGCGATAAACAAGGGTGGGGCATAACTACGGCCCGGGTGG
Source organism: Lysobacterales bacterium (assembly GCA_041570235.1). GTDB lineage: Bacteria > Pseudomonadota > Gammaproteobacteria > Xanthomonadales > SZUA-36 > SZUA-36. Next base: position 2,592 of record JBFFWN010000187.1, on the reverse strand, counting down.
TCAGAAAGGCCCTTCAGTTCGTCGAGGATAGCGAGAGCAGGTTTTTCATCACCCGATTTTGCGTAAGCATACGCTAACGCAGCGAGGGCTGGCGGCATCCGTCCCGAGCGCTCGACTGCAAACTTGAGACTGTCAATCGCCGCCTCGAACCGGCCATGCAGAATGTGGATAATGCCCTGATTCCAGTGCGCCGCAATGAAATCCGGATCCATGGAGATCATTTTTTCATCCATCTGTAACGCCTCGGTATACATACCCTGCGTCAAAAACTTGAAGGAGACAGAATTCATGATCGGCAGAGAGAGGGGATCCAAAGACAAAGCCTTTAAGGCTGAATCGAGCGCCGCGGATGGATCGATGACGGCGAGGTACTCTGACCAGGCCCAATGAGCCTGTGCATAGTTGGGGCTTAATTCCAACGCCTGGGAAAGGTCATCACGCGCACGGTCCCAGTCCCAAGCGTAAACCAGGCTCGCCATCCCACGGGATATGAGTGCCTCGGAAGATCTGCGATCCAACGCCAGGGCCGCCTCGGCCTCAATAATGGACAAGGGAAAAGCTTCCCGCGGGGGAGAGCACCAGCAATTTAAACACCGTATTCCCGGGAAACCTGGGGTACCAAACAACCATTGATATCGAAGTTTCAGCTGATTCCAAGAGTGCTGGAAGAGTGCTGGGTGTCTCGGTTCTGCTGTCGATACCGCACCTCATGGTGCAGGGTAGTAGGTCTCCGTGACCGGCCCTACAGGCAAACCCAGGCCAAATACCCAAAGAAAAAACAGTGCCACCCAACCGATCCACAGGCAGATGGAGTACGGAAGCATGGTCGCGATCAACGTACCAATACGCAGATTTCGGTCAAAACGCGTGGCAAAGGCCAGGATCAGGCCAAAGTAGCTCATCATGGGCGTAATGATGTTGGTGGTCGAATCTCCAATTCGGTAGGCTGCCTGGATCACTTCGGGGCTGTAACCGGTCAGCATCAGCATGGGTACAAAAATCGGCGCTGTAACGGCCCACTGGGCCGATGCGCTGCCCAGCATCAGGTTGATGAAGCTGCACATGGCAATGAATGGAATGAACACCAGGGGTCCGGTCAGCCCAATGAGCTGCAAGGTCTGGGCGCCGGTGACGGCAACGATGGCGCCAAGGTTGGTCCAGCCGAAAAAGGCTACAAACTGGGCGGCGAAGAATACCAGCACAATGTAAAGCCCCAGGGAGCCCATCGTGTCCGACATGGCATCGATCAAGTCCCGGTCGTTATTGATCGTGCCCACGATTTTGCCGTAAACGACCCCCGGAATCAGGAAGAAAACGAAGATCAGCGCCACGATGCCACGCAGAAACGGTGAGCGAAGAACATCACCGGTCTCCGGATTGCGCAAAACACCTTGCTCAGGCACTACCGTTAAGGCGAGTAACAGCGAAACTATTAGGGCAGCGATACCAGCCCACATCAGAGCCCGGCGCTCCAGGCTATCAAGAGGTTCCAGTTTGGTCTCGGCCAGCACGCCCTCCTGGGCCATGCCCGGGTCGTAACGGCCCAGTCGCGGTTCCACCACGAAAATGGTTACCAGTGAGCCAACTATCGTCACGAGAAAGGTGCTGGCGATCATGAAATACCAATTCACAGCCGCATGGACTTCATAGGCCGGGTCAATCAAGTGCGCGGCCGCTTCCGTGATGCCCGCGAGTAGCGGATCGACGGTTCCGATCAGAAGATTGGCGCTGTACCCTCCGGAAACGCCTGCAAATGCAGCTGCCATGCCCGCCAGTGGATGACGCCCGAGGCCATAAAATACAACGCCGGCCAGTGGCACGAGGACCACGTAACCCATCTCGGAAGCCGTGTTGGATACCACACCCGCAAAGACTACGGCAACCGTGACCAGCTGCTTCGGCGCCCGCAAAACCAGGGTGCGGACCACTGCCGAAAGCAACCCCGACTTGTCCGCAACACCAACACCAAGCAAGGCCACCAGAACCGTCCCCAGGGGCACGAAGCCGGTAAAGTTAGTCACCAGGTTTTCGACAATGAGGCGTAATCCTTCTGCGTTGAGCAGGCTCACCGCCTCGATACGTGCATGTGCATCTGCGCCAGGTCGAACGTCAGGTACGGAAAGACCGAAGTACCCCGCCAGGCCGCTGACCAGCAGGACCATTAAACACAGTATGGCGAAAAGACTGACCGGGTGCGGGAGCAGGTTCCCAAGCCACTCGACCGCATCCAGGAATCGTTTGAACCAACCGCGGCGGTCCAATTGGGTGACTTCGGTGGTCATCAGGTATTCTCCATATCAGAATGGCGTCAAGACTTGGCCAGTTTGCTTATTATTGCCCTCAGCAGGCGCACCTCCTCGAGCATATCTTTGTGCTCATCATAGGCGATCCGTTCAACCTCGTGAGTATAGAGCGAATAAACACTATTTATCCAGCAACCAAAGAAAGTCCGTCTGGTAGATTTGGGGTTACCCATTACCTTCAAACAGTTTTGGCGCTTATGTACCGAACTACCCGGTTGTGTTTATGCTGGGAATTGTGTCAGGCCTGATAATCGCGACTGCTTAATATGAGATTTAATTTGGAGGTCGG
>JBFFWN010000186.1:0-7026 GCA_041570235.1 Lysobacterales bacterium | reverse complement strand
ATCAAGTCCGCGTTTCAGATCCGTCGCGGGAAAGCCTGGTCCAGTTTGATACATCAAGTGCCGCGTGGTAACCGTGCCAGGTCGCATAGGCCAGCCAGGGGATAATCACAATCAGGCCTACTCCTGCGGTGATAAAGCCAATAAACGTCAAAAAGCAGATCAGAAACGCCCATACCGCCATAGCACGCTTGTTCCTCAACACGCCATTGACGCTTGATATCACCGCGGTAATGACATCGATATCACGATTGGCCAGCATCGGTAATGAAAAAACGCTGGCCGCAAAGCTCACGCAGGCAAAAATGGAACCCACGGCAGAACCAATGAGCAAAAAGCTAATCACATGACCCCAGTCAGGATGCTGACCCATCGGAAAAAACACCTGGACCATCATTCCGGCCCGGGCCCATAGTAAAAAAACGACCAATAACACCAGCGTATATACCATCGAATTAGACAATGGCCGCCTGATGGCGGCAAGTGTGCCCCGAAAGGTCGGTTGAGTCCCCTCGCAAAGCTGGCGGCTGACCGAATACAAACCGAAGGCCAGCATGGGAGCAATGAAGACAAAACCGGACAACGTGCTTATCAGCAAAACAAACCCACCCAGCACCCACGACAACCAGGCAACCAGCAAGCTCAATAGAAATACGACAAGGCCATATGTCAGACTGATAAACTTGGCATTTCGGAAATCCACCCAACCGGAACGCAACCATTGAAAGGCAGCGCCGGTTTCCAGTGAGCGGCAAGGCACGAGCATTGTTTTGGGTGGAATATAGGCATTTGGATCAATTTTATTATCCATTGTATTATCCTGAATTCAATTCATATGGACTGGACTTTCTCCAAGGTAAAAACCGGTCTCGCCTAGCCTCCCAGTTTTTTGCGAATATACCTGTCTTTTTCACCCCAAATGCCATTCAAGCATTTTTTCAACTCGTTTTTGACAAGAGCATCCTCACGAAAGTTACCCCCGCGAAGCACATCATCGATAGAACGTAATTGCACCAGCATCGAGATCTTCTTCACCTGCCCCGATAAATACTGCCATACCGTGGGCACGCCATTGGGATAGGTAATGGTGACATCGATCATAGCATCAAGGGCGTCGTCAAAAGAATACAGAACCTGCCCGACGCCACCATATTTGGGTTTCAGCAGATACCTGTACGGTGATTGCTGTTGCAACCGCTTGGCCTCGGTGAAGCGTGTGCCCTCGGGAAAAGTCATCATTGAAACAGGTATATGTTTCAGTTTTTCGCAGGCACGCGCCGCGTTTTCAAGATCCTTGCCTCTCAGTGAAGGATTCCTGATCAACTCCTGCCGACTGTAGCGACGTAAAAATGCCATATCCAGGGCCCACCATGCAACGCCCAGAACAGGAACCCATATCAACTGTTGCTTGAGAAGGTATCTTCCAAACGGCGCCTTTCGGTTAAGACAGTGCTGCAGGGCGAGGATGTCCACGCCTGACTGGTGGTTGCAACAAACAAGATAACGTCCCTTGTGGCTGATACCCTCAGGAAGTTCAATATCCCATTCAAGACCACGGTAAAGTGAAATCAGGCCCTTGTGAATGGAAACCCAGGCCTCGCCCAATGATGACAGCCAACGCGTGATGGCATTTCTGGCCGCACCTTTGGGCGCCAGGAACTTGAAAAGTGACATTATGCAGATCAGCAGGGTTATCAGGATGGTGCTGATCGTAATCAGCACAAAAACCACACTACCCTGCACAGCATAACGCAGCCTGCTAATCATGATCCCTGGTTTTAATCTGCCTTGCGAAAGCGCAATGTCATACGGTCGCTTTCGCCAATTTCCACATATTTTTCGCGATCAGTGTCACCCAATTGCAAACTGGGCGGCAATGCCCAAACGCCCTCGGGGTGGTCGTGGGTATCTTTAGGGTTGGCATTTATTTCTGAACTGGCGACAAATTCAAAACCCGCATTCGCAGCAATTTGCTTGACGGCAGATTCTGCAACATAGCCACTTTTGGCACTGACAGCCGGGTCTGCACCCTCATCCGCCCGGTGCTGGACCACACCCAGTATGCCCCCTTTTTTCAGCACCCGGGCAAATTCGTTGAAGATATCCTGGGCCTGTCCCGCGCCGATCCATCCATGCATGTTCCTGAATGTCACGATCGCATCAATGGACTCCGCTTCACCCAACGAGGGGGATTCGGGTGGAGAAAAGTATGCAACCTCTACCTGGTCGTATATTTCCGGGTATTGTGCAAATGTCTCATCCATTTTCCTGGGCAGTTCATAGCGGTATCCAGCTTGACCTTCCACTTGCTGATCCCAGGTGGCGATAATCAATTTGCCATGGTCCCGCATGGCAGGGGCCAGAATCTCTGTATACCAACCACCACCGGGCCAGATTTCCATGACTGTCATACCGTCCTCGATCCCGAAAAACTCCAGGGTCGCTAGCGGGTTGCGGTAAACATTACGCGCCTTATTGCTCTCAGACCGATGGTCCCCTTCAGAGGCCATGGCCACGCGTTCGGCAAAGCTCGGTGACTGCGCTGCAACCAGCGATGAAAATAGTATTGTGATTAAACCCGCAACAAATCGATTCAACGTCGTGCTCCTTATATATTGATAATGTTCATGATAATAGCTCATCCCAGCCTTCCAAACCGCCTTCAAATCCACGTTTATTGTGACCGAAGCGCCGGGGCCAGAACTTTCCAGACATTGTCCAGCAAGACCGGTTGGCCGTCCTCGTTCGGGTGAATCCCGTCATCCTGCATGTAACCGGGCTCAAAAACCACACCATCCATGAAGAACGGCACAAGTAACGTATTGTACTCAAAGGCAAGATCCCCATACATGGATTCGAATTGCTCAAGGTAGGCTGTGCCGTAGTTAGGTGGTAACTTGATACCCGCCAGCAAAACCCTGGCCCCGGACCCAATGGAGTATTCAATCATTTGCGTCATGTTCTGACGGCTCACTTGCGGATCTATACCACGTAAGCCATCGTTGCCGCCCAACTCGATAATAACCCATTCGGGCTGATAGCGGTCAAGCAGACGCGGCAACCTGGAAAGACCACCCTGGGTGGTGTCTCCGCTGATGCTGGAGTTGAGAATTTGATAATCATGACCATGTTGTTCTAGACGGAGCCCGAGCAGATGAACCCAGGAGTCCTCACGATCCATGCCATAGCCTGCGCTAAGGCTGTCACCAAGGACCAATAAAACCGGTTTTTCCACGGCATTAACCGGTTGGGCAAATAAACCAACAATGGAAATCAGAAGCGATAAAATAACTTTCATGAATACCTCAATTACCGAAAATGAAAACTTTGCCCTCAGGGCTGAAAATCTGACCAAAATCGTCACCAGCCCCGAGGGCAAGTTGACCATACTAGACCAGGTCAGCCTGCATGTCAGTCATGGCGATCGAATTGCGATCATCGGCGCATCGGGAGCGGGCAAATCAACCCTGCTTGGACTGCTGGCGGGCCTTGATGTTCCCACAGAGGGTAAAGTCTGGCTCGGCGAGAGCGAATTGACAGCGCTGGACGAAGATGGCCGTGCTGCATTACGGGCCAACGAGGTTGGATTTGTCTTCCAGTCGTTTCACCTGATACCGTCATTGACCGCACTGGAAAACGTCATGTTGCCATTGGAACTCGCGCACCACGAAAACCCCTCTCAGGCGGCGATGAAAGCGCTCGAGGGTGTTGGCCTGGGCCGGCGTGCCGGTCATTACCCTCGGCAGTTATCGGGTGGAGAGAAGCAGCGGGTTGCCATCGCACGCGCTTTTGTCATCCAACCGGCCGTGTTGTTTGCCGATGAACCGACCGGCAACCTGGACCAGCAGACCGGTGAGTCAGTCATTGATCTACTGTTTAAATTGAACAGCGAATACGGCACTACGCTGATACTGGTCAGTCATGACCTCGAACTGGCGGACCGTTGTGATCACGTCATCCGCATGGAGGCCGGCCAGATCACGCAGCAAACGCGGAAAGGGGTAGCGGCTTGAATACGCTGAAACTGGCCTGGCGCTTGTTACTGCGCGATTGGAAATCGGGTGAGTTGACGGTTCTGGGCCTGGCCCTGGTAATTGCCGTCACATCACTGACAGCAGTGGCCTTTTTAACCGATCGCGTCGGACACGCAGTCGAACTGCGTGCCGCCGAATCGCTTGCAGCAGACCTGAGACTGGGATCGAGTCAACCGTTGCCGGAAGCATATATCGAACTGGCCGAACAGGAAGGACTGCGCACAGCATCAATGATCACCATGCCCTCGGTTGTGTTTGAACAGGATCGCAGCACCCTGTCTGCGATACGTGCGGTGACTGCAAACTATCCGCTCAGGGGCAGATTAAAAACATCATCGAAACTGCTGGATGAACCGCTTGAGACCAGTGACATTCCAGCACCCGGTGAGGCGTGGGCGACGACCCGGCTGCTGGCCCGCCTCGGGGCGCAGGCCGGCTCGGTCATTTCGGTAGGCAAAGCCAGTTTTACAATAACAAGGGTCCTGAATTTCAGACCCGACCAGGGATGGCAGTTTGTTGACCTGGCACCCACGCTGTTGATCAACATGTCAGACCTGGAAAAAACCTCGCTGATCCAACCGGGCAGCCGGGTCAGTTATCGCCACCTTTTTGCCGGGCCGCGTAATGACATCCTCGCCTTCAAACCCCAACTTGAAGAACGTCTGGCAGAAGGCGAAAAACTCAGTGATATTGAAGATACAAACCCGCAAATCCGATCCGCCATGGATAGGGCCGGCCGGTTTCTGAACCTTGCCTCGCTGGTCAGTGTTTTACTTGCGGCGGTGGCGGTCGCGATGTCCGCGAGGCGTTATTCGGTGCGTCATCGCGACCGGATTGCGCTGCTGAAATGCCTCGGTTCACAGTATTCATTCATCATCCGTCTGAATCTGCTGCAATTATTGATGCTGACCGTCCTTGGCGCCGTTGCAGGCACCATTTTAGGATTTGCCGCACAGGAGGTACTGGCCTGGATTGCGCGTGACCTGATCGCGCAGGAATTACCCTATCCGGGCGCCTCACCCGTTTTGCTGGGACTTATCACCGCGCTGTTTATTTTATGCGGCTTTGCCCTGCCCGATCTGATACAAATGGGTAAAACCCCGGTCTTAAGGGTTCTGCGTCACGATGTTGAGCCGCCGCCGATGCGCTATGGCATCAGTTACCTGGCAGGCATTGCGGCCGTGATCGCGCTGCTGCTCTGGATGATCAGGGATGCGGGCCTGGTGCTTGGAATCGCAGCCGGGGCGGCCGGCACCTTTATTGTGCTTGGACTGGCCGGATGGCTGCTGGTCAAGGCCACCGGTCGATTTCGGGGGGTTGCCGGGGTGGCCTGGCGTTACGGGCTGGCCAACCTGAACCGGCGCGGCCGGGAAAGCGTTGTCCAGGTCGTGGCGTTCGGTCTGGGCCTGATGGTGTTAATGTTGCTGACCCTGGTCAGAAATGACCTGATGGACACCTGGCGCAGCAGTTTGCCCGCAGATGCGCCCAACCAGTTCATGATCAATATTCAGCCCGATGAAGTTCCTGACATGGAACGTTTTCTGGCTGAAAATGACATGGAAGTTCCAACGTTCGTGCCGCTCGTCAGGGCCCGGATGACGGCTATCAATGGCCAGGATGTAGATCAGATCAGCTTTGAAGACCCACAGGGAGAACGCTGGGCCAAAAGGGAGTCGAATTTGAGTTTTGGCGATACGATGCAGACAGGCAACCAACTGGTAGAGGGTCAGTGGTGGCAACCGGGAACGGATGCCAGGGAAGTGTCGGTCGAAGCTGATTTTGGTAGTGAACTGGGTCTGAAACTTGGTGATGAGATCAGCTTTGATATTGCCGGTGAGCCGGTCAGCGCCAGGGTGACCAGCTTCAGAACGGTGGAGTGGGATACGTTTAAACCCAACTTTTTCATGGTGTTTTCAAGCGCCACGCTCCAGGGTTACCCGGCCAGTTATATCACGGCACTATACGCCGACGATTCGGATCGTGAATCACTGTTGGAATTAATGCGGCAGTTTCCAAGTGTCACGGTCATTGACCTGGAGGCATCACTGGCCCAGGTTCGCGATGTGATGGACAAGGCATCTTTGGCCGTGCAGGCCGTATTTCTGTTTACCCTGGTCGCCGGTTTGGCGGTTTTGTGGGCAGCGGTTCAATCGAGCCTGGATGAGCGCAGCTTTGAAAGCGCGATACTACGTACTCTCGGTGCATCACGTCAACGCGTTCTGAGTGGCGTTGCCGTCGAGTTCCTGGCAATCGGGTTACTGGCAGGCCTGCTTGCCTCCTGCGGGGCGAGCCTGGCAGCCTGGTATCTCGCTGTGAACCTCTACGACCTGCAGTACCATTTCAGCCCATTGATCTGGGTCACCGGCCCTGTGCTCGGCATGCTGTTTGTCGGTGTTAGCGGCCTTTTGGCAACCTGGAAAGTGGTAACGCACTCGCCCGTCAATGTATTGCGGGCCGCGTAGCAAGCGGGATAATGTTTCAGGCACATCATCTATAATCATTTTATCCCAACCGGTCGATCAATCAGTTCACAGGAGTTCATAATGATATCAACCAGACGAGCCATGATGAGGACGCAGCCAGGCTATCCTGGCGCAGAACCATCAGTTGTTTTAATCACTAGCTGAAAGGTTGATCATGCTGACGTCCTCAGACCTGCGGCAATACCGGGAAGATGGCTTCCTGGTTTTGAACAATGTCATACCCCAGCAACATATCAAATGTTTGAAATCGGCAGCCATGAAAATCGTCGGTGAATTTGATATCGACAAACATCGCAGCGTTTTCTCGACCACCGATCGGGACAAAGGCCGCGATGACTATTATTACCGCTCAGCCGAGAGCATTCACTGCATCCTGGAAGATGGCGCTCTTGGCAAGGATGGCGGTCTTGTGAAACCCGCAAACCTGGCCATCAACAAGATCGGCCACGCCATGCACGATCTCGACCCTGAATTCAGAGACTTTTGTCGACTTCCGGTTTTCGCGGAAGTGT
>JBFFWN010000185.1:0-7030 GCA_041570235.1 Lysobacterales bacterium | reverse complement strand
TTCATGATCCAAATATCTGTGAGATATTTTCACAGCTTATGTAAAAATATATCGATTTATACCAGGCATGTTTATTCTTAGACTGACTCCAATATCAGGCACATCAGAGGGCATACCAGTGAGCATCTTACTTAACGACAAGCATTTACTTAGAACCGGCGCCTACATAAATGGCCAGTGGACTGCAGCGGATACGGGCGAGACATTGGCGGTCACCAACCCGGCCACCGGTGAGACCATTGCAAACGTCGCCAGTTGCGGCAGCACTGAAACACGGCGTGCCATCGAAGCCGCCGAGGCTGCCCAGGTGACCTGGCGCCAAACATCCATCAAGGAAAGGGCCGCCATTCTTCGCCGGTGGTTTAACCTGATGATGGAAAACCAGGAGGACCTGGCAAAAATTCTCACCGCCGAGCAGGGTAAACCGCTGGCCGAGGCAAGAGGCGAAATCGCCTATGGTGCAAGTTACATCGAGTGGTTCGCCGAGGAAGGCAAACGTATTTATGGCGATACCATTCCTCACTCCACTGCGGATAAACGCCTGGTGGTGATCAAGCAGCCCGTTGGTGTGGTTGCCTGTATTACACCGTGGAATTTCCCCAACGCCATGCTGACCCGCAAAATTGCACCGGCTTTGGCTGCAGGCTGTACGGTGGTCTGTAAGCCCGCAAACGCAACACCGCTTTCGGCTTATGCCTTTGCAGAACTGGCCGAACGTGCCGGTGTACCGGCAGGTGTGATCAACCTGGTCACCGGAAGAACCGCTGAAATCGGCAAGGAGCTTACCTCCAACCCGATCGTGCGCAAGCTGACCTTCACCGGCTCAACACCGGTCGGTAAACAATTGATGGCCGAGTGCGCCGCGACGGTCAAACGTACCTCCATGGAGCTCGGCGGAAATGCACCGTTTATCGTCTTTGATGATGCTGACCTGGATGCAGCCATCACCGGGGTGATGGCAAGCAAATACCGGAACTCCGGCCAGACCTGCGTATGCGCCAACCGCATCATGGTGCAGGAAGACGTTTATGAAACCTTTGCTGAAAAACTGGCGCTTGCCGTGAATGGTCTTAAGGTCGGGGATGGAACAGAGGATGGCGTCACCATCGGCCCGCTCATCAATGAAGGCGCGGCTGACGATGTCATGGCATTTATCGATGATGCTGTCAGCAAAGGCGCCCATGTGGTTGCGGGCGGAAAACGTTCCGACCTGGGTGGCAGTTTTATCGAGCCAACCATTCTGACCAATGTGAATGATGATATGAAGGTGTTCAGGGAAGAGATATTCGGACCTATCGCCCCCTTGTTCAAGTTCCGTACAGAAGACGAGGCCATTGCAATGGCAAATGATACCGAGTTTGGGCTTGCCTGTTACTTTTACTCCCGCGATATCGGTCGTATCTGGCGGGTTGGTGAAGGCCTCGACTACGGTATCGTCGGTATCAATGAAGGCATTATATCCAATGAAATGGCGCCGTTTGGAGGCGTAAAGGAGTCCGGCCAGGGCCGTGAAGGCTCCAAATATGGCCTGGATGATTATCTCGAAATCAAATACATGTGCATGGGTGGTATCGACAAATGAGTGAACTACAGCAACAAGCCGAGGACAGCCCGTCACCGACCAACGCCGATTGGCAAGCCCGTAAAACCGCAGCGATTGCACGCGGTCAGGGCAACCTGGCGCCTGTGTATATCGACCGGGCGGTCAATGCCGAATTATGGGATGTCGAAGGCCAGCGCTATATCGATTTTGGCACAGGTATTGCGGTGTGTTCGACCGGCCACTCGAATCCGAAGGTGGTGGCGGCCGTCAAGCAACAACTTTCACGTTTCAGTCACACCTGTGTAATGGTAACGCCATACGATTCGGCCATTGAACTGGCAGAAAAATTGAATGAACTTGCACCGGGCAAGACACCCAAGAAATCCATATTTGTTACGACCGGCGCAGAGGCCGTTGAAAACTGTATCAAGATTGCCCGGGCATATACCGGCCGTCGCGGTGTGATTGCCTTTAATGGCGGTTTTCACGGACGCACCATGCTGGCAATGGGGCTAACGGGGAAAATCACGCCCTACAAGAACCTGTTTGGCCCCTTTCCGGGTGAAATCTATCACGCGCCGTATCCAATCGAGTATCACGGAATCAGTGTCGAGGAGTCTCTCAAGGCACTGGAAATGTTGTTCAAGGTGGATATTGCTCCGAGTGATGTAGCCGCGATCATTGTCGAACCTGTTCAAGGTGAAGGCGGTTTTTACCCTGCCCCGAACGCATTCATGCAGGCACTGCGGAAACTGTGTGACGAGCATGGAATCGTGCTTGTTGCCGATGAAATCCAAACCGGTTTTGCCCGTACAGGCAGGTATTTCTGCTGCGAGTATTCAGGTGTGGAGCCAGACCTGATAACAGTCGCCAAGGGTGTTGCCGGCGGGTTTCCGCTGGCAGCCGTCGTCGGCAAGAGCGACATCATGGATGCCCCTTTGCCCGGCGGGCTGGGTGGCACCTATGCCGGCTCACCGGTTGGTTGCGCGGCAGCGCTTGCTGTTATTGATGTCATCGCTGAACATGACCTTGTAAACCGCGCCAATCAAATCGGCTCCCTGTTTGCCAAACGCCTGTCAAATATGCAGGCGAAGTTTCCCGGTGTGATCGGTGATATCCGAAGTCAACGCGGCGCCATGATTGCCATGGAACTGGTCAAAAATGCTCAAGCGGACCAGCCCAACCCGGAGCTGACTTCCGCCCTGGTCAGTTGTGCGTATCAAAATGGGCTGATTCTGTTGAGTTGCGGGATTCGCGGAAATGTGATCAGGTTTCTGCCGGCATTGACCATTTCAGACGACCTGGTAAATGAAGGTCTGGACATCGTTGATCACTGCCTCGAGACCCTTGTCTGACACACCCATTTCGGGTTTGCGCCGTGATAGACGGCTTACCCTGAAGAACACCGTGCCGGGCTGAATCTGCCCGGCACGGATATCAGCATTACACCGATACCCGCCTTAATCCAGGGGTTTCTTATCCTGCAACCTCGACGGCAGCCACACTGTCACGGCGCTGATTACCATCACTACCGTGGCAACCATAATGATCAATTCGTAATTATCTTCACCCAGCAACATTGCTGTTACCACCGGTCCCGACGCCAGGCCCATCTTTGAGGCAAAGCCACCCATTGCTGCCATTTGACCGGTTGCATCAAAGCGCGATGCCAGGCCCAACAGGTAGGAGATCGTAAAGCCCCAGGTAATACCGATCAGGCAGTTGGACGCGATCCAGATCCACGGCACACTGCTGTACAGCAATGCCCAGATGGCTGTCGCGGTCAGCGCAATGCCGGCCAGAACTGATTTCCGGTAACCAAAGCGACTGCCAATGATGATGACCAGCCCCGCGCCAGCCAGACCCAACCAGTTGGCAATACCCAGCGTGGTGGATATAAAACCCATCTCAAGTGAGTAAAACTCACCCAGGCCGATGATGAATGCAAACAGGCCCATGTTGGCCGCCTGGAAAAGAAAGATGGTCGCCAGTGTCAATAGCAGGGGAACCATCCTTATGCCGCCACCCGACGCAATTTTTTCCGGCACCTTGTCCGTTTGAACTTCGTAGCCGGGCAAAAAAGGCAGCATGATGAACGTCGCAGCGCTGAATGCCACCAATGAGTAAAACAAAACTTGTGTTCCAAATTCCGGCACCATGCCCGGAATAATCATGATCCCGAGCCCGCCAAAGCCAAATTGCACAAACAACAAAACACCGAATGTCCGGTCGGGCTGGGTGGTCCTGGCAATCAATGAAAAACCTGTACCGACCAGCATACCGCCAATGAAGCCGTGCAGAAACCGAACGAACACCAAAACGGTCGGGTCGGTGAGCTTCATTGACAGCAAATCGATGATAATCAAGCCGGCAAGGAACAGGGTGGCAACCAGTTGCCAATTTAGTTTTTTGATCAGGAATACAATGAATAATGCGCCCGCAGCAGCCCCATACATGTTGGCGGAGGCGACATTGCCTGCTTGCTGATTGGTAAAACCCAGGGCATCAATCAAGCCGCTAACAATGGTAGGCATGATATTGACGTAAAAAAGACCGGCAGAGGCGAGAAATGCGAGAAACACCCTGGCGGTCATGCTATTTGGGGAAACCTTTGGAAATTTGTGATACATATTTATGATTCTTTGCAGTAATTAAGAGCTTTGTTGGCTTCTATAGCCGCTTTTTTGAACGTATGTTGACCGCTGTCTGAAAAATAGTAATAAACCCCGCCTTTGGGAAACATGGTAACGACAATGCCGCCATACCCGGACATAAAGGGAATCCAGGTTTCAAGCTCGCAGTCGAGCACTTCCGACACTCTAAAGCCCCAAAACCCGTTATGGTATGCAAGCTCGTCTTGTAAACTCCTGAAATCCACTTCATGGGCCGGCCCTCTGAACATAGCGGCATCGAAACCCTCACCGGTCAAAGCACGTGGCAGGTCTGGATGGGAGTTCAGGGAAGTGGCAATTTTTGCGATGTCATCCGTATAGAACATCAGGCCGTAACCGGTAAATGGTTGTGCACGGTCATCATAGGTGCGCTGCGTCCATTCGCTTAAGGGGCTGAGTTCAAGTTGTTTGAAAACGTTCTGGTGGAGAAAGTTATGAACGTCCGCATCCGGACCCTGTTTTGTCTTTAAAAAATTGGCCATGGCGACACCCAGCAGGTAGGTATCGGTGGTGTGATAAACCGAAACCATACCGGCATCAGTTTTTTTCGGCCAGGCTTCGCAACTGAACCTCACCTTGCCCTGGTGAGACTCTGCCAGAAAAAAGGTATCCATTTTGGGGGCATTTTCATCGCTCTCAAACTCAGTCGAGTCGTAAAGCCCTGTACTCATATTGACCAGGTGCTTCATGGAAACCTGCTGCCAGCGATGATCATCGAGAACACATTCGGGTATCAGATCAATCACCGTCATGTCGGCAAACTCCGGCCACTTGCGACTTAACAACAAATATCCGAGGCCGGCAAACACGCTTTTGGCCAGCGAATAGGAAGGTAAAACAAGTGTGTCACAGAAAGGGTAGTTACCATACCTTGTGGGACAATCGCTCCGGTAGTGAACACCATCAACGATGAAACCATAAACGCTGAGATCCTCTGGTCCCGGAGGGATAAATGCCGATGGGTCGATCGCGGGATATTTGTCCTTCAACGTATGAAAGGACTTAACCGGCAGCCGTTGCGCAAATTCACCCCGGTAGTCGGCTGAAACCTTTTCGTGATCCGGAATAAATTGAGGTTGATATTGTGCCGTGGCCACACCCCAAAGATTGACTTTAAGATACAGACAGGTTTCGCTGGTGACCTGCCAGAACAGCCGGGAAATCGGGCCATCCTCCTTGTACAAAAAGGTCAGCACCCCATTGTGAGTGCAGTTCTGATTTTTTCCTTTTAGCGCAAAGGGCAAGGATGCCAGGGACCAGCCGCCATCGGATTTATCCGACCAGACCTTTCCCGGCGCCAGGGTGATCTCCCAATAGGGATGCGAGCTTCGTTGTGGTTGGCGCACCAGCGGAATGATCACATCTTTCTCGCTGATAAACCTCAAAGCAAAAGGAGGAAGCGAGGTCAGTTTCAGATTTTCATCACCTGTTATCCCAAACGTATCGACCAGCACCTCGATATGACCAGAACCACTATCGGAATCCAGCGCCAATAACCCCGAGAATGCCTGTGCCGGCATCGGGTTCTTTTCAGCGGGCAAAAACGCTGAAGTCGCAAGCGGTTTCTGCAACAAACCGCTTCCCAAAAGGACTTCTCTAATTGCCGCGCCATTGCTAGCCGCCTGATCGGGGTCATCGCTGGCGCCAACGAGCGGGTTGCAAACAAAAATCATCGCTAACAGGCATGCCAACGGCCCACGCCACAAGCGGAAAAGAGGCCATTCAATCAATGACAATTCCAAGTCGCTCAAGGTGATCACGCAGGGGTGACAATTGCGACTCGTAAGCCCTCCAGCGTCCGACCGAGGTTCGGTAAACGGGTTGCCGGACCTGGGCCGCACTCGCGGTTGTTGAGGCCACGGAGCTTTCATGAAAGCGTGAACAGGCTGCCTCCCATTCCAGGCCGCAATGCTGCAGCAGCTTACGCCCCTGCCCTTCAACATCCATGACAAGATCTTCGTAGGCGAGGTGATAGATCTGATTCGGCATCACATCATCCCAGTGCCTCATCAAACGATGATATGCCGCGTAATACGCTGCAATCTCCTCCAGGTCATACGACCATGGGTAGGCATCCTCGAACAGACGTTTGTAGATCGCGTAACAGCTATCCATGGGGTTGCGGCGAACGTGAACGATTTTGGCCTGTGGAAGCGCAAGACGAATCATTCCGGCGTACAGGAAATTCAGTGGCATCTTGTCAACAAAATGCGGCGTGTGGCCGGTTCGCGGCCTGCAACTTTGAATATATGCATCACCGAGCTGGGCAAAATCAAGCCCGGCTGTCTGGCCAACCAGTTTTTCACGCGACAGGTTTTGCACGCCTGGCTGCTGACGAACCAGTCTCATCAGTTGCACCGCAAAGTTATTCAACTCACCGGCTGCAAATACACTTGAGTGACCGCCAAGGATTCTCTCCACCAGCGTCGTGCCGGTGCGTGGCAGACCGATAACAAAAATGGGTTCATGTGTTGGGAAACCGTTTAGATGGCCCTCCGGGATGGAGGCGCTGAACGTGTTCATAATCGCATCGATGGTTTCAAGATCATCTGTTACACGATAGTTAATATGTTTTCTGCGGAGATTTGCTCCGCGGGTAAGTGTTTTGAAGGATGTTTCCGGTTCACCGATATCTTCAAGTTCTTTCGCAAGGGCATAGCAGACACGGACCTCCCCGGCCGGTATCCTGATGCCTTTACTTAACAGGCCCTGAAGCTGGACTACATGATTTGACTCGCGGGTCTGTTTGCGCAAATCAGAGCGAAGCTCGTAAGCTTGATAGTCTTCACTGTTGAGTTCAATGGCTTTATCGAGG
>JBFFWN010000184.1:0-7076 GCA_041570235.1 Lysobacterales bacterium | reverse complement strand
ACCGGCTGGAGGAATAACAGTGTCATGATCCAAATTATCAGTAACATCTATCAAGCCATTGATAAATATCTTATAACAGCGGACAACTTCAGCCATCACTTCATCACGGCCCACGTTTTCCGGCAGGTTTTTGACAACAAACCCTCCCTTGGCGCCTACCGGTACGATGATGGTGTTCTTGACGTTCTGGGCCTTCATCAAACCCAGCACTTCGGTTCTGAAGTCCTCTTTACGATCCGACCATCGTAAGCCGCCACGGGCAACTGCGCCGCCCCGCAGGTGGATACCCTCTACGGAAGAGGAAAACACCCAGATCTCACGGTATGGTAACGGTTTGGGCAGATACGGCATTTTTGAGGAATCCAGCTTGAAACTCATGTATTCGAGAAACTCACCTCGCTCATCCCGCTGAAAATAATTGGTTCGCAGCGTACCCTTGATCACCTCGTAAAAGGAAAACAGGATGCGGTCTTCATCAAGACTGCTGACCCTGGACAGGGCCAACCGGAACACCTTTTTGATGGTGGCGACTTGCACCTCGCGTTTCTTGCGTCTCGCAGCAACCACGCTGTCGAGTAATTCAAGCAGAACCTTGTCCTTGAGGTACTTGATTGAAGACAGGCCAAACAATGTTCGGCGCAGGCTTTTCACCGCCTGTTCGCGGCGGAACTCGGATTCGGTATCGCGAGCGGGGTTGAACATCGAGTCAAACAACTCGAACAGCAATCTGGCCATCAATGGATGCCGGGCCAGGGTCTCTTCCATGTAGGCCTGCGAGTAGGTGAAACCGGTTTGCAGCAGGTATTTGCTGTAGGCGCGAATACCCTTGACCTGGCGCCAATCCAGTTGGCATGCCAGGATCAGGCCGTTGAAGCCGTCGCTGACGGTAATACCCCGCCAGGTGTTTTCAAAAGCCTGTTGAAAAGTCTTCCGCACAACTTCGATATCCAGGTCGGAATCGTTGCCGTAGACCATGTCAAAATCCTGCACCCAAACAGACTGATCCGGGGCAATCTTCAGTTTATATGGCCTCTCACTGACAATGTGCAGCCCCATGTCTTCAAGCATTGGCAAGACTTCGGACAATGGAATGGGTTTGCTGCGTTTGAAAATCTTGAAGCGGATGATGCCGGTATTTTTTTCCGCGAGTGGCCGGTACAGGCTGAGTTGCAAATCATCGTCGTTTTCCAGACGGGCAATCTTCTCAATGTCATAGGCAGCCACCCTGGGAGAAATATCCTCCGTGTATGCGGCCGGGAAAACTTTTTCGTATTGACGCGCTATCCTGAGGCCCTCTTCCTCGCCATGAATACTGACCAGAACCCCGGTCAGCCCATCCTCCCAGGAACGAACTGCACTGACAATTTTCTCCTCGAGTTCATCGACATTGAACTGCGGCTGCACCCCTGGTTTCGGGCGCACAATCACCTGTAAACGGGCGAGCGCGGAATCGGAGAGCTGGATCATGTAATCCATTCGCTCTCCCTTCAGTGCGCGTTTTAATATCTTCTGAATTTTGACCCTGTTTTCGGTATTCCAGTGATCCCGCGGAATATACACGAGGCACGAGAAAAACCGCCCAAAACGCTCACGGCGAACAAACAATCTGACCGTTTGACGGTCCTGCAGGTCGAGAACCCCCATGGCGATGGATAACAGCTCGGTACTGCTGGCCTGCAAAACATCATCGCGGGGCAGAGTTTCAAGAATGTGTTGTAAGGATTTCCACGCATGGCTGTTTTCTTTCAGGCCGGAATTTGCCAGAACTGTCTGAAGCTTCATGAACAGCAACGGTGTATCTGCAAGACGCTGCTGGTAGGCCAGGGAGGTGAACAGACCAATAAAACGATACTCACCTATCACCTTGCCCTGTTGGTCAAACCTCAATACACCGATGTAATCCATGTAACCACTTCGGTGCATGGGCGAACGTGAGTTCGCCTTTGTGACGATCAACGGGGCGTCGGGGTTGAACCGTGACTCGTCACTCATGCTGTCGACCGGACGGCTCAGGACAGTTTTATCATCGACACGCAATATTCCGAGACCGCTGCCTTCCCTGACTTCGATAAACGCCACGTTGTCCCTTTCAACAAGATCATAGGTTCGGGCCCCGATAAACATGAAATGGTCATCGTTGATCCACCTGAGAAACCGGACACATTCATCACGTACCTTGTCGGGCAACCCGGGGGCATGTCGCCCGAATTCGGTAATCGCCGTTTCAAGCATCTTGGTCATGGGTTTCCAGTCTTCGACCGTTACCCGGACCGACGACATGCGGGACTTCATCAATGATTCAACTGATGCCAGCACCGCAGGGTCCGATTGTTTATCGACATGGATATGGATAAAGGATTCCCTGACGGAGGTTTTTGTTGAAACCGGCTCAAAAGACTTGAGTTTTCCGCGCTTGTCTCGCTCAGCATTAAAAATCGGATGCACGATCAAATGAACACCGAGATTTAATTCCTGAACGGCCATGCTGGCTGTATCCACCAAAAACGGCATATCATCGTTGACCATCTCGACAACCGTATGCTGACAATGCCATCCATCCGTATTTTCATCAGGGTTGAACACCCGTACTTTTAGCTCACCATGCTTGCGCTGCTGCACAAATTCACATTGGCTGTTCAACATTGCTGCAAATACTTCTGGTGGCTCATCTATCATTTCACCATACGGTACCCGCTTGAAAAAATGGTCACAGAAAAACGTCGCCTTTGCTGCGGCGTTCGCGTCAGACTGGCTGACCAAAAGATTTTTTATCCTGTTAAGTAATAACTGTTTGTTTTTTTCGTTATCGCTTTGCATCAAGAATGCCTACCCTCATGATTGTAAGGTTTTCCGTGACAAAACATGCTTGTCCGGTGGTGCGCGAATTATAAATGCTTTGCATGTTTGAAACATTGTTTTATACGCCAAAAATCGTATGATGGCGCTGTATATTAAGAGTAATTCTGACACTCTGGTCAGGCATCGCTTGACCCGCCTCACGTCACTGGTTAACCTCTACATATCTTTAAATCATGATAGAAAGATATATGCCTTCAAAAATGGATCTACAACACGCATCTCAGCACTTTCGACTGCTTTCCGACAGCACTCGTCTGCGACTGTTAATGCTGGTTGACAGGGAAGAACTCAGTGTGGCTGAGCTTTCAGCTATCACTCAGCTTGCGCAACCCAGGGTTTCAACCCACCTCGCGAAACTCAAGGAAGCCGGCCTTGTAAGTGACCGGCGTGAAGGTGTTTTTGTGCACTATCGCATGGCCACCAATATTGAAGACGCAAGCCTGGGTTCGCTTTGGGAACTGTTCAGGTGCAGCACTTCCGACCCGCTGATTGAGCAGGATTTCGAACGCATCCCGCAGGTTTTGAATGCCCGGGGCAGCAGTTCAAACTGGGCTGATTCGGTCGCAGGTGATATGGAGCGTCATTATTCCCCCGGCCGCACCTGGGAGGTAACCACGCGAACCATGGTCCAGCTGCTTGAACTTGGAGATGTGCTGGATATCGCTTCCGGTGATGGCGTGTTGGCCGAGTTGTTATCGGGACAGGCAAAGAGCATTACCTGTCTTGACATCAGTCAAAGGGTTGTTGATGCCGGTAAAAAACGCCTGAACAACTGTCCCAATGTCCGCTTCGAAAAGGGCGACATGCATGCCCTGCCAGTCGACGATGATGCGTTTGACACGGTTTTGCTGATGCATGCCCTGACCTATACCACTGAACCGGAACGTGTCTTCAAGGAAGCCTTTCGGGTTTTACGTCCCGGTGGCCAACTGATGGCGGCAACCTTGCAAAAACATGCGCACAAAAATGCCGTTGCAGCCTACAACCATCAAAACCTGGGGTTTACAGAGCCCCAATTACACGCGCTTTGCGAACATACCGGATTAAAGCAAAAGAATCTCCAGGTATCGGCCATCGAAAAACGAACTCCCAATTTCAAGGTGCTGACCCTGCTCGCGGTCAAACCCGTCTAGCGGTTGCAAAGCACCACCACATCGGAAAGCAATATGTATAGCCAGCCGTTCAAAGACCCTCAAAAAGCAGCATTGATAAAGGCTTTACTGGAAAAGAAGATACTGATAATCGATGGTGCAATGGGCACCATGATCCAGACCCATGAGCTTGATGAGGATAGCTTCCGTGGTGAACGCTTTGCAAATCATACAATGCCTCTGCGTGGCAATAATGACCTGCTGACCCTGTCGCAGCCCGACATTATCGCCACCATTCATCGCAAGTTCCTGCAGGCCGGCGCAGATCTGGTCGAGACGAATACATTCAACAGCACCAGTATTTCCCAGGCAGACTACGGCATGGAACCGCTGGTATATGAGCTGAATTTTGCCGCAGCACAACTGGCGCGCCAACAGGTTGACCATTTCAACCAACTGAACAGGGACAAACCCCGTTTTGTGGTGGGCACACTGGGGCCCACCAACAGGACTGCGTCATTATCACCGGATGTCAACCGTCCCGATTTTCGCAATATCAGCTTTGAGCAATTGCGCGCCGCCTATGCCGAAGCCAGTACCGGTCTGCTGGAGGGTGGTTCAGACCTGCTGATGGTGGAAACCGTGTTCGATACGCTCAACTGCAAGGCGGCTCTGGTTGCCATTGACGACGTGTTCTCCACCCTGGGGTACCGGGTTCCGGTCATGATCTCGGGTACCATCACCGATGCCAGCGGACGCACCTTGTCCGGTCAGACGGTGGAGGCATTCTGGAACTCCGTCCGGCACGCGAAACCCGTTTCCATCGGCTTGAACTGTGCATTGGGCGCCACCGAGTTACGCCCATGGCTTGTGGAACTGTCACGCGTTGCCGAATGCCCGGTCAGTGTGCATCCCAATGCCGGCCTGCCCAATGAGCTGGGAGAGTATGATGACACGCCTGGAAACATGGCGGCAGTTCTCTCCGGCTTCGCCTCAGAGGGTCTTATCAACCTTGCGGGGGGTTGTTGTGGAACAAGGCCCGAACACATAAGGGCCATCGCCGAAGCACTGAAAGACAGGACACCGCGCAAGCCGCCCGCAGCCCTGCCCTGGTGCCGGCTGGCCGGCCTGGAGGCGCTGACGCTGAGCCCCGATCTGAATTTCATCAATGTGGGTGAACGAACCAATGTCACCGGTTCAGCTGCCTTTCGCCGCCTGATCCAGGCTGATGATTTCGAGGCCGCGGTCGAGGTTGCACGGCAACAGATCAAAAATGGCGCACAGATCATCGACATCAACATGGATGAAGGCCTGCTTGATGGCGTGGCGGTCATGACACGGTTTTTGCACCAGATTGCATCCGAACCGGATATCGCCAGTGTCCCTGTGATGCTTGATTCTTCACGCTGGGATGTCCTTGAAGCGGGGCTGGCCTGTCTGCAGGGCAAAGGCGTGGTGAATTCCATCAGTCTCAAGGAGGGCGAAGCGGCGTTCATTGCACAGGCACGCACCATTCTCCGCTTCGGTGCGGCGGTCATAGTCATGGCGTTTGACGAAAACGGCCAGGCCGACACCCTGGAAAAACGCGTCAGCTTTTGCATGCGCGCCTGGAAAATATTAACCGAGGAAGTAGGGTTTCCGCCGGAAGACATCATTTTCGATCCGAATATTTTCGCCGTCGCCACCGGTATCGAGGAGCACAACAGTTACGGCCTGGACTTCATCGAAGCCACCCGTCAGATCAAGCAAAAATGTCCCGGCGCACTGGTTTCCGGTGGTGTCAGCAATATTTCATTTTCATTCAGGGGCCAGGACAGGGTCCGCGAAGCCATACACAGTGTATTTCTTTACCATGCGGTGCGCGCCGGCATGGATATGGGTATCGTCAATGCCGGGCAATTGGAAATCTATGACGAGATCAACCCTGCCCTGAGAGAAGCCGTCGAGGACGTGGTTTTGAACCGCCGTGCGGATGCTACAGACCGCTTGCTTGAGCTGGCGGAACAGTTCCGGGGTGATAAAAAGTCCGGCGATACCGATGAGGAGGCCTGGCGGCAAAAGCCGGTTGAGGAGAGACTCAAATATGCACTTGTCAAAGGGATCAATAAATATATAGAGGCAGACACCGAAGAGGCGCGCGCTAACTCCAGCCAGGCGCTGGATGTGATCGAAGGCCCGTTGATGGATGGCATGAACGTGGTTGGCGACCTGTTTGGCGACGGTCGCATGTTCCTGCCCCAGGTGGTCAAAAGCGCACGTGTCATGAAACAGGCCGTGGCCATACTGGTGCCCTACATCGAAGACGAAAAACGCAAGGCCGGCAACGCCAGCAGGAAGATGACAAAAATCCTGATGGCAACGGTCAGGGGTGATGTGCATGATATCGGCAAGAATATTGTTGGCGTGGTGTTAAGCTGCAATCATTACGATGTCATCGACCTGGGCGTCATGGTATCTGCTGACAAAATTCTTGACGCCGCCGATAAGGAACAGGCCGACATCATAGGCCTGTCAGGTCTGATCACACCGTCACTGGAGGAAATGCGGCACGTGGCCAGCGAAATGCAGCGGCGCGGCATGAAGCAGCCGTTGATGATCGGCGGCGCCACCACGTCGCCATTACATACGGCGCTGCGTATAGCTCCCGAATACGAAAACGGGGTTTTCTGGGTAAAAGACGCATCACGCTCGGTGGGCGTGGCGCGCAAACTCAGCAATGATTCCGAGCGCAAACTGCTGACCGCCAGCACAGCGAAATCCTACGCAGAATTGCGTGAACGCAGAGCCCGGGGCAGTTCCAGGAAACCACCGGTGAGCCTTGAAACCGCCCGTTCAAACGCTTTTCAGCCAGACTGGTCCAACGAAGACATCGCACAACCGGCGGAAACAGGCATCCACGTTTTTTCCGATATTCCCCTGTCAGAAATAGAACCCCTTATCGACTGGACACCGTTTTTCCAGACATGGGAGATGCAGGGAAGTTATCCCGCGATATTAAAAGACCCGGAAAAAGGTGAAGTTGCCCGGAACCTGTTCAAAGACGCACGGCGCATGCTGGACCGGATCATCAAAGAAAAATGGCTGACGGCGCGTGCCACGGTAGGTATTTTTCCGGCAGCAT
The DNA here is from genome assembly GCA_041570235.1 of Lysobacterales bacterium. Taxonomy (GTDB): domain Bacteria; phylum Pseudomonadota; class Gammaproteobacteria; order Xanthomonadales; family SZUA-36; genus SZUA-36. Next base: position 5 of record JBFFWN010000184.1, on the reverse strand, counting down.
CCGTT
>JBFFWN010000183.1:0-7100 GCA_041570235.1 Lysobacterales bacterium | reverse complement strand
GTTGCCGGCCTCGACGTTTTCAGCGCTGCGCTTGCGTAGCAGAAAGCGCGCCTCAAGGAAACGGTTGTAAACATCCGGATCGATGGATTCAGACCTGACCGCCTCACCAGCGTCTCCCAGCAACTCGATCTGCAGCGCGTCACCAATGGCCGCCGCAATCTCATCCTGGATAGTGAACACATCACGCAAGGCCCGATCGAAGGTTTCCGACCACAGGTGACGATCCGTATCGGCGTCGATCAGCTGTGCGGTTACGCGAATCTGCTCGCCGGCCTTTCTCACGCTGCCTTCCAGCACATAGCGCACATTGAGGGCCGCAGCAATCTCGGGAATGGGCAACTCCTTACCCTTAAAGGCAAAGGCCGAGGTGCGTGAAGCCACGGCCATATCCTTGACGTCGGCCAGCAGATTGAGTATCTCCTCGCTGATGCCGTCGGCAAAGTATTCGTTATCGGCATCCGCACTCATATTCTCGAATGCCAGCACGGCCAGCGATGGGCGTTCCTCGCCGGGCGCGGCCGTCATCACCTCTCGCGCTGTCGACTCACCCGGCCCGGTGGCAGCATCCATGATGAACCGGTCGTAAACGAACAAACCAATGGCAACCACCAGCAGAAACACGATGACATGGTTGAGTTTCTTCGCAGTGTGCCCGGTTATGGATTGCTCGGTCGCGATCTCGGATTCTTTCTTCAGGCCCTCGGGCGTCAACTCGTAAACCCATGAAAAAACCACCGTCGGTATGAAGCCGATCAGCAGCAGCGCAACCACCGCCTTGCTCCAGACCACCGGGAGTTCCAGGGCATCGACCAGCACATCGGCCACCTGCAGCACCAGCCAGCCCACTACCAGGTAAGCCAGCACCACCCGGAATACGTTCCTGCGCTTGAGTTCTTCGAATAGGTTCATGTTTTCCAGCCAAATAGAAGTCCGTCGAGTATAGGTAAAACAATCACAAAATTTAAGGGGTCACAAATTTAAGGGGGCAGAGTCAAGTGCCAGATTAGGATTCGGTTGACTCTGGCACTTGACTCTGACCCCAGAAACTTCTCAACTCTACCCCAGCTTGAAGCGTTCCCGCAGAAAGCGCGCGATGCCCTCGTCGTCGTGATGTCCGATGACGGCCGTGGCGGCGGCTTTGATGGCGTCGTTGGCGTTGGCTGGCGCGTAGCTCTCGTCGGCGGTCTCGAACATGCTCAGGTCGTTATCGCTATCACCAAAACAGACGACGCGCTCGATACCCAGCAGTTCCTTCATGATCTTGATGGCGCCGCCTTTGCTTGCATCACTGTGGTGCACATCAAGCCAGCGCCATTGCCGGCCTTCCCACGCGATGCCGGAATAGGCCACCAGGTTCGGCTCGTCATTGACGCCGTTCAGCACCGCCTCGATCGCTTCGCTCGAGCCGATTGCATTGACATGGGTGATGGCGGCGTCAGCGGGCAGGTCCTGAAGGGCACGCGCCGATATGTCGTTTTCGATGCCCAGGTTGTGGATCAGTCGCTGCTCGGCCGCCGATTGCAGCGTTGGATGGTAGACCATGCTCTTCTGGTCGTCCTCCAGGGTAAAAACAAAAGGCGTAACACCCTGCTGGATACAGGCATGGACGATATGGTCGAGTTCATCTGCCGTTAACATGGCCCCGCTTGAAAATTGCTTTTGTTCCGGATGCCAGATCATGACGCCGTTTTTATAGGCCTGCGGCAGCAGGAACTGGTGCCCTTCGAGTATGGCCCGCGCTCCATGCAGCGTGCGGCCGGTAGCGACGGTGTAGGCAATTTCATGTTCGGCAAGTAGCTTGAGTGTTTCACTCGTATATTCCGAGATAACCGAGTCCTGGTTCAGGAGCGTGCCATCGAGGTCAAATACAATGAGTTCCAATTGACAATTCCATGCTGAGAGACGAGAGACCAGTTTGGCTATATTGGTGCGCCGTTGCAATCGCTCGCTGCTTTGCAATGCGTACGTTCATCGGGAAAAAGAGGCCACTTTTGCGCGATGGGTTATGAACAAAGACGGTCTTTCTGACCCCAGAAACTTCCCGCGACTCGTATACCTTAATCCTTGCGGCAATCGTACGATTGTCCTTTTTTGCGGCACATGGGCGGCGGGCCCACCGCATCCCAAACGGGGAAAATGTTCCTGGTTTTCAGGATTTGCTCAAATTCCGGCAGTGCCCTTGCTTCGGACCAGTAATCTGCCCAGGACATGAGCACTGATGGACCATTTTCATCCAGGCGCATGGACTCGGCGTAAAGTCCAAGCAGGAACAATTCCTGGGTGACAAGCCATTTATCCAAGCCTGGTTGTTTGATGTACTCCAGGTACTGTGAGGTTATAGAAGGGTCTTCGATGGCATTAATGAGCAAGGCCAATCGCGCACGGGCTTCTGTGTCTATGCCGTCGGTTTCTGCTGCTGTCCGGCGTGCTTTATTCAGGTCGCCGGTGAGAATGTCGATGTAAACCAGTCGCGGGCTACCAAACATGTTGCCCAATCGCACTTGTTCGCCAGCATGGAACCGGGCGCGTTCAAAATCGCCCTGAAGCGTCAGAACAAAGCCCAGGTAGCCGTTGGCATTGGCATGGTCGGGCTCCAGGTCGACGGCGATCTGCAGTTGCTGCCGGGCTTTTTCCAGGTAGCCGGTTTCGGCGTATGCGATGCCCAACCAGTGGTGTGGGCGAGGTTCGTTCGGATCCAGTTCAATGGCTTTTTGCAGGTAGTGAATCCCGCCAAGGATGTCTTTATCATCTTGTGCGATATCCCCTTTAATCATGTAAGCTGCAGGCAGATCAGGATCCAGTGCAATGGCGCTGGAAGCCAGGGCGCGAATTTCCTCTTTCTCATCTCTGCCCTGCCGGTCTGCCTGGGTTAGAATTTCTGCCAGCTGAACCTGGCCCTGTGGAAAGTCAGGTGCCTCGGTAAGCACCTGTCTTGTCAGTGTCTCCGCTTCCTTCATCGCATCAGCATTACGCCGGCGCATCAAGAAGCGTGCCTTGAGAAACTTCTCATAATTCTCAGGCGATAGATCCTTCGTGGTGGTGAAGTTTTTCTGCTCACCCAGTAGCTGCACTTCCAGCATCTTGGCGATACTGCCCGCGATTTCGTCCTGGATGGCAAAAATGTTGGTCAGTTCCCGGTCGTAAGTCTGCGACCACAGGTGAAACCCATCATCGGCTTTAATCAATTGCGCGGTGATACGCACCTGGTCATCGACTTTGCGCACGCTGCCTTCCAGCACATAACTGACACCCAGTTTGGTAGCGATTTCTGCAATACTCTGGTTGCTGCCTTTGAATGCGAAAGCCGACGTGCGTGCGGCGACTTTTAGCTCTGGCACACCAGCCAGTGCATTGAGGATTTCTTCGGAAACACCATCCGAGAAATATTCATTGTTCACATCGGCACTCATGTTGACAAAAGGCAGCACGGCTATGGATTGGTCCGATTCCGTTGCTGGCGATTTATTGGCAGCCTGTTCAGACACAGTCTGCGTTGTCGCCTCAACCAGGGCAGCTTCACGATTTGCTGACAGCACGAACTTGTCATAAGCGAAATAGGCCAGCGCAATCACCAGCACAGCGACGATGGCGCGATCCAGCCTGCGACCGGTGACGTGCGAGGTCGACTGGGTGCGGTCAACCTCGGATTCGCGCTTGATACCATCAGGCGTAACCTCGTACGCCCATGAAAAAAACGCCACGAACGGAAAGCCCAGTGCCAGCAGCAACATCAGCGTTTTCATCACCCAGTCGGGTGCGGCTATGGTGTCCAGGACAATGTCTGCAACCTGGATCAGCAACCAACTCGATACGATGTACCCAATGGAAACGCGAAAAACATTTCTTCGCTGGAGTTCTTTAAATAAATGCAAGGGCTAGCTTCTTGATGACCATTGATACCAGTAAGGGTAATGGCTGGCTAAAAGAATGCCAACTATTTAAAAAATAAATCGGATCAAAATTGAGAAGAAAAAGGCGCCCCTTTTCCCAGGCACTCGACCCTGACACTAATTATTCTTCGGTAGCTCAACCTTGAAGTCGATTTTCCTCAGGGCTTCCTCGCTGCCGATGGTGCGGGCGCGGAACTCGGACCAGCGCGGGTCGTCGTGCATCGACTGCAACAGGGGCTGGTAATATTGCTGGTTCAGGCCATCTTCGTTCTGGTCGACAGCCTTGTTCAACCATTCAAAGGCGGAGTCCTTATCACCAATCCAATTGTAGACATGTGCAATCTCAGATGGCCAGTCCTCACCCCACCTGTCACGAAGCTCAGCAAATGTTGCTTCAAATTCGTCTTGCCTGCCGAGCGTGTAATAGGCCAGGGCCATACCCTTGGTACGCCATTCCTCGTCAGGCTCCAATGCGTAAATTTCCAGCGCCTTTTCAGGTTCGCCCTTCATCAGGAATGACTCGCCCATACCCTGGTGTGAGCCAAGTCTGGCCGGACTGAGCGCCAGCGATGTTTGGTAGGCTTCAATCGCCTCGTCCCAGCGGCTTGATACACGCAACGAACGGCCTAATCCGGCATGGGCATCGGCGTTAACCGGATCACGTTCAATAACAAATTGCAGCAACGCAATAGCCTTGTCAGGCGTGCCCAGCAGTTCTACCAGGGTCGCCGCACTGGCAATGATATCCGTGTTTGCCGGATCCAGTTGCAGCGCTTTTTTTAGCTGGACAGCCGCAGTTTTCGGATCATTGCGAAGCAGGGCAATATTACCCCGGGCGGCATGGCCCGGAGCGTAATCAGGGTCAATGGCAATGGCATGCTCGGCCGCCTCAATTGCCAATTGATAACCCTCAATGATGGGACGTAAACCGTTGCCGGACTGTTCTGTGTAAACTGCGGCCAGTCCGGTCCAGGCAGCTGCATAGTCCGGCACTTCCTCGATGGCCTGTTTATACAAAGCCTCAGCCCGCTCCAGGCTGTCCGCCGAACGTTGATACAGAAAATGCCGAGCCTGCAGGACCAGGGCATAGGCTTCCGGATTGGTCTCTCCAACCGACGGCGCCTCGCCAAACAGCGTGACTTTAAGCGCTTCAACCACCTTGAGGGCGATCTCATCCTGGATCACGAATATATCATCCATTTCACGATCAAAAGTTTCCGACCAAAGGTGATAACCGTCATCGGCCTTGATCAACTGGGCAGTGATGCGCAACCGGCTACCGGATTTGCGCACGCTGCCTTCCAGCACGTGTGCGACTTTAAGGATTTCGCCGATCTCGGCAATCTGCATCTCTTTGCCTTTGAGGGAAAACGAGGACGTTCGGGCCGCAACCCGTAGTTCGGGAATCTTGGCCAGCAGGTTGAGTAATTCCTCTGAAAGTCCATCAGAGAAATACTCGTTACTGGCATCGTCACTCATATTCACGAAAGGCAGAACAGCGATGGATTTGTCGGTTTGGGCGGGTGCTTCCTGCGTCGCGACTTGCTCATTGGCAGTCTGCGTGGCGGCTTCCACCAGGGCAGCGTCACGCCCGGATGACAGCACAAACTTATCATAGGAGAAATACGCGATTGCCAGCGCCATCAGCGTGAAAATTACCGTGTTTAACTTTTTGCCGGTCTGTGGGGTAATGGACTGCGTGCGGTCCACGTCGGACTCTCGCTTGATACCTTCGGGTGTCATCTCAAAGGCCCAGGCAAAAAACAGGGCGAATGGAATACCCGTGGCCAACAGGACCAGCACGGTTTTCATCACCCATGCGGGTGTGCCAAAACTCTCGAATATCAGTTGCAATACCTGTGCAACCAGCCAGGCAACAACGATGTAGGCAATGCCTACCTTGAAGACGTTACGGCGTTTGAGTTCATTGAACAATGACAAAAGCTGGCTTCTCTGTGTCCGCTATTGCTTTTAAGCATAGTAGTTTAACAATAAAATGGCATTAATTTATTCCACCTGCTACCGGGGAAAAGTTTACTCTGTCCCTTTACTCTGACCCCATTTCTAGTTTTGGTGTGAAAACCTGAAGTCAGCTACACTTTATTGAAGCTGAAGAGATCGCCTCTGACGCAGAGGAGATCACTTATGAATTCATATCCCCAACAACACAAGCCGGCATGGCTTGTCGCACTTGTGTTACTTACAACGTTTGGCATGCTTTCAACCGGTTTGCAGGCCCAGTATCCGCTTCTGCCTGTTGCCTCACCCGAATCCGTTGGGATGAGCGCCGAGCGGCTGGCGCGGTTCGACACGTTGGCGGCCGAGTACATAAACAACGGGCGCGTCGCAGGCGTGGTGGCACTGGTGCTGCGCGATGGCAAAATCGTCCACCAGACCATTCAAGGCTTACAGGATGTCTCTACCGGGGCGCCCATACGCCGCGACTCGATTTTTCGGATTGCCTCGCAGACCAAGCTCGTCATCAGCGTGGCCACCATGATCCTGGTGGAAGAAGGCCGTCTGCTGCTCGACGATCCGTTGGCCAGGTATATCCCCGAGTATGCTGAGACCACCGTGGCGGTCCTTGAGGGCGACGAGGTTATCATCGAGGTCGCCAAGCGCCAGATCACCATTAAAGATTTGCTCATACACACCTCTGGCATACCGGGATCAGCCCCCATGCTCGTTGCCGACCAGTATGCCGAGGCTTCGTTAACCCAGGGCGGGGGCCAGCTGAACCACCTTGATGAAACCATTGATGCACTCGCGCGCCGTCTCGCCAAGCTGCCCTTTGCGTCGCAGCCGGGCGAGGCATGGGTCTACGGATATAGCACGGACGTGCTCGGCGCAGTCATCGAGCGCATCAGCGGTATGCCGCTTGACGAGTTTTTGCGCAGCCGCATCTTTACGCCCCTGGGCATGCCGGATACCTACTTCTTCCTGCCACTGGAAAAAGAGGATCGACTTGCCGCCAATCATGTTCTGGTTGAGGAGGGTGGGCCGGTACGGGCCAGCGATGAAGACCCGAGTTGGGATGGCCAGGGCGCCTACGTACGGGGGCCTCGCCGGCTTTTTGGAGGGAACGGGGGCCTCCTCTCGACGGCCCATGACTTTGCCCGATTCCTGCAGATGCTGCTGAACGATGGAGAACTGGACGGAGCCCGCATCGTGAGCTCGGCTTCAGTGCGCCTGATGACAGTCAATCACGTG
>JBFFWN010000182.1:0-7164 GCA_041570235.1 Lysobacterales bacterium | reverse complement strand
TTAAGCTACAAGTCTGTGCATTCACAACGAACACGTTGCGTTACAATCCTTTTGAGGGTCACGTTTTCCCCGATAGGGTAGTCCCGGGAAAGTTTCAGCAGGGAATCATCTTTCTGCTCCCAGGTCTCACTAAACGATAGATTTCGGGAGACTCCATTCTCATCAACTATATTGAATAACAACTCATACTCACCTATGGATGTTATACACGACTCATGCTCAACGGTGGACTCCACTCTGGCCAGTGTATCGCGCTGATGATAATCGAGTTTGATGACTGCCTGGCATGAGTTAAATTGAATTTCAGGTAGTTGCATTGTTATGGGAATTTCCTGTTCCACAATAAACCTGGCCTTATCCGGATCTGGATCTCTTTTCATGTGAGCTGAGTGTTTTTCTCCTGAGGCATCAGTGTGAACCTGGTCCTGGCCCAGGACCCAAAAACTTGTGAGAAGCACCAGAAGAAAGATGCTTAGGCATGTTTTCACGCTGGCTCTGTTTTTTTCTTTTTGCATCTCGAACATAGTGATTCTTCGCTTTTTAGTTTAATGATAGAAAGAATAGACCCACCTTTCCTGAGAATCAAAGCCTACCTGCAAAATAGAAAATAATGGGTGATGAAGCTCCGCTTATATCCTGCGGTTTCAACCGGTCGTTCAGAATATGCCAGGTACGGTCGAAGGCAATTGCATCATGGTTTGTGCCCCAATCGTGCCTTTTACATAGCAATAGTTGTCACAAAGCGTGACGGGCAACCATGGCAAAAAATTCCACCGGCCTTCTCCGTCATGACTTAGAAGATCAGATCGATCAGGTTTTACTCTTCAGCGACTGGTGAATGGCCTTGAGGTAGTGCTTGACCTCGGCCCTGTCGGCTAACAGCACGCGTTTATAATCTCCCTTTGCGGCCTGTTTCTCTTCTTCGCTCACGGCAATGGGGATGAATTCGGTGCCGGAGTCCTGCTGATTCGCCTCGACCACGGCGTGATCACTGTAAGCGGCGATCACCACGTCATAGCTGCCTTTCCCCATTTCCTGTTCAAAATCCGTCTCGTTTTCTACGAGGTGCACTCCGTGCCCGGACTGAGCCAAAGCCTCGGCCAACTGCTTGGCCCCTTCCGATTGGCCGTATACCAACACGCTGCCGGGAAGCGGCGCGGCGTAAACGCGATAGGAAACTCCTTTACCAAGGCGATACAGGCTGTCACCGCAGGCGAAGACTTCAAGGGAAAGAAACAGCGTGACCAATGCAATGATTGCGGTAATTGGCGTCTTCATGAAACCCTCCAAGACTCAAGTGGAATGGTTAACCTATATAAAGTATATACAAATTATACATAATGTACATATTTTAAGAGAAAAAGTCGTGCAATTTGTGACACTTAGGTCGAAGCGTCCTGTTCCGATTCTGCCATGCCTGGCCAATATGACTCGCACGCTGACCCTGACCGATGGCTGGTCTGTCAAAGTTCATTAAGCTGCGCAAGCGGGGGCTCTTCAGATTGTAGCCGTATTCATCTGCGGGTTGCTTGCCTGTCATATTGCGCTGCAACCTGGCGGTTGGGTTGTCGTCGATCGGGCAGGGATGGACTTCCTGGTGAAGCAGGTACAACGGTTGCAGGATGAGAATAACCCGTGACGTGACCGAACGGTCACGAATTCTTGCCCCGGCATGGTTCGCTCAACGGTCGGCCACCCCCCGTGCACGACAAATTTACGAGCCATTTATTCGCATTTTTGGTATATTTTGTGTTCAAGACATTAAAAGACGGTTCCATAATCTGATTCTGGGGGTCGATCTATGTTTCGAATAGCACTTGCCTCTATTTTGTTCATCGTGATGACGGTCACGGAAGCCCAGGAACGTACCGCTGATTTCGACGACAGTATCCGTCTGGATTATTTCTACGTGCATACCGGAGACTTCCAGTCCGATGCCTTGACATACGATGGCGGTACCACCGACATGCATGCCCTCCAGCTTTCCGGTTTCTTCTCGCTGAACGAGAAGTGGAGGGTTTACGGAAGCATCGCATACATACAAAAACGTCTCGTTGATACCACGGGTTACGGGACCCACAACCCCCGACTTGATTTTTATGAATACACGCCACCGGACCTGAGGTTCATCGATGACGGCGATTACCATGGCGGGCTGCAGGATCTCGCTGTCGGTGTGCAATACCTTGCCCTCGATGGGCCGCTGAAGATTTCGCCGTTCATTTCCTATGGGACACCCGCTTCGGATTACCCCATTTATGGCAGTGCGGTCATTGGCAGGGGGCTCAACGAACTGCACTTGGGCGTATCGTTGGAATTCATCCCGTATTTTTCGGACTGGAACTTCCAGGCCGACATCTCCTATGCAATTTCGGAAAAAGTAGTGGGTGTCGATCTCAATTACTGGTTGATGTACGTCTCGGCCAGCTATTACGTGACCCCCCGGTTCGCCCCACGCATCTTTCTGACCGGCCGCAGAGCTCCGAACGCGCTCAGCTACCCGGAAGATTTTGAACCTTACGAAGAAAAATACGACAACGAGTATGGCTGGCGCCATGACCAGACACTCAAACACGAATTCATCAACGCCGGTATCGGTTTCGATTACAACTTCAACGAGCGTTACGGGATTTCCGCGATGTATTACCGAACAATCGATGGCGAAAACATCCTGGAGGTCGATAACGCTTTCAATCTGGGGTTGACGCTCAGGTTCTGATCAGCGTATCGCTGCTTCAGGACCATGTGCACCTAGGTCGAGCAAAGCCAGGAAGCTGATGTTGTGGTGACCCTGGCGCCGTCGCGTTACTTCAGTGGGGACTGATCGAGGGCGACACCGAACTCTGCCAGTGTGGCTGGCAACTGCTTGCGCTTCGTCGCCTGACGTTCTTCCACAAACTGAATCACGGCCTGGTAATCGGGGTTTTCCGCATACCGTTGAAAACAGAACGAGTCCTGGATGACCGGTAACCAGGGCAGTCGCGGGCTGTCCTTGACGCGCTGCAATCTTTCCAGGGCTTTATCGTCCTGCCCCATAACGGCCAGGCCGCAGGCCCCGTAAGCCTTGTTCCACCAGTCGGGAATCGCTTCCCAGATATCGGTTTTGAATAAACCCGCCAACTCCCTCGCCAAGCGGGTCTGGCCGGCGCCCGCGAGGGCGTTCACCAGGGCGAAATAGCCCTCTGTGTCGGCAGCCGAGCGTACCCTCTCCTCCAGGAATATGTCGGGTTGTCCGGTCATGCTGAGGATGTAAATAGCTGATTCGAACTTCCCGGTCGCGTTGTAGGCGAAGGCGAGCACATAGCGAAGGTCCGCATCCTGCGGCTGCTCGATGACCATTAACTCGGCTTGATCGATCAGCTCATCGTAGCGCCGCATCAGGAACAACAAGCCGATGCCAGGTTCCGGCTCAAGTCTCAGCGCCGTCTCGAAGTCGCCCATCAGCATGTACAGCTCCGCCAGTTTCGAGACATGGTCCGGATTGTCCGGTTCGCGGTCCCGCGCACGCAAAACCCAGGCCACGGACTCATCGATCCGGCCGGCCAGTTCCAGCAACCGGCCGGTCACTCGGCAGGCTTCAGCGGTATCGAAGTTCTGTTGCATTTGTTCGATGACCTCATTCATGTCGTCCAGCCTTCCAGCCTGCCCGTAAAACTCCCCCAGCGCCGCATAGCGCGACAGTGAGAGCGGGTCGAGTTCCAACGCGCGTGCAAAGTACTCGGCAACACGGTCCACGGAGAATTTCTGGAACCAGCGCCAGTAGGCGTTGTTGGCCAGCGCGTCCGCGTTATTGGGGTCGAGTTCCACGGCCCGCTCGAACGCCGTACCCACCTCGGGCAGCCCCTTGGCCCAGTAGAAGGAGCCCAGCGTGTTCTGCACTTCGGACAGATTGGGATTCAGCGTCAGTGCCCTGAAAATCGGCGCCTCGGCGGCCTCGATGTCGCCCAGGTAGAGCAGGGCATCGGCCAAGCGGCTCTGCGCCAACGCGGACTCCGGGTCTGCTTCGCACGCCTGGCGGTACAGGCGAACGCTTTCCTGCAGCATTTCGACGTCTACCTCCTGGCTATCCCGGACCTGCTGCAGCTTGTGGCGCGCCATTAGCATCAGTTCATTGGCCGTGTAGTCCAGCGTTGCCGGCTCGGCCGTGACCGGCCCGGCATCCGGTATCAGCTGTTGCACCAGCATCATGACGATCGAGTGCTGCACATTGACCAGCTCCCTGGGGCCGCGTTCGAAGTTCCTGGACCACAGCACCAGGCCGCTATCGCCTTCGATCAACTGCACCGATACGCTCAGCTTGTTTCCCATATGGCGCAGGCTGCCCTCTACCAGGTGGGTGACCCGCAAACGCTCGGAGATAGCCAGCGCATCCAGGTCCTGCGCCCGGGCCGCAACGGACGAGGACCGCGCCGCCACCCGGATACCCGCGACCCTCCCCAACTGGTCTCGCAACTCGTCACTGAGACCCTCGCTGAGCCAGGCATCGGCCGGATCCTGGCTGGCGTTGACAAACGGCAGAACGGCCAGGCTGTTCGGAACGGCCGCCACGGATTTGTCTCCCGCTTGCTGCGACTGCAGGGCCGGTTCGATCAGAAGGAACAACCCCGCGGTGCCGGCGATCAGTAGCGTCGCAGCGAGCGCAACGCTGGCCTTTCCCCGCCGGCTCTCAATGGTGGTACGACGGATGCCCTCGGGAGTGATGTCGAAGATCCAGGCCAGGAACATGGCCACCGGGAAGCCGACCACGAAGGCGATCACAACCAGGCTTGGGATCCAGGCAGGCATAAAAAGCCGTTCAGCTACCGTGACCAGTATCTCGGTCGCACCCCAGGCCACCGCGATGTACACCGCCGCGGTTTGGAAAACCTTCCGCTTGCGCAACTCGATAAAGAAAGAGTTTTCAGCCATGCCCTAAAGCATATCCGATCGGGAATCATAAGTGGTATAGGGGCCTGCGAAAAACACAAAAATGCCAAGCACAAAAACAGCAAAAACAGCAAAAACAGGGGCATCTATTCTAGTGCGTTGATTCGTGGGTGGGATAATCCCATTGTTTACGTAACAGCCAAACAGGCTTACACTGCTTGTACATGACCAAGCCATAATCACAAAGATCCATTGGCTGTCGAGGAGGTAAGCGTGGCTGACCCGTTTAGGTTTCAGGCTAACGTGGCTCCGTATATCCCCCCGTTTTGTGTGTTCGCACAAATCAAGGCCAATGATAAGCCGAACGCGAGGGTTCCCGTAACCCCTCCTGTGAGGGCTCGCAATTTCCACATCACCTTTCCTCTTTCCGTTCAAGCCGGAGAATGAATCATGCCTGGTAAGAAACAGCTAAGTCTGCTTATATCCGCCACTTTTGCGTTTAACGGGTTTCCCGCGATTCCCTGTTTTGCCCAGGATTCAGCGGTGGATTCAGAAGATGACCTCATTCTCGAGGAAGTGATCGTCACCGGTACGCGCATCAAGACCGTGGACGGATTCGGCCGCACCAGCCCGGTTACCGTGGTCAATATGGAGGAAATCAGCTCTTTTGGTTATACGCGTGTTGAGGAGTTTCTTAACACATTGCCGCAGGTGCAGGTCTCCAATAGTTCATTTGACAGTAACGGCGCATCGGGAACGGCCAACCTGGATCTGCGAGGCTTGGGTGCTGATCGAAACCTGGTGTTGATCAACGGCCGCCGGGTGCAACCGGGTGGCGTCTACTCCTACGCGCCCGACATCAACCAGATTCCCTCGCAGATGATCGAGCGCGTGGAAGTGCTCACCGGCGGAGCTTCGGCCACCTACGGCGCTGACGTGGTTGCCGGTGTGGTGAACTTTATCATGCGCCGCGTGAATGGTATCGAAGTCAACATCGGCATGAATGGATACCAGCACGACAACCGCAACGGTTATATGCAAAACCTGATGGATGAGAAAGGTTATGACTATCCCACTGGCAACACCGGTCTTGACGGGAAGGCCTACAACGTCAGTATCGTCATCGGCAGTGATTTCGCCGAAGGCCGCGGCAATGCCACAGCTTATGCAACCTGGCGCACAAACGATGCCCTTCTATTCGCACAGCGCGACTACTCAAGTTGTTCGCTGAACAGGATGGGCATAGCCTGTGGCGGCTCATTCTGGGCCGCGGAAATACCGAATTTTTTTATTGCACCATTGACAGGGGACGGCGGGGGACCCTATGGCTACGATTGGTATCAGGAAAAATTTCTGGTTTTGCAACCGGACGATTCGCTGTTGGTGGAAGACTATCGGAACCCAAGTAACGTTTATAACTTTGCCCCGATCAATTTCTACATGCGCCCGGATGAGCGCTGGTCACTGGGCGCCTTTGTGGACTATGAGATCAATCCGCACGCCGTGGCGTATCTGGAAACCATGTTTACTACTGACAACACCAACGCTCAAATTGCGGAGTCGGGTACTTTTTGGGCCTTTTCTCCACTGCCGCTCGACAATGCTTATTTCCCGGAAAACTTCAGAAAATCTCTTGAGGAACTTTGGCCCGGTGAGAATGATTTCGGAATCTATATCGGCAAGCGCAATGTAGAAGGAGGCCCACGGCAGGATATTCTTAATCATAGCAGTTTTCGTATCGTCACCGGCCTCAAGGGTTCGCTGACAGATGACTGGGAATACGACATGTCCTACATGTACGGCCAGACCGGTTCGTCATCGACCTATGTCAACGACTTCCTTGGCCCCAAGCTTGCCGTTGCCGTGGATTCCCGGCTGTGCGAGGCTGACCCCGGTTGTATCCCCTACCAGGTGTTCACCTACAAAGGGGTTAGCCATGAAGCAGCCGACAGTATTTCAGGGACCGGCATAGCCACTGCAGAGACTTCTACCAGCGTGATCCAGGCTTATGTCACCGGCACGGCGCCGTGGGGCTTGCCGGCCGGCGCTATCATGGCAGCAGCCGGCTTTGAGCACCGCGAGGTGAATTTCGAGAGAACCGCCGACACAATTTACAAAAAAGGCGATATGCTGGGTCAGGGTTGGTACCTGGAGGATCTTGCCGGCGGGTATTCCGTCAACGAAATCTTTGTGGAGGCCAACGTTCCTCTTCTGACCAACATGTCATTTGCCCGCAACATGACACTGGACCTCGCCTACCGCTGGTCGGATTACAGCACATCCGGTCCCAGCAGCACC
>JBFFWN010000181.1:0-7273 GCA_041570235.1 Lysobacterales bacterium | reverse complement strand
GCCACATAAATTTGAGTAACAATTGACAAAGATTTCAGAGGGGCGGGGTTGATGACTCCGCCCTTCTGAGCAGGGCTTTTTTTTGCCGAAGTAAAAAAATTCAAAAAAAGTCAAAAAAGTCAGGACACCCACCACTTGCAAAAAAGTCAGGACACCCACCACTTGCGACAATTTAAAATAGCATAAAACTAAGACAGGCATGTCTGGCACCCGATTCCGGGTGCATTCTGGTATGGGCAGGTTGTCCTTCAAATCGATTGATCCGCATGTGACAGCACAACAAAGCGGGAATTAGCCAGGATATCCATGTATACCATTGCCAAAAATGATGGGTGTCTTCTTTCTGCCGCCAAAATGATGGGTGTCTTCTTTCTGCTTCAGGTCGATACTTGCCCACCTGGAACAGAAAGGGGAGCTATTTACCGGCAGCCTGTTGCCGGTTTGCCGTGCTTCGCCAGGTCCATCAATAGATTTGTTGATCTGAGCGAATAAACCCAATCCTGGAATAACCTTACCGCTTCAAAACCTGGTTGCGGTGAGTTTATTGCGCCAGGATGTCGTAATTGGCGCAAGATTTACTGGCAAAGAGATAGATTTCGGCTTTTACCAGTAAATTCGTGCCATAACATGCTGTAACCTAGGCAAAAAGCTGGTGAAAAGCCAAGTTTGATATATTCCAGTTGCTGAAAATATGTATTTAATGCTTCCGATACTCCAAAAATGCTCAATTTGATGAACTAAGGGGCTTCATTTAATAATAAAGGTTCACTGTTTGTTTTTTTGCTCAAAACTATGTGAACTCTTGTAAAAAAAGGGTTAAGAGGAAAACGTTAACAGCGTTATGAAGGCAACAGCGATTTAAGCAGTACATCGAGGGAAAATGAAAAAAATAATTACACTTAACTTTAAACACATGACTAAACTGACCGGCGGATCGATTTTAGCGCTACTGGTAGCGCTCGTTCCCATAGCACTCTATGCCATGACAAGTAAAAACTTCAACGATCCACTATTTGGTGACAACGTCTATGTTTTTGATGACTCAATGGATATGAAAACCATCCAAAGTCAGGTAGATGCTATTCACAAACAACAAAGAAACCAACGATTTAGCTCTGAAAGAATCGCCCTTTTGTTCAAGCCTGGGGAGTATGACTTAGATTTAACGATAGATTTTTACGTTCAGGCCTCAGGTTTGGGCCGGGTTCCTGGAGACGTCAAGATCAAGGGTGCCGTGCAGTCGATAACCACAACAAAACCCAACAAAGTGACAACACAATTCTGGCGTTCGGCAGAAAACTTTGAAGTCACTCCTCGCAACAACAAAACGATTTATTGGGCTGTTTCACAGGCGGCTCCCTACCGAAGAATGCACGTAAAGGGAAATATCCATTTTGACAAACATCACTGGGCCAGCGGCGGCTTCCTCGGCAACTCGATCATCGAGGGGAAGGCGGGCCTGGATACCGGCCAGCAGTGGTTTACGCGAAATAGTGAAATTGGAGCCTGGTACGGCGCTAACTGGAACAAAGTTTTTGTCGGAGTGGAGGGAGCGCCAAAAGATTTGTGGCCCCAAAAGCCTTATACAACTGTTGATCGCACACCCAGAGTGAGAGAAAAGCCATTTTTAACTTATGACCCCAAAAAGGGTTACGCCGTGTTTGTGCCTGAGGTCATGGAAAACTCACGGGGCGTTACGTGGGATAAAAATGAAGAAAAAGGGGAATTCATACCGTTAGATAAATTCCATATCGCATTTCCAGAAAAAGACACAGCTGAAAGTATTTCCAAGGCCATTGATTCTGGGAAGAACATTTTGCTTACTCCAGGAAACTATCTGATAGATTCAGCGATCCAGGTAAATCGGCCCAATACGATCATTCTCGGCCTTGGTTTTGCCACTTTTACGCCACAAAAAGGAAAAGCGGTGATTGTGGCAGAAGATGTCGAAGGACTTAAATTTGCAGGTTTCATGGTTGATGCAGGGCCTGAATACTCACCCTCCCTTATTCAAATTGGAACAAGCAAAACGAAAAAAAGTCATCACCACAACCCAAGCAGCTTGAGTGATGTTTTTTGCCGCGTTGGCGGACCAGCGCCGGGTGCTGCTGAAAGTTGTTTAACAATAAACAGTAATGACGTTATTGCTGACCACCTTTGGCTTTGGCGAGCGGACCATGGATCAGGGGCAGAATGGGAGGTCAACAAAAGTAAACACGGGCTTGTCGTTAACGGAGATAACGTCACAGTATATGGATTATTTAGCGAGCATTTCCAACATTACCAAACGCTTTGGAATGGCGAGTATGGGAGAACTTATTTCTACCAGTCTGAAATTCCTTATGATCCACCCAATTTAAAAGTATGGAATGACAATGGCAAGGCAGGCTTTGCCTCGTACAAAGTTGCCGATCATGTTCAAAATCATCAAGCTTGGGGCCTCGGTATTTACAGCTTTTTCAAAAAGGAACTACAAATTGGCACGAAAGGAACTAACGAGGTCCGACTTGAAAATTCTGTCGAAGCGCCTTGCAATCCAGGGATTAAATTTACCCATATTGTTAATTTTGCTGGATTAAATGGCGGAATAAATCATGTTATCAATGGACTCGGGGATTCCACGGATGTTGGAGAACACACCCAGTTCGATGGATTTACAGGAACCAATTGACCTGCCTGCATTAACTGGTCCAGTTGTTAAGCTAGTCTTAGCACCTATGAGGTGCTCTGGATTCTGCTTCCATGCAGTCGTGCGCATCCCTGCGCCCACGGCATTAGTGCGTACATGCGCGTCATTTCAATCGAATGACTGGAGTGAATGATGGTTTGGTACTTTGATATTTAAGTAAATATAGCGTTTGTTTTACCTATGCTCAGGAACCGGACCGGCTTGCGTATCTCAAGTAGGCCATGCTCCGTGCCCGGCAAATAAACCGCCCAGGGTGTTCCGCCCTGATAAAAAGCGCCCCTGGTCGGATTTCACTGCTGGTGGACAGAACAAAAGCAATCTCACAAACAACGCGGCCTTGCCATCAAAGATTCAATTGCCGCAGGCGCAGGGAATTGGCTATTACCGAAACCGAGCTTAAGCTCATCGCAGCGGCCGCGATCATCGGCGATAGCAGCAAGCCGAACACTGGATAGAGGATTCCGGCAGCTATTGGCACGCCCGCCGAGTTATAGACGAAAGCGAAAAACAGGTTCTGACGGATATTGCGCATGGTTGCATGGCTCAGGCGCCGGGCCCTGACGATGCCGCGCAGGTCGCCCTTGACCAGCGTGACGCCCGCGCTCTCCATGGCCACGTCGGTGCCGGTGCCCATGGCAATACCGACGTGGGACTGGGCCAGCGCGGGCGCGTCATTGATACCATCACCGGCCATGGCTACCATTCGCCCTTCTTTTTGCAAGCGCTTTACGACGTCTGCCTTCTGGTCCGGCAGCACCTCGGCCTCGACGCGGTCGATACCGAGCCTGGCGGCCACGGCCTCCGCCGTGGTACGGCTGTCACCGGTGAGCATCACTACCTGCACGCCTTCTGCGTGTAAGTCCGAAATGGCTTCCGGCGTGGTCTCCTTCACGGGATCCGCAACACCGATCAGACCCGCTGCCCGGCCCCCGATGGCCACAAGCATGATGGTCTGGCCATCAGCCCGGCCACTTTCGGCGAGCTTGAGCAGATCACCAGCATCAATGTCCTCGGCTTCGAACAGCTTCTGGTTACCCAGCGCCACCTTCTTTCCATCGACGGCGCCGGTCACGCCTTTTCCGGTGATCGATTCGAATTTTTCACTGCGCCCAGGCTCGATTCCGCGGTCCTGCGCACCGCGCACGATGGCTTCCGCGAGCGGATGTTCGCTGTTGCGCTCCAGGCCGGCGGCAAGGCGTAAAATGTCCCTGTCGTCGAAACCTTCGATTGCCGTAACAGCAACAAGCTCAGGACGCCCCTCGGTCAGGGTGCCGGTTTTATCTACCACGAGGGTATCGATATTGCGCATGACTTCCAACGCCTCGGCGTTTTTGATCAATACTCCCATGCCCGCGCCCTTGCCGGTTCCGACCATGATAGACATCGGTGTCGCCAATCCCAACGCACATGGGCAGGCGATGATCAGTACGGCGACCGCATTAATGACCGCGTGGGCCAGCGCCGGCTCCGGCCCCCAGGCAAACCAGGTTACAAACGTCACGATAGCGACGCTAACCACCGCCGGCACAAAGTAGGAAGACACCACGTCAACCATGCGCTGTACTGGCGCTCGAGAGCGCTGGGCCTCGGCCACCATTTGAACGATCTGGGACAGCAATGTGTCAGCACCAACCCGCTCGGCACGCATCAGCAGGCTGCCGGTGCCATTGATCGTTGCGCCGATCAGCCGGTCACCGGACGACTTCGCGACCGGGACGGGTTCACCCGTCACCATCGACTCGTCGACATGGCTTTCGCCTTCCTCGACAAGGCCGTCCACCGGGACTTTCTCACCGGGGCGAACCCGCAGGCGATCTCCGGCCCTTATCTGCTCGAGGGGAATGTCCTCCTCGCCATCTTCACGCACGATCCGTGCTGTCTTTGGAGCCAGTCCGAGCAGGGCCTTGATGGCGGCATTGGTGCTGCTGCGCGCGCGCAATTCAAGCACCTGGCCCAACAGGACCAGGACCGTGATCACAGCAGCGGCTTCGAAATAGACGGGGATCACACCCATCTCATTGCGTATTGTTCCGGGAAATATTCCCGGTAACACGACGCCGACAATGCTGTACGTCCATGCGACCCCGATACCGAGGCCAATCAGTGTGAACATGTTGAGGTTCCAGGTCTTCACCGATTGCCAGCCACGCACGAAAAAGGGCCAGCCACACCACCACACGACGGGTGTCGCCAGTAACAATTCGATCCATTGGCGGTTGCGGGGCTGGATGATTTCAGCCGCTACCCCAGGCCAGAGTTCCGACCCCATGGCGCTGACGAACACCGGTATGGCCAGCAGAACGCCCACCCAGAAGCGCCTCGTCATGTCGTCCAGTTCGCTGGTGTCTTCTTCGACATCCACCGAATATGGTTCCAGCGCCATGCCGCATTTCGGGCAGCTGCCGGGGTGATCCTGCACGATCTCCGGATGCATCGGGCAGGTGTAGGCTACCCCGGCACCCGTTCTGGCCTGTTCGTTATCGTGATTTTCATGTTTGGAATCGCTCGTGGACGGTTTGAGGTACTTTCCGGGGTCAGCGGAGAACTTTTTCAAACATCCACTGCTACAGAAATAGTATTCCTCGCCTTCGTGCGTGAAGCGGTGTTCGCTGTCGGAAGTTACCTTCATACCGCATACCGGATCGGTAATCGCGGCGTTATCGTGTTGGTGATGGCATTCGTGGTTCATATTCAGTTCTTCTCCGGGCAGGTTTTACGAAGAGAACCCGGGAAGTGAGGGTTAACAGCCGCTAATTCCTGGGAATCTTCAGTGGCGGAAGATTCGATGAGGTGGCAAACCGAATGACCGTCCGGGATTCCGTCCGGTTGTTCAGACCAAGCTTCCAGAGCCTGTTCCATGCGCAACTGCAGCGCCATTAACTCTTCCAGTCGCTGCCGGTTTTCCTCTATCCGGTGCTGCAACAGGGAGCGTACATGCGGACACGGGGAGTGGCCCTGGCGCGCTTCATGCAGGATTTCGGAAATTTCATTCAACGTAAATCCGAGTTCTTTCGCCTGGCGCAAAAAGCGCAGCCACGCGACATCCCTGGGTTGGTACATACGGTAGCCGTTGTCCGGGTTGCGCCCGGGCTTCAGCAAGCCCCGTCGCGTGTAATAACGCACAGCATTGGGTGTCGTTTTGCTCAATTTGGCCAGCGCGGCTACCGTCAACATGTTATCAACTCCTTGTATTGATGGTTCTTTTAGACAGGAACGACAAACAAATGTTCGAAGTTCCCGGTTCCTGTGGTCATTCTAGAACCTGTACCTTGGGTATAGGTCAAGGATTTTTTCCAGGTAGTGGAATTCATGGAATCCGGGGTCCATCATTGATGTCCGAATTGGAACTCGTTTCTCTTTGCGCGGTCGCAATTTATATAGGCATTAGCAACCGAACGCAGGAACAGGATGGAACTGCGAATCAACCCGGTTTAACCGAGCGTGACATGAGATGATTTCATTAATTCGACAAGCTGTGAATTCCGGTTTCTTCAGCACGGTCATGGTTCTGTCCATCGTTTTCAATCCGCTCGCTGTTTCCGCCAGCCAGGTCCATGCATTGCTCATGCATCAGGCGACCACTGCAACGGCCGGCAGTCAGTCAATAGAGCACTACGGTATCGCTATGCTGGATTCCGTGGATCAGTCTGACCTTGTCTGTGACATGCCGTGTTGTGACGGTTCTAACTGCATGCAACAAAACGCTCAATCCTGCTTTTTCTACCATTTTTCCGTGTTTCTGCCCGAAACCGGGTGCGTAGCCTACGCGTACACGGTACCTCACGACCATGACGGGTTGGATGTCGTTTTACACACCCGCGAGATCCGTCCTGCCACGCCACCTCCAAAAGCCTTGTGAACATTCAGCTGCCCCGGTAGCTGAGCCCATTTCATTCGCGTTGTCGTGATTTCCCGTTCGGGAGCGACACCGCCATTTAAACAAGTTTCTTTTGGAGGTAATAATCATGAACCGCACTACAAAGCAAAACATACTGTTGGCATCCATCGCCACGGGGGCCATTTTGGCACTGTCAATATCCACTGTGTCTTTCGCACATGACCGTTTCACGGGAGCCATTGCCAGCCATGGTCATATGGCCATGAAAACACATGCCATGCATATGTCGGAGGCGCACTCCGGTCCGATGAAAAGACATGATGCGATCGGGTTCAGCGAGTATGACCCTGCCAGCATGCCAGATACCGGTAAAACCATGAATACACGTAACGACAAGGCAATAATGGCGGGTGCCGGGATTGGGTTCGGTGAATACGACCCCGCCGGCGTGTCAGATAAAGGCGAAGTTATCAATTCGCCCGACAATATGGCCTCACTGGCAAGTACCGGCGTTGGGTTTGCCGAGACCGATCCGGTCGCCACTGCCATGGGGAACGACGATATGATTCCGCATGATGGCAATATGTCCACTGTCGCGACCGGCATTGACCATGTGAGTCACCGGAACGGAAAGAACCGGCACTGCGTGAAGGAAGCCGTGCATCACAGAACATGCTGAATTGCATTTGGAGCTAAGCCAGGACACCCATAACTTTTCCAGCTTTTGGCGTTTAAAGAAGTGGGTG
>JBFFWN010000180.1:0-7297 GCA_041570235.1 Lysobacterales bacterium | reverse complement strand
CCCAAGTTTATTGACTGGTCAAAGGATCGTGAAGACAGTGTGATCAAATCCCTGGCCAGGTATTCCTCGGTGCCGGTGATCAACATGGAGACCATCGTGCACCCGTGCCAGGAAATGGCCATGATGCTGGCCCTGAAAGAACGCTTGGGCACGGTGGCGAAACGCAAGATGGTGTTAACCTGGACCTGGCACCCCAGGCCATTGAATACCGCGGTCGCCAATTCGGCATTATTGGCCGGCACCAAGTTTGGCATGGATGTGACCCTGTTATGCCCTGAGCCGGACTACCTGCTGGATCCGCAGTTCATGGACAAGGCAAAAGAGAACGCGGCCATCAGCGGTGGTTCCCTTCAGGTCAGCCATGATATCGAATCAGCTTACAGGGACGCCGATTTTGTCTATGCAAAAAGCTGGGGCGCCCTGCCTTACTACGGCCGGCCCGAAGAAGAGTATGAACTGCGTAAAAACTATCGTCACTTCATCGTGAATGAAGAGAAGATGGCGCTGACCAATAACGGTATTTTCAGCCATTGCCTGCCACTGCGGCGTAATGTCAAAGCCACCGATGGTGTGATGGATGCACCCTATTGTATGGCCATGGATGAGGCCGAAAACAGGTTACATGTACAAAAAGCACTGATGATGACCTTGCTTGGAGCAAACAAATGAATACAGATAAAAAGACGCCCGTCGTACTGGCTTTTTCCGGTGGGCTGGACACCAGCTACTGCGTTCTGGATTTGAATGAACAGGGCTATGAAGTGCACACGCTGTTCGTGGATACCGGCGGTTTGACACCCGAACAGGTTGACTGGATTGAACAACGCTCCATCTCGTTGGGGGCGCACAAGCATCATGTGGTTGATGCCAGCCAGTTGATCTGGGATGAATTTGTCGTGCCCCTGGTGTGGAGCCAGTCAAGGATGCTGGGTGAGTACCCGATGTTGTGCTCCGACCGCTACCTGATTGTCCGTTTAAGCCTGCAGTTATGTGATGAACTGGGCACGCGGCATTTTGCACATGGCTGCACCGGTATGGGTAACGACCAGATGCGTTTTGACCAGACGGTACGTAGCCTGGGTGACTATGACATCCACGCTCCGGTCAGGGATCTGCAAAAAGAGTCCGGCAATATCCGCGATATCGAAATTGAAATCCTGAAAAAAGCCGGTGTTTCCATACCTGTGAAAACCGGCAGGTATTCGATCAATGAAAATCTGCTGGGTGTAACCATATCGGGTAGCGAAATCGATGAGTTTGAAGCACCCGGCGTGGATACGTGGCAGTTATCCCGCCCCAGAATGGAGTGGCCCGAAGTGCCTTTGAGAGTATCCATCCGGTTTGACAAGGGCAGGGCGGTGGCCGTTGATGGCAAGGAGATGAGCGGCGCTGATATCCTGAAGCACCTGAATGCCGAATTTGGCAAATTCGGTGTCGGCCGGCATATTTATACCGGTGATGTCACCATCGGTCTGAAAGGCCGTATAGTTTTTGAATGCCCTGGAATCGATGCGCTGTTACTGGCTCACCAGGGGCTCGAAGACTGCGTCAATACGCGTTTCCAGAACCAGTTCCGTCACCAGGTGGCGCAACGCTGGGCGGAAATGGTTTACAGCGGCTTCTTTTATGAACCGCACAAGCAGGACCTGGAGGCCTACCTGGCCAGTTCGCAGTCCTATGTGACCGGCACGGTGACGCTGGAAACAACGGGTGGATCCCTGCACGCGGTTGCGGTGGATTCTGAATATATTGTTTCGGATCCCGATGCTGTCTACGCGCAAAGCTGTAACTGGTCACCGTCCGAGGCGGAAGGCTTCATAAAGCTGACCGGACAGAGTTCAACCACGGCCATGCGGGTCAGGAACAAGTCGTAATGGATATCACCGGCGTACTGAATAAACTTGAATGCCTGGTGGCGTTTGATACGCAGAACCCACCGCGTTCGCTGGACGCCGGTTCACCCATTTTTGCCTGGCTGAAAGATACGCTGGGTCCGGGTTTCAATATTGATATCAACGATCATGGTTTGGGCCGTATCAGCTTCCTGGCGAAGCGGGGAAACCCGTCATTGTTATTCAATGTACACCTGGATACGGTTCCGGTGATTGACGGTGGCCGTTATCCGGCACTGGAAATGACCCGCGAAAACGACCGTGTTTATGGCCGTGGTGTTTGCGATATCAAGGGCGCGGCCGCCTGCTTGCTGGAAATCGCCGAGCACACAACTGAGCCGATGGCGATACTGTTTACCACCGATGAGGAAGGCGCCAGCGGTTGCTGTATCAGCGAGTTTGTGAAGACGGATCAAAGCAGGGCTTTTTCACAGGTGGTTGTGGCTGAGCCGACCGATTGCCTTGCCGTGTTAAGTCACCGGGGTTACCTGTCGGTAAAAGGCCGGTTCTCCGGTGTCTCCGGTCATTCGTCTGAGCCGCGCGCTTTAAGTGATAATGCCTTGCACAAACTGTCTGCATGGGTAAAAGCGGCGATCGATCATGCAGCGCAAATGGATGATCAGGGACGCCGCCCCTGTTTTAACGTGGGGGAAATACACGGCGGTATCAAATCGAATGTGATCGCTGATGATGCCAGGCTGCATTGGAGCGCCCGTCTTTCACCTGGCGAGAGCAACGATGATTTTCTTGGCCAGATGTCGGCGCTGGATGACAGCGGCTCAGCGCAATGGCATGTGCCGTTTTCCGGACCACCGCTGCCCACCGGTGAAAGGGATACCAGCGAAGCCCTGGGCTTTGTAAACCGTCACGCAATAACAAAGGGGCCAGCCGTTGACTTCTGGACCGAGGCCTCGTTATTTGCTGCGGCGGATATTCCCGCCATCGTCCTGGGTCCCGGCAGTATCGCCCAGGCCCACGTGCTGGACGAGTGGGTCAGTATCGAGCAACTGCAAATGGCGCTGGGTATTTACACGAAATTGGTAACACATTAAAGCTAACTGGTAGAACGTTATGACCGATGTACGTCAGATAGTCCATGAATTGCTGGCCCAGCTGGGCTCCAGCAGGGAAGCACAGCAGTACCTTAAAGAGTTTTCCGGTACCAATAAGGCGCGCTTCGCCGTGGTAAAGGTGGGTGGTGGCATATTGCGCGATCACCTGGATGAGCTGACATCGGCCCTGGCATTTCTTCACCGACTGGGTTTGATACCGGTCGTGCTTCATGGTGCAGGCCCGCAATTGGACCAGGCGCTGACCGATGCCGGCATCGAAACGGTGCGGCACGAGGGTCTGCGCGTCACTGGTGAGGATGTCATGTCGGTTGCCCGGCCACTGATGTACAGGGAAAACCTGCGTCTTGTTGAAGCACTGGAGGCCAGGGGCATAAGGGCCAGGGGAATCCAGCACGGTGTATTCCAGTGCAGTTACCTGGATCAGGATAAATTCGGCCTTGTCGGAGAGGTGGAATCAGTGGACCTGACCGCCGTGGAAAGCGCGGTCCGCAGTGGCTCAGTGCCTGTATTAACCTGCCTTGGCGAGTCACCTTCGGGCCAGGTGTTGAATATCAATGCCGATATTGCAACGCGTGAACTGGTCTGGAAGCTGCGGCCGCACAAGGTTATTTTTCTGTCACCCACGGGCGGATTACTGGACCGGCAGGGCCGCATTATCACCGCGGTAAGCCTGACCAACGATTACGATGCGCTGATGCAGCAGCCATGGGTGCACTCAGGCATGCGTTTAAAGCTTCAACAGATCAATGAAATGCTGCAGCAGTTACCGGACGATACCTCGGTTTCCATTACCTCCGCCGCAAACCTGACCAGGGAGCTTTTTACCTACCGGGGTGCGGGTACGCTGGTCAGAAAGGGTGAGTCGATCAATGTGCTGAAGAACCCTGACGCGGATACGCTCAGCGTGGTCAAGAATCTGGTTGAGCAATCATTTGGCAGGACCTTGCGTGAAGACTGGTTTGAAAAGCTGAATCAACCATTGGTGCTGCTTTCGGAAACCGGCCGTGCGGCCGCGGTACTGACCGCCGGTGTTGGCGGGTTGCCTTACCTGGATAAATTTGTAGTGACTTCAGCTGCTCAAGGTGAGGGTCTCGGGGCGGCAATCTGGCAGGTACTGAGGGCTCGGTATCCTGCATTGTACTGGCGCTCACGTTATAGCAACCCGGTAACCCCGTGGTATTTCCTGCAGGCCGATAGCAGCAATCGTTCCGATGAATGGGTGGTATTTACCATCGGCATCGATGATACGGCCCTGCGACAGCAGTGCGTAGAGGATTCATTGTCGCGTGATTCCGGCTGGGTTGCCCAATGAGCCAAATCAAAACAATTAACCTCATCGGCGGGCGCGGTTATACCGGTTCCGAATTGTTGGGGCTAATCTCCCGGCATCCGCTGATGGATCTGGGCATCGCGAGTTCGCGCAGTGAGGCCGGCTTGAGCTTGAACTCGACCTGTGAAGCCTGGCCCGACGATGGACGGGTGTTCACATCCCTTGAGCCCGCGGGTGTGGCCCAATACCCGGCAGATGCCTGGGTATTGGCCTTGCCCAACAACCTTGCTGGTGAGTGGGTGCATGCTATCGGCGCGGCGTTTCCAGACAGCGTGATTCTTGACCTGAGCGCCGATTACAGGTTTGACCCATCGTGGACCTATGGTTTGCCCGAGCGTTTCAGGGAGCAGATTTCTGCTGCTAAGCTCATTTCCAACCCGGGTTGTTACGCCACCGGTTCGCAACTGGGGCTGTTACCGATAAAAGAACACCTGATTGAAGCGCCGGCCATATTCGGGGTTTCCGGTTTTAGTGGTGCGGGTAAAACCCCGTCACGCAAGAATGACCCGGAGGTGTTACGCGACAACCTGGTGCCCTATGCATTGAGTGGTCACGTGCATGAAAAAGAAATCAGCTACCAGCTGGGAACAAATGTCAGGTTTATGCCGCACGTGGCGGCGTTTTTCCGTGGAATCTCGCTGACCATCTCATTCAAGCTCGACCATGTAACCTCGATCGAGGAACTGGAGTCGCTATTCAGGCAGTACTATAAGGGTGAGCCAAGGGTCAAGGTGACCGGCGCGATACCCGAGGTCAGGCAAGTGCAGGGCACAGCCGATGTGCATATCGGTGGTTTTGCCGTCGATGAGCGTGACAGGTCACAGGCTTGCTCGGTGGTTGTTCTGGATAATTTATTGAAAGGAGCGGCTTCCCAGGCCATGCAGAATCTGAACCTGGCGCTTGGTTTGCCAGAAAATGCGGGAATAGACCCATGAAAGACTTGATTTGGAAAAAGGCAGGTAAAGGCGAATCTGCAGACCCTGCCATTATGGCGTTTCTGGCGGGCGAGGATGTTCAGCTCGACAAACAACTGCTGCTATTTGATATTCGCGCCAGCGCTGCCCATGCAAGGGGGCTTCACCGCATCAATATATTGAGCGATGAAGAATCAGAGGCGCTGCAGCAGGCGTTGAAGCAGATTGAGAAGGATGTTCTGCAGGGCAGCAGGGAGCTGGACAGCAGTTTTGAAGACGGTCACTCGGCCATCGAGTTTTGGCTGACAGATATGCTGGGCGATATCGGCAGGAAGATTCATACAGGGCGCAGCCGTAATGACCAGGTGGCTGTGGCCTTGCGGCTATTCATGCTGGACCGGCTCCGGCAGCTCAAGTCGGTCTGTATTGATATTGCTGAAGTGTTAATCAAAAGAGTGGAAGCTGAAGGTGATTTACCCATGGCGGGTTATACCCACCTGCAATCCGCCATGCCTTCATCGGCGGGTTTGTGGCTGGCTGGTCATGCCGAGGCTTTTATTGACAATGCTGAGCTCGCCCAACTGACCTCCGACTGGCTGGATGCATCGCCACTGGGTACCGCATCGGGTTTCGGTGTCAATTTGAACCTGGCGCGGGAGGAGGTTGCAAGTGACCTGGGTTTCAAGCGCCTGGTGGTAAACCCGCAATATGCACAAAACAGCCGGGGCAAGATTGAGCTGCAGGCGCTGTCGGTGCTATCCGCCTGCACACTGGACCTGCGGCGGCTGGCCTGGGACCTGAGCCTGTTTACGACCCATGAGTTTGGTTTTGTGAAACTGCCGGCACAATACTGCACGGGTTCGAGCATCATGCCAAACAAAAACAACCCGGATACCGTCGAGCTTTTAAGAGCCGTACACGGTGTGATCCAGGGCGCCCAGACAGAACTGGCATCGGTCCTGTCGTTGCCATCCGGTTATCAGCGTGATTTGCAGGCTACCAAGCCACCCTTATTGCGTGCTTTTGAGAAAGGACTACAGGCTTTAACCCTGTTGCCGGGGCTTTTATCATCGTTTGAATGGCAGGTTGAGCGGATGAAGGCGTCTATTGGTGCAGAAATGCTGGCCACTGATCGTGCCCTGGACATGGCCAAGAACGGAATTCCGTTTCGGGATGCATACAAGACCGCAACCGAGCAATGTCGTGATCTTGATGACGAGCAAATTGCAAAAAGCCTTATAAATCGGGTGTCTCCAGGTGGTTGTGGCCGCCTTGAGATCGACCTTCTTGTGACCAGGCTGGGGCAATTGAAAAACTAATTTCAATTATTTTGAATTATTTTTACTACAACTGTTGACACAGGGATTCACGGCCCTATAATGCGCCTTCGCTCGACGTCAGACAGCTTCGGAAACGAAATTAAATGACGATAATATGTTGACCTTTTAATAAGACAGCATATATAATGGGCGGCCCGCTCCAGCACTGGGGTGAGATTCTGAAAAGAGTCTTCCGATGCGGCAGTAACCGAAAGGAAACGTCGCAGCGATTTTGTGTTGGACTGATGAGCGAAATGCAATCAGTAGATATACCGATCTTTAAAAATTAACAGGTAACTTGTGTGGGCGCTCGCGTCATGGATACTAGCCATGATAGAAGAGCGACCATGCACTAGAAACGTTTTATGTATATAAAATTGATTTGGAGCAAGGTTCAGCTTTAAGCTAAAACTATTAGATGGAAGATTGGGGTTTCGACCTCGGTTGGACATCGAAAACTTTAAACTGAAGAGTTTGATCCTGGCTCAGATTGAACGCTGGCGGCATGCTTAACACATGCAAGTCGAACGGTAACAGGCCTTAGTGATCCCTTCGGGGTGAACCTGGCGCTGACGAGTGGCGGACGGGTGAGTAATGCATAGGAATCTACCCAGTAGTGGGGGATAACGTGGAGAAATCCACGCTAATACCGCATATGTTCTACGGAACAAAGCAGGGGACCTTCGGGCCTTGCGCTATTGGATGAGCCTATGTTGGATTAGCTTGTTGGTGGGGTAAAGGCCTACCAAGGCGACGATCCATAGCTGGT
>JBFFWN010000179.1:0-7350 GCA_041570235.1 Lysobacterales bacterium | reverse complement strand
TCCAGCACCAGGTCAACACCAACACCGGTTTTTGCGCTGACCGAAATGGCATTCTGTGCTTCGATGCCGATGATATCTTCAATTTCCTGCTTGACCCTGTCAGGTTCGGCCGACGGCAGATCAATTTTGTTCAGTACCGGAATAACTTCGAGACCAAGCTCCACCGCGGTGTAGCAATTGGCCACACTTTGCGCCTCCACGCCCTGGGCTGCATCGACCACCAACAAGGCGCCTTCACAGGCTGCCAGCGAGCGTGATACCTCGTAGGAAAAATCCACATGGCCGGGGGTGTCGATGAAATTCAGGTGATAGACCTGTCCGTCCTCGGCCTCGTAATCCAATGTCACGCTCTGAGCCTTGATCGTGATACCACGTTCCCGCTCGATATCCATACTATCAAGTACCTGCGCCGACATTTCACGCTCGGTCAGGCCATCGCAAAGTTGAATAAAACGATCAGCCAGGGTCGACTTACCATGGTCAACATGGGCAATGATCGAGAAATTCCGGATAAATTTTTGATCCATGTGGTGTTTCAGCCGTGAACCGTCAATAGTAATAGTCAATCTGAACAATCAAAGGCCATCCGTTGACATCAACGGATGGCCTCCATTTTCGCAACCCGTTATTATAACTGAATCATTCCCGTTTCATCGGGCTAATTGTCGATTCACTACGACCAACGGGCAGACAGCGTCGCATATCCATCAACCGACTATTCATCTTTCTCTTCTGCACGCGGCGTGTAAGCAATAAAACTCGCTACACCATTACGCCAGATGCGCAATGCCACGGCCCGTCCGGGTTCGATGTCTTTGACCAGTTCTTCAAAATCACCCAGGTCTTCAACACTGCGGTTATTGATCATCAGGATCACGTCACCCGGTCGTAATCCAACCCGCCAGGCATCATCACTTTCGATATCCGTGATAACGACCCCGCCTTCGGGGTCACCCAGCTCTCGCCGGCGTTCAGTACTGATGTTCTCGACCACCAGGCCCAGCACATTGTCTGTCTGGGCTCCGGAGGAACCACCCGCCAGTGCTGTTTCACTGTCAGTATCCAAAGCGTCCAGCGTCACGGTAAACGTCTTTTCCTTGCCTTCCCGGCTGACCAGAACCTTGGCCTCGGTGCCAGGCGGGTTGGCGCCCACCAGCGGCGGCAGATCATTCCACGTTTCAACCGTTTGACCATTGAATTCCAGTATCACATCACCCGGCTCAATACCGGCCCGGTCTGCGGAGCCATCGGGGGTCGTGTCGTTGACCAGCGCGCCGGCCGGCCGCTCAAGGTCAAGCGCTTCCGCCATCTCGCGCGTCACAGCACCGATGATAACACCGAGTAAGCCGCGTTCCACTTTGCCGGTTTCACGCAACTGTTTCGCCGTGCTCGCAGCTACCTCGACAGGAATGGAAAAGGACAAACCGATATAACCGCCACCGGAACTGAGTATCCAGGAGTTGATACCGATGACCTCGCCATCCATGTTCAGCAATGGTCCGCCGGAATTCCCGCGGTTGATGGCCACATCCGTCTGGATAAATGGCACATATTGCTGCGCTCGATTGGTCCTGCCCTTGGCGCTGACGATACCTGCGGTCACACTTTGCTCAAAGTTGAAAGGTGAACCGATGGCAGCAACCCACTGACCCGGCTTGACGGATTCGGATTCACCCAAACGCAGGAATGGAAGTTTTCCTTCGGCTTTGATTTTCAACACGGCAATATCACTGGCTTCGTCCGAGCCGATCAACTCTGCTTCGAACTCATGGCGATCAGCCATTCGCACAATGATCTCATCGGCGCCATCGATGACGTGATGATTGGTCAAAATATAACCATCATCGGAATAGATGAACCCTGAACCGGCGCCCTGACGATCGGGTTCACCCTGACCGTCTGGCACATTGAAATAACGACGGAAAAATTCCGGTATCTCCGGGTGGTCTTCCGGTTGTTCACCCCGCGACCCATCCCGTTGCGCAGAACGGCGGTCACGTGTTCCGAACTGTGTCACGCGGATATTGACAACCGCCGGACCGGCCTTCTCAACCAGTTCGGTAAAGTCCGGCAAACCACTTACTTTCGCCATCAACGGCATGCTCATCATTAACATCAGCAGCGCTGCAAATTGCAACCAAATCTTCTGTCTCATATTTCTGCTCCGATTTCCAATAAATAAAATTCCTGATCCATTCGGTTCACAATTCGCTCTTGCCAGGCGCCCGGGAACCATTCCTAATGCACATATTGGGGTTGGCAGCGGGATAATAAACCAATGACTGTAAATTGCTTCTCAGACCACTCGCACGGTATCGGCCGGCATAGAAACGCAGTGCCAGGTAACCGCAGCACACAGCGAACACCAGGGTACCCATGTCGATAAAAACCGGACCCGCCTGCCAATGGGTGAACATGCTGTTCCCTGCACTTCCACCCGCCAGTGCTGCCAACAGCGGCCAGCCGTACGAACCGAGCACCAGGCTGATAAATGCTTTTTCCGGTATGGCAAGGGTCACCATCTGACCCGCCCGTATCTCAAGCTCGTTGCGGGGTAATTCCAACACCACGGGTTTGCGGCGTAAAAGCCTGGAAAACACACCTGCACCACATCCTTTTCCATCTTCACATGCGCTGCAGCCGGATTGTGAACCCATCTGCACCCAGAGACGGTCATCCTGACAACGTAACACCTTCACGTTCTGTTCGATCATGCCTGGAGTGACTTGCTATTTGGCAGCAACCGACCGGGCAATTTCATTGGCGATAGATTTAACGGTGATGGCCGGGACTTCACCAATAACGGTGATCTGCAGGTCACCCTCTTTCCTGGTAAACGCATTGTTGGTGCCCAACTGGCTGACCCCGGGCCTGACATCAGCCTGAGTGGCATTTTCTTCCACGTAGACTGAAACAGCGGCAAGACCGTCGCTGTACACCATGTGCTCATAAACACCTTCGGCGCCTTTCTTGTGACTGTAGGAAGCGAGGTTGAAACCGGGCGGCAATTTGGCCGGTTGCCAGCGCGGATTGGCCTGGGTTACCACCGTTTTATGCAGACTGAATGTTTTCATCTCGATAAAATCTTCAGGCCTTGAATCCGACTCGAGCTCAGCAAGGTCAACCTCGGATCCAATGGCAAAATCGGTGAACATCAAATTTGCGATGGGATTTTCCGCACTGTCATACAACACCCACTTCAGCAGCAGGCCGGTATTGATTTCGAGCCACAGGTCATAGCCGTAACGAAAATTATCCTTTGGGGAGATTCTGATTTGCCTGGCCGAATAACCGGCGATCCTGACCTGTTTGCCGATGCCAAGACGATATCCACTGTTGTCGCCATCGATGATGGACAAAGGCAATTCGGGAAAATATGAACTTGCGACCACCTGGTCTTCAACAACGGAAGCCGAATCCTCCAAAACACAGCGTACGCCCTTACTATCCCTGATCACCTCACGGTAAGGCCCATTGACCGAATACATACGTTCCCGCACGCCCGTTTCATCGGTGACGTGGGTAATGCGCATCGATTCGACCACCCCTTCACGGACATAAACAAAGGTGCCCTGGTAACTCATCTGGCTCATGGCCGTGGTCATCTGTTCCAGCCATTGACCTGCCTTCGAGGGATTTCCTGCCAGCGCACCGGTTGTAAAACCGGTTAATAACAGAAGAAAAATAAACCGGGGACGTAACAGGTTCATCTGTTTTCAACAGCTTCCTGTTCCGAGCGCACTTCGTTGGCGCCTGAGTCTTCCATCTTTGTGTCTGGTGTTGATACCGCCGTATTGGCCATGATGGGCACGAATGACACAAAACCCTGCCGGCCTGCCGTCCTCGCCATCTGGTTGTGACGCAACAGGTATGCATTCAGCCGGTTGGACTGGTTCTGTTGAGCCGGGGCGAAACTGGCGGCTTGTGAACCCGGTGATAAGGGCAAGCTGTTCGGGCTGACAAACGGTTGGGCCTTTGCCTCCTGCGCCGTTCCTTCCCCGCCTTGAATAGTAACCGGTTGAGGAGCCGTCGCAACAATAGCAACCATGGCAACACTGGCGGCAATGGCCAGACCCGATACCGGCTTCAACCACCGATTGCTTATCCATGAAGAACCTGCGGGTACGCCTTCAGCTTCAATTGAAGCTCTCAAACCCACACACAAACCGGTTACGACCTGCTTGCTGCCTGGTTGACGGATACAATCGCGTATCAAGTGATATCGTTCCCATTTGTCACACATGCTTTCATCCGAAAACAATCTACGTGTGATAAACAGGCCCGATTCCCGGGATAGCTCTCCATCTATTAAGCTGGAGAGGTGTTCTAATGATTCTTTACTCATTTCTTTCATTACCTGTACCGGATATCTTTTACAGATATCTCAAATTAATCCCCACTGCTTGTCTGACCACCAATAAGTGGTTTTAGTTTCTCATCAATCGCTTCTCTGGCCCTGAATATTCTTGAACGGACAGTGCCGATAGGACATTCCATGGTGGTGGCGATTTCCTCGTAACTCATGCCATCCATCTCCCTGAGCATGATGGCGGTGCGTAAATCTTCGGGAAGTGTTGCAATGGTTTCGAACACCGTCCGCTCAATCTCCTGACGGAGCAGTTCATTTTCGGGTGTGCTGCTTTCATACATTCGATCGCTCATGCCGTATTGTTCGGCATCGACCGCGTCAACATCACTGGAGGGGGGGCGGCGGTTTTTTGCAACTATCCAGTTTTTCGCAGTATTGATCGCAATGCGGTATAACCATGTGTAGAAGGCGCTCTCGCCCCGAAAACGGCCAATGGCCCGGTATGCCTTGATAAACGCTTCCTGGGCTACATCCTGGGCTTCAGACGAATCGGATACGTAACGGGTTACCAGGCTGACGATCCGATGCTGATATTTCAGAATCAGCAGGTCAAAAGCACCCTTATCGCCTTTTTGTACGCGCTCAACTAGTAGTTGATCGACTTTGGCTTCACTCACTCCGCCCTGCACTCCGCATGTGTGTACCGGGCCGGCTTCCTTCCGCGTCTTTTTAAAAGACACACTGGGAAACTGCACGGTATGGCTTTTCCTGACCGGTTGTAGCGCTGTCATTCGCTTTTATTCTTAATGGTTGAGCATAACATGATTGAGGTCAATCCTGATTTACCATTTTGTTGCACGATATGACCAGCACATTGGCCAGTGGTTCCCGAATCGGGGTAAATTTATCAACAAACCCCAATTTTATGCGCCCTAGGCGTCAATCAGCGCGGATAAAGTGCAACGGCCTTGTAGCGATGCGATAATATCGCGCAAATTACGAGGAGCGTCCCGACATGTATTCCCTGCTTAGAAAGGCCCTGTTTTTAGCAGACCCCGAAACCGCCCATGGCCTGGCGCTTGAAGGTCTTCGCCTGGGTTACGGGGTAGGCGCAACCCACCTGTTATGCAAGACACATGACCTGCCGGTCACCGTGATGGGCTTGCACTTTCCCAACCCGGTGGGAATGGCCGCCGGCATGGATAAAAACGGCGATTATATCGATGCGCTCGGTTCCCTGGGTTTCGGTTTTATCGAAATTGGCACAACCACACCGAGACCACAACCGGGTAATCCAAAACCACGCATATTCCGCCTGGAAGCTTCCAATGCCATGATCAACCGGCTCGGTTTTAACAACAAGGGCGTTGATTACCTGGTCAGCCAGGTCAAACGGCGAACGTTCAGAGGCATCCTGGGTATTAACATCGGCAAGAACTTTGATACACCCAATGAAAAGGCGGTCGATGATTACCTGACCTGTCTTGCTAAAGTTTACCCGTATGCCGACTACATCACGGTTAATATTTCCTCGCCAAACACCAAGGGCTTGCGGGATTTGCAGGATGCCGAACAGCTTGACCATTTGCTCGGAACACTGGACCGGAAACGAAACGAACTGGCCGATGCAACAGGTCAGCGAAAGCCGATGGTTGTAAAGGTCGCGCCAGACCTTGCGGATGAGCAGATTCCCGAGATGGCGGAAATCGTCACCAACAATCACTTCGATGGATTGATTGCCACCAATACAACGATTTCCCGCGAGGCGGTCAAAGGACAGCTACATGCCGATGAACAGGGCGGGCTGAGCGGCGCACCTCTTAAGAAACAGGCAGATCATGTGCTCGCTCAGTTCCGACAGTCACTTGGCAAGGATGTTGCGCTGATTGGCACCGGAGGAATCATGAGCGGAAATGACGCGGCAGACAAGATCAAACTGGGCGCCGACCTGGTCCAGTTCTATACCGGCTTTGTCTACAAGGGACCGGACCTTATAAATGACTGCCTCAAAGCCATCAAGGCCCGGTCACAGAAATGAAGCGGGTTCTGAATGCTTCCCTCAAAAAATACAACAGTTTCGGAGTCGAAGCACACGCCGGCGAATTGATCACACTTGAAACCGAAAACGACCTGGACATCCTCGCAGGCGAATTGGCTTTTGACCCCGCGAACGACCTGGTATTGGGCGACGGCAGCAACATCCTGTTTGCCGGCGACGTCAGCGGCAGGGTGATATTGAACCGGATAACCGGCAAAACCATTCTCGAGACATCGAAAGACTCCGCGCTCATTGAAGCCTGTGGCGGCGAGAACTGGCATCAATTGGTCGTCTGGAGTCTTGACCAGGGACTATCGGGCCTGGAAAACCTTTCCCTGATCCCCGGTCTCGCAGGTGCAGCACCGATCCAGAATATTGGCGCCTATGGTGTGGAACTGGCCGATATTCTTCACTCGGTCGAGGTCTTGGATTCGGTTTCGGGACAGCGCAACGACATTCAAAACACCGATTGCGACTTCGCTTATCGAGATAGCCGTTTCAAGTCCAGGGACAGGGGACGCTTCCTCATCACCCGCATTCGTCTGCGCCTGGACCGTAATTTCAAGCCAAGGCTAGCTTATGCGGGTATTGGCGATGAACTCCTTACACAGGGGATTGAATCCCCGACAGCCCGGGATGTCAGTAACGCCGTGATCCGGATTCGGCAACGTAAGCTTCCCGACCCGACGGTAATAGGAAATGCCGGAAGCTTCTTCAAGAATCCTCTGGTCAACCGATCACTGGCCACGACGCTTGCAAAAGAGTACAGCGACCTTCCGGTTTACCCGGTGGATGATGAAAACGCCAAGCTCAGCGCGGCATGGTTAATAGAGTCCTGTGGCTGGAAGGGCCGCTCCATGGGTGAGGCGGCAGTGTATGACAAGCATGCGCTGGTCCTGATTAACAAGGGACAGGCCACGGGTCAGGACATCCTGACCCTTGCCGAGGCCATCCAGGCCTCGGTTAAAGACCGTTTTGGCATTGAGTTACAAGCCGAGCCACG
>JBFFWN010000178.1:0-7353 GCA_041570235.1 Lysobacterales bacterium | reverse complement strand
GTGCCCGTTAAAAAATAGTTAATCCTTGTGGAATTTTCCGTTAAACCGCTGTCCTGGTGGTCGATTGACTGTCAATAGTCAAGTACTTCCACGTCCCGCAATCCAGCTATTAATGTGTCAGCATCTCCACCTTCAGACATCTTCACAGCCAGGCGTACTTCATTCGCTGAGTCTGCATGGCGTATGGCCTCATCGTAGTTAATTTTGCCTTCCTGGTACATCCTGAAAAGACATTGATCAAACGTGACCATGCCATGATGGTTAGACTCGGCCATGATCTTTTTCAATTCACCGACCTCGCCATTGCGAATCCGTTCCTGGACCAATGGCGTGGCCAGCAGAACTTCGACTGCCGCCCAACGCCGGGTCTGATCGGCAGACGGCACCAACTGCTGCGCGATGATGGCTTTCATATTAAAGGACAGATCGAGCAGCACCTGCTCCTTGGCCTCTTCCGGGAAGAAATGCAGGACACGGTCAAGCGCCTGGTTGGCATTATTGGCATGCAGCGTACATAAAACCAGGTGACCGGTCTCGGCAAAGGTAATCGCATACTCCATTGTTTCACGGGTGCGCACTTCACCGATCATGATGACATCCGGCGCCTGGCGCAGCGTATTGCGCAATGCGACCTCAAAGGAATCCGTGTCTATGCCGACCTCTCGCTGCGTAATCAGGCTCTTGCCATGAAAATGAACATACTCGATGGGGTCTTCGACCGAGATAATATGACCACTCATCCTCTGGTTGCGATAACCGACCATGGCCGCCAGCGAGGTGGATTTGCCGGTGCCGGTTGCACCAACGAACAGTACGATACCGCGTTTGGCCATTGACAGGTCCGTCAACATATCCGGCAGACCCAGGTCTTCAAACGTCGGAATGTTGGTTTCAATACGCCGGCACACCATGCCAACACGCGCCTGCTGGTAAAAAGCACTGACCCTGAAGCGAACCTCTTCGCCCAAAGCAATGGCAAACTGGCACTCGAGGGTTTCCTGGAACTCCCTCAGTTGCTTCTTGTTCATCAGGCTGAAGACGATCTCGCTGGCTTCCTCGGGTAACAGCACCTCGGTCGAAATCGGTCGCATTTTACCGTGTACTTTCATACACGGAGGCGCGTCTGCAGTGACAAAAAGGTCGGAACCTTTTTCCTCGTGAACCTTGCGCAACCAATCTTCTACTGCACTCATATCACACCTCCATTTCCTGCACGACCTTGCCGCCTGGCAACAGGCCGTTAACGCCTACATGAATAATTTTCGGTCGACTGCCTTTCGGGCAGCTTCCTGACGAGCGACAATGCCCCGGCTAACCAGGCCCTCAAGATATTGGTCAAGCGTATGCATGCCAACATTCTGACCGGTCTGAATGGCGGAGTACATCTGTGCAACCTTGTCCTCGCGGATCAGGTTCCTGATCGCGGGTGTGGCCAACATGATTTCATGGGCAGCGATACGGCCACCGCCGATGCGTTTCATCAGGGTTTGCGCAATCACCGCCCGCAAGGACTCGGACAACATTGAACGAACCATGGATTTTTCACCAGATGGGAAAACATCAATAATACGGTCGATGGTCTTGGCCGCTGAACTCGTATGCAACGTGGCAAAAACCAAATGACCGGTTTCCGCCGCAGTCAGGGCCAGGCGAATGGTTTCGATATCACGCATTTCACCGACCAGGATAATATCCGGGTCCTCACGCAGTGCCGAGCGCAATGCCTGGTTAAAACCATGGGTGTCTCGATGGACCTCACGCTGGTTGATCAGGCATTTTCGCGAAACATGTACGAATTCGATCGGGTCCTCAATGGTCAGGATATGCCCGGCTTGTGTCGTGTTGAGGTGATCGATCATCGCCGCCAGTGTAGTGGACTTACCCGAACCGGTTGGCCCCGTGACAATAATGAGTCCACGCGGGACGTTAATGATGTCCTTGAAAGAGGGTGGCGCACCGATATCTTCCAATGTCCATACAGCTGCAGGGATGGTACGGAAAGCGCCGCCCACACCGCGGTCCTGGTGGAAACAATTGACGCGGAAACGCGCCAGCGAAGGCACGGCGTAGGAGTAATCCACCTCCAGGTTGGCTTCGAAGTCGCGGCGCTGCATATCACTCATCGTGCTATACAAAAGCTCGGTCAACTGCTGATTATCGAGAGCGGGCAGATTCAGACGGCGCAAATCACCGTCCACGCGGACCATTGGCGGCAAACCGGATGACAGGTGAAGATCCGAAGCATTATTCTTGACTGCAAAAGCCAGTAATTCAGCAATATCCATTAATCCCTCCTTGCGTGGAGACTGGTCGCGTTACAATACAATTATGAACTTATTACGTGCAAAATGCATGAACCTAATTCCTTGGCTAAATTCGCAACTAACGTAACCTTAGACAAAGCACAGACGCACTGCAACATGAATGAACAACTTGAAAGGCTGAAGTCAGTAAAACAAAGAATCCGGAAGGCCTGTCTCGACGCCGGCAGACCTGCCGACGCGGTTTCATTGCTTGCCGTCAGCAAGCGTCACCCGGCAGAGCGGATTATTGCCCTTAACGAACTGGGCATCCGGTCATTCGGCGAAAATCAACTGCAGGAAGCCCTGCAAAAACAGCAGGCACTGGTTGAGCTTGATATTGAATGGCACTTTATCGGAACCATACAGTCCAACAAGACCCGCGCACTGGCAGAACATTTTCAATGGGTGCAGAGCGTTGACAGGCAAAAAACGCTGCAGCGCCTGTCCTTACAAAGACCGGAAAAACCGGCGCCCCTGAATATCTGTCTGCAGGTCAATATCGACCGGGAGCCACAAAAGGCCGGCGCAAGTCCGGAAGACATCCCGATGCTGGCGGACTTTGCCCGCACCCTGAAAAATATACGTTTTAGGGGGCTGATGGCCCTGCCCCGGCACACCGATATCCGGGAACAACAACGGGCCAGTTTCAGAAAGGTAAAAATCCTGTTTGAAAAACTGAAAGACGACGGCCATGATATCGACACATTATCGATGGGTATGTCACATGATCTGGAGGCTGCCATTTATGAAGGCAGCACCATGGTTCGTATCGGCACAGACCTGTTGGGCAAGCGGCCGGAACAGGGCCATATTACAGGGCCGCATTAAAGGCATTAAAGGGACAGAGTATGAGAATCGCATTTATCGGCGGGGGCAATATGGCTACTGCATTAATCAGCAGCCTGTTTGCTTCACGTCACAGGGTTGACCGCATCAAGGTCGCCGATCCCGGCGAGGGTGTTCGCGAGCGACTGCAAAGACGCTGGCCGGTAGCCTGCTATGATAATGCCGTGGATGCCATTGAGGATATGGACGCCATAGTGCTGGCAGTAAAACCCCAGGTGCTACCGGTTGTGCTTGAGGAAATCCGCGATAAGGTTACCCATGAGCAACTGGTGATCTCCATTGTTGCGGGAATCCCGACCAGTCATATCGCGGCCCGGCTTCCATCCAATCCACCCATCGTACGCACCATGCCCAATACGCCTGCATTGATTGGTCTCGGCATTACCGGCATGTATGCACGTGTCAATTGCAGCCTCGCCCAACGTGAGCTGACACAAAACCTGATGGAATCTGCCGGAGAGGTTGTGTGGCTTGAAAAAGAAAGTTTGCTGGATGTTGTAACAGCAGTGTCCGGCAGCGGCCCGGCTTACTTTTATTACCTGATCGAGACCCTGCGCAATGCCGGCGCCCGTCTCGGGCTACCCCCGGAAGTGGCCGCCAAGCTCGCCCTGCATACCGCTCATGGGGCCAGCGCGATGGCCGTGCAAAGCGATGCCGACGTCATAGAGTTAAGGAAACGTGTCACCACGCCGGGAGGCACAACCGAGGCGGCCATGAAAATGTTCAGCGAAAGCCATTTTGAGGACGTGGTCAATGCAGCGGTTGAAGCAGCTACCAGGCGTGGCGCCGAACTCGCAGCTGAGGAAGAATCACTATGAATATCACGGCAGCTTTAATCTACCTGATCTCAACCATCAGCGATCTCTATGTTACTGCCCTGCTTTTGCGTCTGCTGCTGCAGTGGGTCAGGGCCGATTTTTACAACCCGTTAAGCCAGTTCCTGATTAAAGTCACGAACCCGGTGCTGGTTCCGGCTCGCCGCCTGATCCCCTCGATTGGCCGGCTGGATACAGCTTCCGTGGTCGTTATGCTGCTGATCGAGTTGGTGCAATTGACGGTTATTAGCCTGATCAGCCAGGCGGAGTTTGGTTTTCAGTTTCTGTTGCTGTTCGCGATCAGAAAATTGCTGATTACGCTATTACTGACCTACCTGGTGCTGATTATTGCCCGGGTCATTGTCAGTTGGATCGCCAGCCAGTCCCGCCATCCGCTAATCCCGTTGATCCATCAATTGACAGAACCCGTACTGAGGCCGTTTGGCAAAGTGCTTCCACCACTGGGCGGCATCGACCTGTCGCCCCTGTTTGCACTCATTGCCATTCAGTTTCTGTTGCTTCTGCTTGGTTGGTGAACCGGCCGCTTTGCAATAACGATTAGCTATGTTTATGTTGCTCTAGCACATCGCCGTAACCTGCGCGGTAGTCCGTATAGGTCAGAGTAAACCCACTGTCGCGCAGCAGGGTGTTATCCACCCGTTTCCCAGATTCGGCATCACAAATGGTCAGACCCGCCGGTGCGGGTTTGTTCTGCATGGCGGCCAGCCATGAAACGACATCATAGCGAGGCTCCGGCCGGTCGTCGGAAACCAGGTACACGGTTTGCGGGTTGTCGAGGTACAGCAGGTGTTTCAAGGCTGCCGCTGCATCATCGCGGTGAATACGATTGGTATAATACGGCGGAGATTGTTGAACTTCGAGATTATCAGCGGCCGCCATTCTAATTAAACCCTCACGCCCCGGGCCATAGATTCCGGAGACCCGGGCAATGGTCAGCTTTTTGGTTAAACCCGCTGCAAGCTGCTCCATTTCCAACAATATCCGGCCATTGAAGCGTGTTGGTGCGGGTGTGGTGTTCTCGGTTACAACACCGCCTTTTGACTCCCCATACACGGCCGTGCTGGAGACCAACAGGGTGCGACCGGGTTCGCTGGTTAAAGCAGACCAGAGGTTTCTGAGCCCCTGTATGAATATCGCCCTGTATCCCTGCTCATCACGTGATGAGGGTGTCGGCATATATACAAGACAGTCAATGACTGAAGGAAGGCCGGTCAACGTTTGAGGATCGAGCAGATCGGCCTTTGCCGGAATCACGCCATCCGGCAAGCTTGAGGTATCACGTTTGAGACCATAAACAACGTGACCATCCTGCATTAACAGGCGGGCAAGCTCATTGCCGACATCACCGCAGCCGGCTATCAGCACCTTCATCAACCGGGTTCCGGCTGAGGCTCACCATTGCGAATTCGCGCACCAGGCAGGTGGCGCAACCAGATCAGCCAGACCACCATGGCATCCAGGATGATCAACGCCTGCCACAGGTACAGGTGAAACCATTCAAACGCCGTGTAATTCCACTGCCCAAGGTAAAACAGGCTGATAATCCTGACAAGGTTCAGCAATTGAATGGCAAAAAAGCCGGCGATAAAACCGATCACCTTGTGTTTGAACGGCGCGGGAAAAGCAAATATGGCTGCAAACAGGATAATGACAGCCTCAAGACCATTACACCCTCGCTCGATACGCACACCAAAACCCGAGGTTTTATCGCGTATCACATT
Organism: Lysobacterales bacterium; assembly: GCA_041570235.1. GTDB lineage: Bacteria > Pseudomonadota > Gammaproteobacteria > Xanthomonadales > SZUA-36 > SZUA-36. Next base: position 1,647 of record JBFFWN010000178.1, on the reverse strand, counting down.
GGCGTTGGCAATGACATTGTCATCAAAAGCCTGCACAATCCAAACACTGATATCTGCAATCAACGAAGTAAATGGTAGGATGACGTACTTTTCCGCGGGCTGTAAAATCTCAATCGTGAATAGCCCAATCAGCAGCACTGAAAATATGATAAAGAACCTTAACATCAGACCTGGTAGTTTTCCTGAAAATTGTGATCGGCAATGTTACCCAATACCATCATTGCTTGCACGCCGTATATTACAGGCAATCCAGGGTAAATGAGCACAAACCGGCAAAATATTTTCCTGATCGGCCCGATGGGCTCGGGCAAAACAACCATTGGGAAACAACTGGCCAAGAAATTTGGTTTGGAGTTTTTTGATTGCGATCATGAACTTGAACGCCTGACCGGTGCCAGTGTCACCCTGATTTTTGACCTGGAAGGTGAAACCGGTTTTCGTCAAAGGGAAAGACAATTACTTGACATGCTGACCGCCAAAAGTGGTGTGCTGATAGCCACCGGTGGTGGCGCTATCTGCAACGAGGAAAATCGTCGTATATTACAAAGCCGTGGTTTTGTGGTTTATCTGAAAACCAGCGTGGAGAACCAGTTGAAACGCCTCAGCCATGACAAGAGCCGGCCGCTTTTGCAGGCCGATGACCGGGAAAAGCGATTACGCGAACTGGCCCGTGTACGTGATCCCCTGTATGCCGAAACCGCTGACCTGGTTTTCAGTACGCGGAACTCGAGCATTCACACCACTGCAAAAGCCCTGGCCGCAGCCATTGTCAATCGACAGGATCCGCTTGCCATGGAGAGTCCGCATGCAGTCAGTTAGCATCGACCTGGCAGAGAGAAGCTATACCGTGTTTATCGGTTCAGGTTTGCTGGGCAAACCACATGCCGCCTTCGACGTCCCGACAAACAGCAGCAGCTTGATTGTCAGCAATGAAACCGTCGCCCCGCTTTACCTCGAAGCACTGTCCGCGTCGTTGTCAAACAGACATGTCGACAGCTTGATATTGCCTGACGGGGAATCATTCAAAACCATGGCATCCTGGTCAAGAATCATCGATAAGTTGATTGCCATGAGGGCCACCCGCGATACCACCTTATTTACGCTTGGCGGCGGTGTTATTGGCGATATGGGTGGCTTTGCGGCCGCAACCTACATGAGGGGTATCAACTTTGTACAGGTACCAACCAGCCTGCTGTCACAGGTGGATGCCTCGGTTGGTGGCAAAACCGGTTTCAATCATCCATCGGGAAAAAACCTGGTAGGTGCGTTTCATCAACCCAGCGCTGTGGTGATAGATATCAATACATTGGATACATTGCCCGAACGCGAGTTTTCGGCAGGATTATCCGAGGTGGTAAAAATCGCCGCGGTGCGTGATGAAGGTTTCCTCTGCTGGCTGGAAGAAAATAGCCGGGCCATCATGGCGCGTGAGCCCGAAGTGCTGACAATGATGATCAGACGCAGCGTTGAAAACAAGGCCAGCGTGGTCGCTGAAGATGAACGCGAGGCAGGTGTACGCGCCCTGCTGAATTTCGGCCACAGTTTTGCGCACGCCATCGAAACACTCACTGACTATCAGCAGTACCTGCACGGAGAGGCCGTTTCCATCGGCATGATGATCGCAACCAGGCTCAGCGAAACCAGGGG
>JBFFWN010000177.1:0-7355 GCA_041570235.1 Lysobacterales bacterium | reverse complement strand
CAAACTGGAGGAAATCCTCGGCAAGGAACACCTCGGCACCTACTCCATCGGTTTGCTGTTGGGCATTGCCTACTCCGCCTCCATTGGCGGTATCGCCACGCTGGTAGGCACACCGCCCAACCTGTCATTTGCACGGATCGCCAATATCATATTTCCCGATATGCCGGAAATCACATTTGCTGACTGGCTGATATTTGCCATCTGGATTTCCATACTGATTTTCATGGCTGCCTGGACACTGCTGTTTTTAATGTACCGCCCCAGAAAACCCTGGAGTGGAGTCAATCGAAAAGAATTCAAAAATGAATACCAGCTCCTCGGGCCGTCAAAACCGGAAGAAAAGATCGTATTTATCCTGTTCATTGTGATGGCCCTGCTGTGGGTTTTCCGTTCCGGCTTTGACATCGGCTCTTTTAAAGTGCCCGGCTGGTCGCAGCTTTTTGCACAGCCCCGTTACATCAATGACGGCACGGTGGCGATTGCCATTTCCATTATCCTGTTCATCATTCCGTCAAAAACCCTCAAGGGTGAACGCTTGATGAACTGGCGCACGGCCAATCGCCTGCCCTGGCATATCGTTCTTCTGTTCGGTGGCGGTTTTGCCCTTGCCAAGGGGTTTGTCGATTCCGGTCTGTCGATCTGGTTTGGTGAACAGTTGTCAGGTCTCGCAGGCACCCACCCGATGGTGCTGACCTCGGTCATCGTGACGATGATGTCCTTTTTGACCGAACTGACCTCCAATGTCGCCAGCACCGAGATGATACTGCCAATCCTCTCAGGCCTGGCCTACACGATACAGATCAACCCATTATTGCTGATGATACCGGCCACCCTCGCCGCATCGCTGGCCTTCATGCTGCCGGTCGCCACGCCGCCAAACGCGATCATATTCGGGACCGGCAAGCTTCATGTCAAAGACATGGTCAAAACCGGTTTCCTGCTGAACATTCTGGGCGTCGTGATCACCACGCTGGTCACCTACTTCTGGGGTACGCTGGTGTTTAAAATCGATGTCAACAGTTTTCCGGAGTGGGCGACCACAATGGCCGGCGGGGGTTAAACCCCACGCAGCCCACGTCCTGAAGGGTTAGGGTTACTGTGGCAGGTATGGCCGCGTCAGGTTTCTGACGCCGTCATTGGCAACATGTATATTATCTTCGACCCGGATGCCCCCCAACGGCAACATGCGCTCTATCAGCGGCCAGTTAAAATGCCGGCTCGATTCAGCTTCACGCTGTGGCTCTAACAGCATACCGATAAAATAGAGACCGGGTTCAATGGTGAAAACAAAACCGGTTTCAATATCTCTCATTCGGGTAAGTGTCGGATCCCGTTTATCTTTTTCCCAACAGTTGCCATCGATATCGATCTGCTTGCTGCCAATATCGTGTACCAGTATTCCCAGCATATGACCCAGTCCATGTGGATAAAAAACAGCGCTCAAACCCTTTTCCACAACCGCTTCCTCATCCAGTCCCCGCAAAACATCATGCTCCAGCAGAACGCGCGCAACCGCCAGGTGAGAAGCGTGCACAAGGTCGCCGAAATTCAATCCCGGTTTAATGGCATCACACAGCAAAAGCTGTTCCCGGTTCATCGCCGCCAGCATGGATTGAAATACTTGCGGCGCATCTGCGCTTGTATGGGTTCTCGTGATATCACTGCCATAACCGCAATACTTCGCACCGCTGTCGATCAACATGACCTTGCCGTTATGCACGTCATCGCGTTTCTGGGCGTAATGCAGGATGGCGGACTTTTCATCCAGACCGATAATGCCGGTATAGGGAAGCTCCACCTCGGTCATACGGGTGGCGGCCAAATAGGCAAGGTGTATGTCCAGCTCGGAGCCGCCCTCGAGAAAACACGCCCTGGCCGCGCTGTGACCCCGTGCTGCGATTTCCGTGGCCTTGTCAAGGCAATACACCTCGTAGTCACTCTTGTAGGCGCGAAACCAGTTCAGGTAATGTTCCAGTGCTTTTGGCGCCGGCTCAAAGCCGTTCTTCCGCGCGGTTTTTTCATCGGGGCCAAGGTAGGCGTAATGCTTGTAGCCCGAAAGCGCCTGCCATAGTTTATCCTGGCTGGTGAAAGCCTGTACTTCAAAGCTGTCCGTCCAGTAAGTCTCCTCCAGCGCCAGGTGGTCGTACCAGAAATCATCCGGACAATAATGAAATAGCTGTGGTTTCTTGCCGGGTACCAGGATAACGGCGTGACCCTTGCCCTCAGCCGGGCAATAGTGGGTGAAATGATGGCTGGGGCGAAAGGGAATATCCTGGTCGTCCTGAAAATAAAAACGATCCATACCCGCAGTCAATACCAGGCCGTCCAGCTCAAATTTTGATAGCGCATCTTCCAGCGTCGCCATGCATTTTTTAAGGTGCTGTTCAAACAATGGTTTTCTTTGCATTTATCCCTGTCTCCATATTCTGCGCGCCACTCATTGTTTGTGAACGGCTTTCAAAGACCCTGAACGACTGATTTCAAGGCATTCGGGGAGGCCATCAAAATGTTCGGGATTCAGTTGAATGACCGGGATATCACCGTATCCCATCTCCCTTGCAACCACCGCACCGAGCACGATGATAAAATCCGGCTCGGCCAGGATAATACCAGCGGGGGCGAGTTTTCGCTGAAACAATTCCAGCAGGACCGAACTGCCAGAGCTGGACCCGATGGATCTGTTCATCACGAGGATTTTACCCGCCATACACTGACCATACTGCGGGTGCCGGGTGTCGATGATCCTGCCGGAACAGGGGTCGACACCGCCCCAGAAACTGATGTCGGCAGATAAGCTCAGCAATTGGCCAATGGCATCTCCCGCCAGCAATGCGGTAGTTCTGATATCCATCATGTCAGCGCCAACTCTGTTCATCACGCACCACGCGTCCGGTAACTGCGCTGTTTGCACAGTCTTCAAGGCTGCCAAACACCACTTCATGACCCGTCAATGACAAACTGTAATGCGCAAATTTGCCGGAGTTCGTCATCATCACACCGCTGGTCTTTGGGAACACGTCCGTCACCACCACGCAGGTATCCACGATCAACTCAACACCCGCTGATGACAGGGTGCCAAGCAGCCCATGCGACTCCAACTGATGCAATACATGACGACCGGTACACGCGTAAATGGGAACAGCACATTTTCTGCCGTCAAGCAAAGCGAGAAGCCTCTGAAATTCGTCCAGTGAAAAATGCGGACTGCCCACCGCGATCACATCCAGTTGGTCCCGGTCTGTCGTGCTCATCCGGTTCCGGACAGACACCAGGTCACCGGTGGTCAGGCTAAACCTTTGCTGCGGCGGCCTGTGGTTCAGTGCCGCCTCGAGACTCGGCGCTTCCGGCGTGACACCCGCCACGTGGAACAGCGCAACGCCTCCGCTGGAGGCGGCGCTGGCGCCGAGTGCTTTCAGGCGGTCTTCGCTCACATCCCCCGGCAGACCGGTAATCACGGCAATATCGCTGCCAACAGTGCTGCCCAGCCAGGTTCCCAGAACGGCGTAAAAAGCATCCGACCGTTTTAAAGCATTCGACAATTGACCCGTGTCCACTTCAACCGTGGCAAAGCGGTTTGCAGCGATATGCAGACCGGTATAAGGTGCGCGCCCCGTCAGCGCACAGCAGATATCCATGAAGTCCCCATAACGATTGGTTCGGGCGCCGAGTACAGAGTTGGCAAACACCACGGCATTGCTTTCGGCCCATGCGATATCCTGGCCGCATTTTGGGCGGAAACCCGCCTGGTAGGGCGCACAGGTCCAGCTGGGTATACAGCCCAACGCCACGTAGGCGTTCATCAATCGCCTGGCAAGCCCGCGCTGCGGGTCCGGCAAACGTATTTTCTCAGGGTGAAGCAGATCAAGGGCGCCCACATTCAGGGATGACGGCACGCAGACCCTGCCCTTTTCAGCGACCAGGCGCTCCGCAAATTCGACGCCACTTGCGCCGTGGAAAAGACAACTGTCTATGTGGGCCGAGCTGACGGGTATCATTTTCTCAGCACCTGATACACGGCCCATTTCGGTAATGATGCGCATGGCCATGGCGGTCGCGACGCCTGCCTGGCCATCGAGCATCGCCTGTTCAGAATCACTCAGTTGCATATCCGGTTCCTGGCTGATGGATAAAGGCGAAAAGTCTGATCGTCATACTCCCCGAAAAATGACAAGAGAATAAACCTCTCTTATGTCTGGCGTCTATACGTTATTATGGTCGGTTAGCGTATTCAAAACCTTTATCACCAAGGAGATTTCAAGATGCAGCGAATTTTGCTGAGCTTTTTATGGTTGACCTGTTTCAGCGTTTCTTCAGTCGCTTCCGAAAACGATGTAGAGAAAGATAGCTGGGACGTCAACTCGGAACAACATTATACCGGGGAGGTCAGCATAGACACCTCCGAAACCACCTGGTCAAATGTCACTGTCAGCCCCGATGGTAAAACCCTGGTTTTTGACATGCTCGGCGATATATATTCCGTGCCCATCACGGGTGGTGATGCGACAGCATTGACCAGTGATATCGCCTGGAACTATCAACCCGCTTTCAGCCCCGATGGCAGCAAAATCGCCTTTGTCAGCGACCGCGCTGGTGGCGATAACCTGTGGGTTATGGATGCAAACGGTGACAATGCACATGCAGTAAGCGATGAGGCTGAGCACATCGTACACAATCCGTCCTGGAGTCCGGATGGTGAATACCTGGTCGGCAGAAAGGCCTATTACTCGACCCGCTCTATTGCCGCCGGCGAAATATGGATGTTTCATCATGGCGGTGGCAATGGTGTCAACCTGGTAGAACGGCCAAACAAGGAAAAAGACCAGAAAAACCGGGCAGAACCGGTGTTCTCCAGCGATGGCAAACATGTCTACTACAGCGCCGACACCACCTCCGGTGTTGTCTGGCAATACAACAAGGACGCCGTGGGTTCCATTTTTGCGATTCAGCGCCTCGAACTCGATAGCGGTGAAACCACCACGGTGGTGAGCGGGCCCGGTGGCGCGATACGCCCTGCCCCGTCACCGGATGGCAAGTCACTGGCCTACCTTAAACGCCGGCCGGGACTGGTCACGCAGATCATGGTCAAGGACCTGGAATCCGGTCTTGAACAACTGGTGTTTGACGGTTTTGAACGCGACCTGCAGGAATCCAGCGGTTCGGAAGGCAATGCTCCCGCCATAGCCTGGCTGCCCGACAGCGGTTCAATCGCTTTCTGGACTGCCGGCAAATTCCATCGCGTCAATGTTGGCGATGGAAACGTCAGCGAAATACCGGTGCACATTAAGACCACCAAAAAAGTACGTCCGGCATTACGCAGCAGGGTTAAAGTGGCCAGTGATGAATTTGAGGTCAAGGGCATCCGTTGGGCTGCCTACACAGCAGATAAAAAAGAGGTCGTGTTCCAGGCCCTGGGTTATATCTGGATCAGGGATCTTGCCAGTGGCAAACAGCGACGCCTGACAGATCAAAGCGATCACTATGAGTTTTACCCGGTGCTGTCGCCCGATGGGCGTTCCGTGTTGTACACCACCTGGAACGACCAGGAACTTGGTTCGGTGCGCATCGGTAAGCTGAAAAACGGCAAGCCCACGGTATTGACCCCACAACCCGGTCATTTCATCGAGCCTGCCTTCTCTGCCGATGGCAAGCGGGTATTGTTCCGGAAAATCGAAGGCGGTTACCTGCTCTCACCGATGTGGTCGATGAACCCGGGCAGCTATATGGCCGGCACCGATGGTAAGCAGGCGCCAAAACTTCTAAGTCGCGATGGTTCCGAGCCTCATTTCAATGCCGATGCAAGTCGTGTCTATTTCACCACGCAAACCGGCAACCTGAATACCGAGTTATTGCTCTCAAGTGTCGATCTTGATGGCAATGACAAACGCGACCACATGCAGGGCGCCAAGGCAACCCGGTTCCGCGTGTCTCCCAATGGGCGCTGGGTGGCTTTTACTGAAAACTTCAGAACCTACGTCGCGCCCTTCTTCAGCAATGGCAAAGTGATCACCATCAGCGGTAAGACCAAGGAGTTCAGCGTTGCCCAGGTATCTGCCCGAAGCGGAGAGTTCCTGCACTGGTCTGGCGACAGTAACACCATCGACTGGTCACATGGCCGCTTCTTGTACAGCAGGGACCTGAACCAGGCTTTTGCCTTCCTTCAAGGTGCACCTGAAACCCTGCCGGAACCGGCTGAAACCGGCCTTGACCTGGCCTTCAAGCATGAAGGCGACAAACCAGGGGGCACGATTGCGCTCGTTGGCGGACGGGTAGTCACCATGCGCGACGCCGATCAGCAGTCTGAAATCATAGAAAATGGAACCGTAGTGGTCGAAGATAACCGTATTATTGCGGTAGGCCCTGCCGCAGAAATCGACATCCCCAAAGACGCCATCACGGTGGACGTCAGTGGAAAAACGATATTGCCCGGGCTGGTAGATGCACATGCTCACGGCGGAATGGGTACCGGCGAAATCACTCCGCAACAGAACTGGATGCAGTTGTCCAACCTGTCTTTTGGCGTGACCACCATCCATGACCCGTCCAACGATACCAGCGAGTTTTTTGCCGCATCGGAAATGCAGAAATCCGGGCAACTGGTGGCATCCAGGGTATTTGGCACCGGGACGATACTCTATGGTGCTTATGTTCCAGGTTACAGCGCCGAAACCAATAGTCTTGAGGATGCAGAATTTCACGTACAGCGATTGAAAGATGTGGGTGCGATATCGGTCAAAAGCTATAACCAGCCGCGCCGCGAACAGCGCCAGCAGATTATCCAGGCCGCATCGGAACGGGACATGATGGTGGTGCCTGAAGGCGGTATGCGCTTCCAGCACAATATGACCATGTTGATTGACGGTCACACCACGATGGAGCACTCGATACCCGTTCAGAATGTCTATGACGATGTAAAACAACTCTGGTCCCAGGTTGGAACGGCTTATACGCCAACCTTTGTGGTCTCCTATGGCGGACTGATGGGTGAGGAATACTGGTACGACCGGACCAATGTCTGGGAAAACCCGCGCCTGATGCGCTATACGCCCAAAAGCATCGTTTATCCGCGCTCCATACGCCGCAGCAAGGCGCCGGATTCCGAATACAATCATATTTTCGTGGCAAGCAATGCCAAGGCCTTGCGCGATGCCGGCGTGCGCGTCAACATTGGCGCCCACGGCCAACGCGAAGGCCTGGCGGCCCACTGGGAGATATGGTCGATGGTGCAAGGCGGCTTCTCGCCCTGGGAAGCCCTGCGGGGAGCCACCATCGATGGCGCCGCAAGCCTGGGCATGGATCATGCCATCGGCTCTCTTGAAGCAGGCAAGCTGGCCGATATCGTGATCATCGACGGCAAT
>JBFFWN010000176.1:0-7410 GCA_041570235.1 Lysobacterales bacterium | reverse complement strand
CCTTTAACCGGGTGGTGTATCGAGTCATAGCGGATAATCGGTTGCTTTAGGCCAGAGTCAACAAGCGGCGCTTTCGAGAATGCCGTGCCCGTGGAAAAGGCTGACAAGAACAGGCAGCCTGCAATGGCAAAAATGCGCAAGCTATGAAAATGCTCAAGCCGTCTGGTTTTAGATGTCATGTAATTTTTCCATATAATTTTTCATCTGCTTGATCAGATCGCAGTCAATTTTGAGGCCACAGTATCTAATAGCTCCGCCGCGATGAACACCCGCAGCCTGCACCTGGCAAAAAAAAACCTGCGCCCTTTTGGACGCAGGTTTCCTGTTTCAGGCATGTTCGGGGACTGCCCCCGACCCGCCATTGAAATACCTCAGAAGCCCATTCTCAGATCAAGGTAGAAATAACGTCCGAGATCGCGGTGCGCATCAGCAAAGTAACCGAAATAACGATCAGCAAGTGGCGCGCGCTCATTGGTGAAGTTGTTCACACCAAAACGCAGGCGTGTATCGCTCTTCCAAAGGTCAAAACGGTAATCAACGCTGGCATTAAACGTTGTCATGGACGGAATGATATACCGGTTCAAAACACCATCAGAGTCAGTGAACGCAGCTGATGTCTGTTCAAATCGGCTCAGATAGAAAGCCGTCACGGATGCGCCCCAGGCGTCCTTGCGCCAACGCAGGCTGGCGTTATATTTAGTGGTCTGGTTACCATCTTGCTTTAACAGGTCATCAAAACCGGATACCGGATAGTCAGCCGGAATGACGCCTGCGTTCTGAGCATCCAGGAGTAATTGGGAATCGCCACCGGGTGACTGTTCGTATTTGTCATAGAAAGAACCAACGGTCTGGAAGTCCCATGAGCCCCAGCTTGTATCCACGCTGTAGTAAATACCAATATCGTGGCCTTTAACCGTACGTGTATCGAGGTTCTTGTACTGGTCGTTGACGTATTCTAACTGGCCCGCTGGGCAGATACCTGCGAATTCGTAAAAGGGAATATCGTCAGGATCAAGCGCCAAATGTCCGACGGCCGGGTTACCGACGCCAGCACAACTGGAGGTGCCTGCTTCAATACGCATTAACAAATCCAGCAGCGTGTGGTTGGTTTCGCCAAACAGACCGATGGTATCCTTCTTCTTGATGGACCAGAAATCCAGGGTCAACATCAGGCCGTCAAGAGGCTCCCAGACTGCACCGATAGAGGTATTGGTTGATTTCTCAGGATCCAGATCCTTACTACCTGAAGCCCGGCGTTGGGCACCGGCACTACAAACCAGTTCATCGTCTGCAGCAGAATCACCACCATTCGCGGCTTCCCAGGCATCAACCGCATATTGACAGGTATAGTTGCGGATGGTGTTGGTACGTACAACCAGGTCCTCGTTGATCGTAACCAGGTTAGGTGCCCGGTAAGCCTTCGACCACGACCCACGTATCAGCAGCGGTTCAAACACCCGCCAGCCAAAAGCGACCTTTGGAACTGTCGCAGAACCAAAGTCGGAAGCGTTTTCATAGCGAACAGCCATTTGTAAATCAAGCGTGCTGAATACAGGCACGGCCAGCTCGGCAAAGAAAGACGTAGTGCTTCTTAGACCGGAACTATCAGAAGATGGACTTGAGTTGGCTACATCCGAGACAAACGGAAAGGTATCACCTTCATAGTCGGTGTAAGTGATGGTGCCATTCAAGCGGGGATCACGTTCGTCTTTGAACGATTCTTTACGGTATTCGGCACCAAGCAGTATACCGACAGGCCCGGCCGGCAGATTGAACAATTCGTTCTTGCTCATTTTCCAATCGAACATTTTCAGATCGGTGGTGTTTCTGCGATAAACATCCACCAGCGCCCTGTCCAGGTTATCAGGATAAATTCCGGCTCCGCCATTGAAAGGGTTGTAAGCGGCCGGGGTTGGATCGTTTAAGGCCTCCCTCATCAGGCTGTTGGCAACACGGTTGCTGGTAACATCCTTACGTTCCGCCTTTGAATAGACAATGGCGCCATCCCAATCCCAGTCACCCCAACTGCCACGAATACCCTGCAAGAAACGGATAGTAGAGTTCGATGTATTCACAATTCTTGGCTTCTCGGCCCAACGATAGAAGTCCATACGCAGTTCTCTACCCTGGGGGTAAACATCATCTGGTAGCCATGCTGCGCGGTTTGGAGAACCGAGAGGTCCAAACGGGTTGTAGTAATTATTAACACCCACCCGCATTTCAACACCCGTTGTTGTAGATACGGGGTGCCGGAACAGGTTTGTCTTGGCATGGTAATAAGACAACTCTGTATAAGCCTCGGTGCCGTCCTCAAACTCATGATTGATGAAAAGGAAATAGTTTTGACGGTCCAACTCTGAGACCAGGTCGCGGTTCTCGTTGAGGTTGTAACGGTAATTACCGGTGCGGCCATCCGGTTGTTTACCTGCACCATCGCGCAATCCACACATGACATCGTTCAGGTACCAGGCATCCGGGTGTTGGCAATTGGGGTCATCAACTGGAAAGGTTTCAAACTCCCCCCTGCTATCAGTGATACCGGGAATACTGCCGCTCATGTCGAACTGACCAAACAGGGAGTCAATACTGTCATTTCTGAAAGTGGTCCGGTCAGCCCATGGAGAGTCCGCAGGCAGACGCCAGCGTAAATCGGCATCGGCCCAGCGCTTGTCATCCTGCGAGTTAACCCGGTCACGATGATAAAAATCAAAGAAGAAACTGATATTGGTTCGGCCATCATTAAAATCATGGCCCCACTCGATATTGATGCGTTGGTCATCACGCGGCACATTGTCGTACCAGTCGTAACGGCCCCTGATGGTCAGGCCTTCGAAGTTATTCTTCAGAACGGTGTTGATTACACCGGCCACGGCATCGGCGCCGTAAATGGCTGATGCGCCATCTCGCAGGACTTCGACGCGCCTTACACCAAACACGGGTATCGCATTGGAGTTGACTGAAACGACTGGTACAAAACTGCCACCGATCTCTTCAGTCTGGAAACCCGCTGCCTGGACCAGGCGTCGGCCATTCAGTAACACCAGCGTGTTACCCGTACCCATATTACGCAGGTTGAACGCGCCGATATCACCACGGGCGGAGTTAACACCACCGGAGATATTTTCTGCTTCATTGACAAAGTTCTGACCGTTTTCAGGCATGTAGTCCAGAAGTTCATCACCCGAGCTGATACCGAGCGCTTCGATATTCTCTGATGTAATTACAGACACTGACAACGCTTCGGAAATTGCAGCACCCTTGATCTGGGTACCAGTTACGACAACTTCCTCCAACAATTCTTCTTCGGAATTCTGATCGGCATCTGTGCTTGCCTGTGATAGCTGCGTCACCCTTGACTGATCTGAGTTTGCGTCAACGGGCATTGCCCCGCCAGCATTCATGTCATCTTGTGCCAATAATGGCGCAGTTAACATGGTGCCAAATAACAGTATCGGGATGATGGTAGCCAAAGATGACTTTTTATATTTGTGGATTTGCCTGCCAGTTGCTGGCCGGGGTAGCTTCCTCATGGTAAAAACTCCCTGCGTGAAAATTAATATGTCAAATTGAACCCTGTAAACTTAACTAGAACCTCATTCGTACACTATCTGCTGCATGCTTAAAATCAGGAACAAGGCGTTCCAACGCAAGCCACAACGCTGTCAATCATTTTTATCCTCAATTATTAATAATTCCAATGATTCTTGAAGCGTAGCCAATAACCTAAGGTTATACTAGTTAAAAATAGGTTAAAAGGGCAAACATGAGACTCAGGCACATCGAAGTTTTTCATGCGGTTTACACCTGCGGTTCAATTACTGGCGCAGCCAGATTATTAAACGTATCACAGCCTTCAGTCAGCAAGGTTCTGGCCCATGCCGAGCAACAGTTGGGTTTTCTGCTCTTCGATCGGCAAAAAGGCAAGATCGTGCCTACACGTGAGGCCGAACGTCTGTTTATCCACGTCAATGACGCTTACCGGAACATAACGGAACTCAGAAGGGTGTCAAAAAACCTGGGTTCAGCCGAGTCCGGACTGATCAGGGTGGCAATGACACCGGCATTTGGCATTGACCTGATACCGGCAGCGATTGCTTCGTACCTTGAGCTTCACCCCGACACCCAGTTTGAGATGGAAAGCCTGCATCAGCATCAGATTGTTCGCGCCCTGAACGAAATGAGGGTTGATATTGGCCTCGCATTCGACCCGCCATCGAGCCAGGGAATCATTAACGAGCACCTGGCCACGGCCGAGTTTGTCGCTATCACCCGCGATTCGCTTGAGTTTGCCAGTAAATCCAGGTTGCGGCTTGAGGATTTCACTTCAAAACCTTTCATCAAACTGAGTTCCCGCAGCCCGCTGGGTCAGCTGCTTGATCACCATATTGAAAACAACAGCATCAATCCAAATACGGTGGCAACCGTTGAAACCTACCAGATGGCAAAATCACTGGTGGCGCATGGAGCAGGCGTATCCTTGATTGATGAGGTCACAGCCAGATCTTCCGGTCATGACAACGTTATCACACGCCGTCTGGACCCACCGCTGCAGTTCAACATCACGCTGATGCACGCACAGTCCGATCCTATGTCGGTGGTTACCTTGAGGTTTGTGGATCATCTCAAAAATGAAATCAACCGCTTCCTCTCCAGGCCATAAACCGGCAGCGACATAGACCTGCGCTATGAGGTCTGCACAAAAGTTCATTGGAGGTTTTCGGGTGCCGACCAGTAGAATCATTATCAAATCTCTTACTGGAATCTCTTACTGGTTTTTGAAGCGGGACACTTGAGCATGGACGTTGTCGTACTGGGTGCCGGTGTTATTGGCATTACCACTGCATATTACCTATCCGAGAAAGGTTACCGCGTGACGGTGGTCGACAGTGCGGATGAATTGGCCTCCGGCGCCAGCGGAGGAAATGGCGGCCAGCTTTCGTACAGCTTCAGCGACGCCATGGCCAGCCCGGCGCTGTTGGCAAAAACGCCGAGGCTGGTCATGGGACTTGATCCGGCGTTTTGTATAAGGCCACCGATCAACCCTCACCTGGTCCGCTGGGGCTTGTCTTTTCTGGCCCAGTGCACCACCAGCAAAAACCATCGAAACACAACGGAAATCTTGAAACTGGCCCTGGAGTCTTCCAGGCTGATGGAGCAGATTCGAACCGCGGTGCCGCTCGATTTTGCATTCAGGCAATCGGGCAAACTGGTCATGTTAACGACGCCGGCCGCCAGGAATCAGGCCGAGGAAATTTGCCGGCTGAAGCGTCAGCATGGTTGCAGTGTTGACGTTGTAAGCCTTGAACGTGCGGTTGAATTAGAGCCGGCCATCAGATATATGAAAAACACTTATCTTGGTGCGGTGTATTCAGAACACGACGAGGTGGGCAACTCACAGGAATTCACCGTTGGTCTTGGAAAATGGCTGGCTGAAAACCGTGGCGTAAAGTTCAAACTGAACACCAGGGTGAACAGCATCGTGACTCGAGATAACCGCCTGCAGGCCGTTGAAACCGACCAAGGCAGGCTGGAGCCTGATGCATTGGTGGTCTGTATGGGATCATGGAGTCACCAGATTCTCAAGCCGCTGGGCATCCGGACCAATATCTACCCGATGCGGGGTTACAGTCTGACCTTGCCGGCCAAACAGAACTCAAACTTTATCAGTATCACGGACCCGGGTTCAAAAATGGTTTTCAGCCGCCTGGGTGATCAGATCCGAATAGCCGGTTTTGCTGATTTCGTCGGGTTCAGCACGGCAAAAGACAACGAAAGAATACAAACCATGCTGGAGACCGCAAGAAAGATTGCCCCTGAAATCGCGGATTATGATGTTGATTGCATTCACGGGTGGGGAGGGTTCCGCCCGCTGACACCCGATTCAAGACCGCTGACCGGCCCCAGTAAAATCAGCGGACTGCACCTCAACACCGGACATGGCATGCTCGGCTGGACACTGGCCTTAGCCACCAGTCATGCGGTTGCTTCCGGCATTTAAAGTCATACGCTACCTTAATTATGAGCCATCATTTTTCAGACCTGCAATATAACGATAACCAGAGCCTGGATCTGCACCTGTCAGACCGCACGGGACAGCCCCTGGTGGTGTGCATACACGGCGGTGGTTTTATTTCCGGCGACAAGGCTGATGAGCGCTGCCGGCAATCCGCCGCGTTGCTGACCGCTGCCGGTTTCAACATGGCATCGTTGTCCTATTCACTGGCGACTGCCGACGACCGGTTTGCAATGTGGCCACGAAACCTTTTCGATATCGCAGATGCAATGGTCTGGCTCAGTGAGCACGCACAACAGTACGGCTATGATTATAACCGCCTCGGCATGCTGGGCTTCTCCGCGGGTTGCTGTCTTTCCAACCTGTATATCCTCGGCGGCAAACAACTGTTTG
Organism: Lysobacterales bacterium; assembly: GCA_041570235.1. Lineage (GTDB taxonomy): Bacteria > Pseudomonadota > Gammaproteobacteria > Xanthomonadales > SZUA-36 > SZUA-36. The sequence goes on along the minus strand of JBFFWN010000176.1, from coordinate 1,004 downwards.
ACAGGTTTGCTTACAATACCGAGGTTTTTGAACCCGCAGCGCTGGTCGGGTTTTATGGGCCCTATGATTTTCCCAGCCGGCAGCGGGAGCGGCGTTCAGGTGATGACAAACTGAACCTGGAACACTCTCCGTCTTACTGGTTCAAAAAAAACGGGCAGTGCGCACCACCCGTATTGCATATCCACGGAAACCTTGACACGGTGGTTTACCCGGACCAGCACGAACGGTTTCAATCCGATTACCGCTCAAGGAACCTGAGCTTTAAAGCAATCATCGCCGATGGCTTCGGTCACAGCTTTGCACCCCATGACACCAACGAAAGCGGAAAAAGCATCGACCTTGGCCAGGAGATCACCGATTTTTTCTCCCTGCACCTGGCATAGGCGTTAAAGACCACCAGATAAGACCGGCGGACTTCGAATTCAGATCAACCAGTGACTGGCAAGCAGGGTCGCAAGCACGCCCCCCATCATCGGCACGGAAGTGCGCCTGACAATGGCAAAGGGAGTGACATTTGCTGCGCCCGCCACCGCAATGATCACACCGGCAACGGGAGAAATACTGCGGAACAGGCCACCGGCAAACTGGGCCGGCAATACCAGTGATTCTATTGTGGCGTTCATACGGGACGAGATGCCCGGAATCATGCCCGCAAAACTGAACAGGGCCGCATTACCACTACCGGTTAGCAGCGCGGTGAGGCCGAGTAACAAAACCAATACCGCCGCCATCATGCTAGCGGCCATCGAATAGCCCTCGACCAGCGAGATCAGTGAATCGATAAGTCCGGTGGCCTTGACACCCGAGGCAAATATTTCGGCAGCCACGATCAGTGTAACGACCGAACCGAACACTTCACCCATGCCACGAAAGAAATGTGTGATACCGGCGAGTGATTCGCGCAAACCGCGATGACGTATGACCTCAAAGCCCATCGCCACGGCAAGACTGATCAGCATGGCTGTGACCACGTCGATGTGAATGCCCGTCGACATCAGCGGACT
>JBFFWN010000175.1:0-7424 GCA_041570235.1 Lysobacterales bacterium | reverse complement strand
TAACGTTCGTAAATCAACTCGACCGGTCCCTCTTCAAGTGCTGCTCGCAGTGAGTTTTCAAGGCGGGTATCATCCGCTTCGTCCATCGCCCGGCAATCTGCACCCAGGCCGGAAAATGCCGCCCGCATGGCATTTAAATGCACCGCCGCGCCCTTGTTTCGACCGGGGCCAATGCCCGCATCCTGGTTGACAGAAAGCACTACCGTTTTACGACCAGGCACACTCACATCATGATTCTTTATGGTTTTGTCCCGCCGGTAATTCGCGGCCTGCCATCTCGACAAAAAACTGCCTGATCTTTTGACTGTTTTTATCGATATCAAAACTATCTTCAATCAGGCGGCGTCCATTCCGGGTCAGTTGGTCACACAGAGCCCGGTCGGAAAGCAGGCGTTCACATGCATCGGCCAAGCCATCGACATCACGTTCCGCCACCATCAGGCCCGTCCTTTCATGACTGATGGCTTCCGGTATTCCGGTCACCGGCGTAGAAATACAAGGTGTACCCAGCGCCATGGCTTCCAGCAATATGGTTGGTAATCCGTCGCGGTCATTGTCTTTGGCATGCACACAGGGTGCTGCCAGCACGCTCGCCTCGCGAATTCTTTTCTTAACGTCACTCTGTGACTTTGGGCCACAAAGCTTCACGTGATCAACAAGGTCGAGCTCCTGAAGCTGTGCCTGCAACGATGATTCAAGCACACCGCCACCGATGATCTCACAACGGAAGTTGACGCCCCTTGACCGCATCAGCGCGCAGGCGTCGAGCAGGTAGCTGAATCCTTTCTTTTCCACCAGTCGACCAACGCCGAGCACCAGTGGCGCCCGCTCCCCACCGGGTTCAAAGCGGAACTCATCCAGATCAAGACCGTTATAAATCAGCTTCACCTGCCCGGCGGCATGCTCGTATTGATTTTGAAGAAATTCGACATTAAATTGGCTGACCGTTATGACACCCGCGGCATCGGCAAGCTTATTGCATAACTCATCCTCGACCACCACGTCATGGAAGATATCCTTGGCGTGGGCCGTAAACGAATAAGTGATACCGGTTATTTTTGCAGCGAGACGCGCGACCACCGTCGCCACGGTGCCGAAGTGGGCATGCAAGTGCGCAATGCCACGATCGACAATGGCTCGTGATAAGCGCGCCGCCTGCAACAGGTCTTCCGCCTCGGCATTACTGTTTTGAACCACGTCCCATAATCCGGGTAAAAACTGGCCATGCTCCCTGAGTTCATTCAATACCATCGACGCCCTTGAACCAGCCCTGGCAATTTGAAATACCGGTGACTGCACCCTTGCCAGGGCGGCATGGAAACGCGTGTCATCGGTCCGGCGCAAAGAATATATGTCCATTGGCAGCCCGGCCCTTTCATGGGCCAGGATTTCCGATAACACGAATGTCTGGGATATACGCGGATAGACCTTCAGGACATAGGCAATCCTTGGATTTGAGTGCATGATTGGTTGTTCCATTCGCTGTTCAGGCTTCATATAGCGCTTCCACCCGTGACAGCAATCGTTCGGTCTGCACAGGCCAGTCCTTCACCCAATCCCTGAATGGATGGTGGATCAGGGCAAATAGTGACAGTGCTATGTAACGGTTAAGCTGATCCATCGGTATACCAGTGGTCAATTGCTCGTAAGCTTTGATCAACAATTCTTTTTGTTGGCCCACGTCAACGTTTGAGACGCCAGGGCTGCGCGCCAGGATTTCCAGGTGCGCTATGTAATTCCCCATATCCAGTAGCGGGTTGCCCAGGCAGGCTGAATCAAGGTCAATTAAACTGGCCTTTCCATGATTAATCACGACCTGCTTGTCATAAAAGTCGCCATGAACTGGTTTGCTTACAGTTTTCTGATCAAGCCACCATCGCGACAAATTATGTGACACAGACTTGGCCCTTTGCTCCAGTTGCGGCAGCATAAAGCCCAGTTGCCCGGCAAGTGCGTGCAGTTTACCAGTCTGTCCCTCGCGAGCAGGCATGGATAAGCCGTGGCCATCAGATGCATGAAATTCCGCCAACGATTCAACTGCTGCAGTAAGATCAGGCAGGGAAATTTGACCGTCGATATTCAGCTGTCTCAATGTCGTTCCGGGCTGCCAGTGATAGGCGACAACGGCATATTTTTTTGAACGCCCAACAGTCTCGGGATAGAGGTCGTTTCGACTCCTGTTCAGTTTGCGACTGATGCTATGTGCTCTCGCGTAACCGCTTCTGGAATAAAATTTGGCCAGTACTGCTTCGCCGTTTTCTCTGACGAGGCGCACGACATATCGACGCTCCGGCTTGTAATTCAACACACTATCGACGTAACTGTGACTCCAGTTCGATTCCGACCCGAACACCCGGCCCAGCAACCGTTGTCGGGAACTTTCATTACCCAGTGATTGCAAACTGGCGAGTTTGGCATCATTGGGAAAAATGGAGAAAATAATGTTGCGTTGCTTAAGCGCCACGCGCCCGGGACCAAGAACGGTATCGACAACGGGCCGTTCTGAAGATTTACTCATCTTTTTCGCGGCATCCTCGCCATGGGTTTTGGCGTGGGCAGTGATGGTTGAACCAGCCACTCGCAGTTGATAACGGCCAAGGCAATTCATCCCCGGCTTATAGCGCAGATAATCCAGCCTTATGTCCTCTACCCGACCGGCGTCCAGGTGCCCATTCAGGCTTTCAAGTAAGCGCGTCGGATCGAGCAACAGTTCAAGGCCGGGAAGATTGCTGTCCCGGCGAACAAGGTCCGATGTGGCACTTAGTATATTATTTGCTCGCACCTTTTAATCAACTAAACTTTCTGGGATTTATGTAACCCTGGCATACTTTTTACCAGGCCGGCGAATTGCAGTTGCTCAACAATAATGCCCATCAATGCACCCAGACCATTCAGGTTTACCATGGGCTTGTCTCGACGCGAAGACGCCAGCGCACCTTCCACGGCATTCAACAGGTTTTGGGGGTTGGTATTCTCCTCATCCAGGAAAGTCACCCATCCGCGTTCCGCCAGTATCCTCGCACGGATCAATTGCTCCTGGCGGGGAAACGAACGTGGCAGTAATACCGCCGGCAAACCACTCTGCAGTATCTCTGCGCAGCTATTGTAACCGGCCATACTGACCACAGCATCAACCTGTTGCATCAGTCCTGGAATGTTTCGGTGAAACCGCTGAACCTTTACCGAACCAATGGGTTCGAGCCTTTGCGCCACTTTTCTAATACGATGCTTCACATCTGCATTCATCAAAGGGCCGGTAATAATATGACTGTCCCAATGAACCTTTTTAAGTTTCAAGGCCTGAAGATAGGTTTCCGCCCGCTGTACACCATCGCCGCCGCCGCCGAAGGTTACCAGCACTTTTTTGCGACTGCGGGAAATGGGTTTCTTTTCCACTTTTTTTGCAGATGGCACGATGAAACCGGTGAAGTCAATTTTTTCCACCCCGTCCATACAGGGAGAATACATTTCGCGTGGGTCAAATAACTCGCGCATCCCATACACGCAAACCCGGTCATAACCTTGTGTAAGTGCCCATTGACATTCGGCCCTTTCCCATTGAGCTTTAATGGTTTTCGGACTGTCCTTGATATCCCTGGAGCCATAGATCGTCATCACGCCCTTGCTTTTTGCTTCACGCAACATTTCAAGGGCTTCGCCTTTCAAGCCAATTAACTGGTGATCGACGATAATCAACGTTGGTTTAAACAAACGAAAAGCATTGAGGATCATTTCACTGCGAAACCTTACGGTATCTTTCAACGAACCGGATAAATCAAGGGAGACATAGCGCCCTTTCGCATCCTTTGAAATCGAAGGTATTTTGATCATGTCGGTGTTGGCGGGCAGTTGGAACTGCGTGGCACACGGCGAACCGGTCACAATCAGGATATTGGAATTTTGAAATGTCCTTGATATTTCATTGGCAATGGCGAGGTTTCGACGCAAATGACCCAAGCCAACGGAGTCGTGGCTATACAGAAGCACCCTCAAAGGGAAATCAAAACCATCGGGTTGTGGTACTGGATTCAAACGGGCGTGAAATTGCTCATTAGATTTATCGTACATAACAACTATCCTTGTCGCTTGTACCCCTTGATCGTCTCGTGGCTGGCTACTGATCAAACAATTCCCTGTTTACAGCCAGCAACCTTCATAAAGTATGCTTTAATCATTCAACAAGCGCAAACTATACCAAAGCCAATCAGTCCATCGACTTATTATTCATTGATCAGAATTCCGCGATCTGCAATGCCATAATTGCCGCCATGGAATTACCATTTCCACCGGTATCGTGAGCCGCTGGTTCTTATCTACAAAACATTGATCCAGGGAAAAAGGTAAAACACGTAGCTTTAAACGATTTTGAACAATCGATGTCATCCACATCAAACTGACCAGTCAGACGCCGCCTGATGTGCGACCAGGTCATGCCTGTGGCCAGAATAATGGAAAGTAAAAGCAGCGCCGGGTTGGTGACGACGCCGCTTATGTCAAGGCTAAGCCAGCGCAGCTTTTTCCATGTTCCGGCAAATCCTGTTCACCGGTTGATCAAGCGCCATTGCCAACTCTTCCGAAAGGCAGAGCTCTGATTGGCTCAACTGTCGGCGGTCTGCGCCGCTGAGGGTGTCTAATTTTTTGCGCAGACTTAGGGTCTTGTAAACCTCGGCAAGCGCGAATGGATCACCATCATCAAGTTTCTTTTGCTGGGCATTGGCGCGCACCTTCCACGATTCACTGGCCGGTCCATTCCAGTCACCAATATGCGCCAGCACCAATCGGGCCTGGGTTTTCTCGATGGGTTTCCGAATGGTATCATCAAGATCGTTTTCACGAACCATTACGATGATCTCTTCACGTGGGAAAAATAGCTTTGCGAATTTGCTGCCTTCAGGCCCGGAAAAACTTCTTTCGCGGATGGATTGCACGGTACCGATGCCATGCTGGGGGTGGTGAATGGGGTCGCCTTGGGAAATTGTAATGATCTATCTCCTTAATGCTTTAGAGGTTTAAGCCATAATAAATAATAATTTCAGCATCTTACACTATTTCTGCTTTAATAGCAAGAATATAGTTAACCATTCTCACTATCTTTTACGGCTTTTTGCCACGCCCGGTGTACCTGCCTTTTGTGCTCTCCTGCCTCGAACAAGTATGATCAGCAGTGGAAAACAATCGGGCTATCATCGTTAAAAACCTGGGGAGCCAACCACCTTGACGAGGTGCGCATCCGTCTTGCGCGCCCGGGAGCGCTCGTTTTCATTTCGTTGCTGGGCCTGGTCACCGGAATTGTTGCAGGGGGCGGCCTCGGGCAGCCTGTTGGCAAAACGCCTGATGTTGCCCAATAACGTGGTGCGGACACTGGCGGGCTGCGGCACGGCTGCCGGTATCGCGGCATCGTTACATTCTTCTTTCGGACATGCAACTGGTAGAGTTTTTGAAGATCAGACACCAGACCGATTTTTTCATTCTTCGGTACCGGGTCGCACGCATGCAGCATGGGGTAGACCCCAAATCACACCTCGCCTACAAGGCGGCGTGGGGATAGTCCGCCCCCCGATTCTGAAACGCCAGGATACCAGGTTTTTGAACCACCCCTTTGTCAATATTGATCGCGCGTCGAATGGTCTCATTTTTCTGCCAACTTTCAGGTCCACCGGCAATCGCAGGCAAATGAACCACCAGGGCTGCAGATATGGATCGTGAAGCACTTTCCCACAAATAGCTTGGCGTGTGATCAACGGCGTAATAATCAACTTTTTCCACCTCAAACATGGGGTTTTTGAACGAAGTGGGCTTGGCAAAGTAAAAACCCATGCCCTCGTCACAACTGACATCAATGATCAGGCAACCGGGATTAAGGCAGGCTTTTTCTTCTTCGGTAACAAAGTCAATGGGATTATTGGTGTCTTGAAAGGTGCCGTTAATAATAATGCCCGAGTCACTTATCAAATCAGACAATGGTCTCTCGGACCCGTCATGTTCAACGACCAGCATACGCGCTTCGTGCGCAGCGCCTTCCCTTAGGGTCACATAGTGACAATCCAGCACCTCTTCACGAACCTCGTGGTCAGGGCGTTGAATACAAATGGTAATATCCCTGAATCCATGCGCTTTTAAAGCATAGATTGCGCCGCGGCTTACCGCGCCAAAACTGAAAATAACGACTTTGCGCTGGTTTCCATAGTGTCCGTCAATGCCTTTTAACTGCAGCGCATGGATGACTGCGCAATAGCCAGCCATTTCATTGTTTTTGTAAAACGTATGTCGGCCCACCTGCCCTTCAGGACCCCAGACAAACATGTCCTCAAAGGCAATAAGCGTCTGTTTCCGGTTGATGGCTGTCTGGGTAATTTGCCGCTGCTGGATGCAATGCGGATAACCCCACAAAATGCCACCTTCGCGAAGTTGTTCAAAATCAGCGAGTACGGGCTTGGCAATAATGATCGCATCCATATTCTCTAATAGCTCATCCCGTGATGCGAGGCCACCTACCTTGTCGGCGAGTTCGGAATCAGAAATACCGAATCGTTCACCATAGCCGGTTTCAAAGATCAACTGTCGACAAAGCTGCACCGGTAGCCGCTGCAGATGCTCAGGATGGATGGGAACGCGTTGCTCGTCCTCTTTTTTTGAAGTGCCGATAACGCCTAAAGATAATAAATTCATGGTGTTTCCTGTTGCCTGGAGAAAAAGCTCAAACATTTGCCGGCAAAACGGTTCCCAAGCCCAGTGGACTTGCTTTGCTGATTAAGCACTCGGATAAAAAACGACGGTCGCAGATGCGAAAGGAGGAGTAATGGCCATTTGAAGCCATTAAATTTGCTTATCAACAGCTTAACACAGTTCGTTCCACGTCATCGGTTTAACTCGGTCTTACGGGGTTGCTCCCTTATCAGGGCTATCGATCAACCCGTCAGTTTAATCAACAACGGTGACAAAAATATTACAACCTTGATCAATGGGTAAGGTAAAATTCGGACTACACTTTCAGAGAGGCCAGGCAGGGCGGTTTGTGCCTCAGGGGAATATCACTATGTCATCCAGTTATCTCAGCGGAATTTTTGGTAAATCACCCATCAAGCCTTTGCAGGAACACATGGAAAAAATCGTTTCATGCGTCGATGAACTGATTCCGTTCACAGAAGCAGTCATCGCCCATGACGATGAGGCCCGTGCGAAACACCACCTCAATATTGTCACCATTGAAAATGAAGCGGACGCACTGAAAAAGGAGCTCCGCCTGCGACTGCCCAGTAGCCTGTTCATGCCCATTGACCGTCGTGACGTTCTGGAAGTGCTGACCATGCAGGACATGGTGGCCGGTAGCGCCCGGGATGTTGCCGGATTGATCGTTGGACGCGATATGCAAATCCCCGATTCAATGGCCGACGGGTACAAGGCCCTGGTTAAACGTTGTATTG
>JBFFWN010000174.1:0-7449 GCA_041570235.1 Lysobacterales bacterium | reverse complement strand
GGGTTAAAAGGTCGTCGTGAATACCGTCCGTGAAATAGATATCATTCATATCCGCACTGCGGTTGGCAAAAGGCAACACTGCAATGGAGTTTGCATCCACCACCAGGTCTGGTTCCACCACCGGTTCAGGTTCAGGTTCAGGTTCAGCAACGGGTTCCACCTCAGCGGGTTGTGCCGCGATGGCGGACTCGTATTCAGCGGTTTTCTGTTCGAAACGTGATTCCCAGATAAAATATCCCAGTGACAGGCCAAGTGAAATAATGATCAGGTAATCCAGTTTCCGACCCGTCCTGGGTGTAATGGAGGATTGCCTGGGAACATCTTTTTCCAGCTTGATTCCTTCGGGTGTCAGCTCGAATGCCCAGGCCAGTATCAGGGCCGGTACAAAACCTACCAGTAACATGACCAGTATCAGTTTTGGCGCCCATTCCGGCAGGGCCAGGATCTCGCTAATGGTATCGGTCAGCTGCAATAAAACCCAGGTCGTTACCGCGTAAGCGATACCGACCTTAAATACATTTCTACGTTTGAGTTCTCTAAAAAACGACAAGTGATAATTTCTTCTTTTGCATAGTTGGTCTAAGCATAGATGTTTCGGCATGAAAAAACCAAATCAGTATCAAATTTTTTTTCTTCTTCCGGTCACCGGGTACCTCTGATAGTCTGGCAACCTTTGTTTGCTCATGTATAAGGATAACCGATGCCTTTCGCTTTAAAAGATATATTTCTCATATGTATTCTGACAACCCTGACTTTGACCCAAAACTCGCATGCAGACGAGCTGTCGGATTCAGTTAAGGCCGATTATGACAATCATCTCGGCGCCTTGTTCGAGCACTTTCATCGCCACCCTGAACTGTCATCCATGGAAAACAACACGGCGGCGCGACTGGCGGAAGAATTACGCGCGGCCGGATTTGACGTTACCGAGGGAGTAGGGGGCACGGGCCTGGTCGCTCTGATGCGCAATGGCCCCGGGCCGTTGGTGATGATGCGGGCGGATATGGACGGCCTGCCGGTTGAAGAAAAATCCGGATTGTCGTATGCCTCAAAAGCCACCCAGCTGGACTGGGATGGAAACGAGGTTCCCGTGATGCATGCCTGTGGTCATGATGTACACATGACCAGCCTGGTAGGCACAGCAAGGATCATGGCGAATACAAGAGACACGTGGTCAGGTACGTTGATGTTGATCGGGCAACCCGCCGAAGAGCGCATTAATGGCGCAAGCGGAATGATGAAGGACGGTATCTGGGAGCGCTTCGGGCAACCCGATTACGCACTGGCTTTTCACGTGTCTTCCGGCGTGCCAACCGGCAAACTGGTCGCTGTTGTCGGCTCGCCCATGTCGGGTGCTGATACCGTTGATATTATCGTGCACGGAATAGGCGCCCACGGCGCAAGCCCGCACCGTGGAGTTGATCCCGTTGTACTGGGTTCCCAAATCGTCATGGCGCTGCAAACCGTTGTCAGTCGTGAACTCGCGCCCCGCGAAGCGGGTGTTATAACCGTTGGTTCTTTTCATGCAGGCACAAAGCACAACATCATTTCGGACCAGGCGCATTTACAACTGACGGTCCGTAACGACAACCTTGAAACGCGGCAAATATTGTTGACAGCGATCGCTCGGATTGCCGAAAACATGGGCAGGGTGGCGGGTCTGCCCGAAGACCTTTTGCCCCAGGTAATTGTGTCGGAACACAGCGTTCCACCAACCGTCAATGATGTACAGCTGACACGGCGCCTCAGAACGGCCTGGGCCAGTGCCTTGGGGGAAGATGTTTTCTACGAAGCAAAACGCAAGGGCATGGGGGCGGAGGACTTTCCGTTTTTTACCACCGACCCTCATATTGCCAGCACCTATTTTGCCGTGGGTGGAACACCGCAGTCAGATTTTGACGCTGAACTGGCAGGTGGTCCGCCGGTACCATCGCACCATTCACCGCTGTTTAAAGTGAACGGGGAAGAATCCGTGCGCCTGGGTGTAGAGGCCACCGTTGTTGCGCTGAGGGATCTGCTACAGGTATTTTCGCGCTAGCGAAAGCCAGTCTATCCGTCGCCGTCCTTGACAGGTGGGATTTCGACGGGTGGTGTTTCTTCCTTCAGCACCGGCTGTGGTGGTGCCGGTTTTGTGCCAGTGCCAACACCCCGGGCATTTACGAGATCGCTGATGCTCAATGTTCCGCTGGTTGAGCCGGTGGCGGCCGGGTCCGGGCGCTGGCCGTCGTTTTGCACCGGCTGCTCACCAATCACGTATTCAAGTGCGTTCTGGGTTGCGCCGCTGATGTTGCCTGTCTCTGTTCGACCCGGCTCTGCCTGATCTGCGAACGTCTCTGCTTCGCCGTCTGCGTTGGCAGCTGCCTCGGTGCTCTGTGTACTGTCTGATAGCTCACCGCTGTCCGCCAGTTGCTCATCACCGTCGCTTGCCCCCTTGGTGTCGCCCTCACTTACGTCGGCGTTCTTTTCGCCTTCCTGGCCATCCTGCTGCAGAAACTCCAATGCATTTTGTGACACCCCTGCGAGGTTCTCGGCGTTTGGTTTATCGGAACCATTATTGGCCGCGGGGCTGTTACTCGACTTCTCCGAACTCTCAGACTGCTCGGTGATATCATTGGGTTGGGTCTCGGGTCCACCCGGTCCTGAACCAGGCTGGCTGTCGGCGAGGGTTGGCGCCATGGCCTGATCCGACTGTGCAGCATCGTTCTGACCGGCCTGTTTTTGCATGCGTTGCAAAAATTCCATGGCGTTCTGCGACACGCCGGCACTGCTGGACGAACTGGTGATCCTTGCCGAGTTTGGGATTTCACTTTGATCGGTTTCGGCCTGCTCGGCGCGAGCTTGCTGGGTCGACTGTTCAGCCGATGAAGCCTGCCCACCGGAACTTGAGCTTGATCCCTGGTTTTGACTGGAACCCTGGCTTTGACTGGAGCTCTGGCCACTGTTACCGGATTGGTCATTCTGGGTAGCCATGGCGGCTTTTGTTCTTGCTGAATTTTCGTAAATCTGGGCCTCACGTTTGTGGTAACTGTCGAGCAGTTCTCCCCAGGCCTCGGCTTCCTGTTTTTGTAACTCGGAGTTTGCAAGCGCTGCCTGGCTAGGGACATAAGGGTAGTTGGTGTTCTCATCCCCGGGCTGCCATGAATTACCCTGCAGAATGATTTCGCGTAACTGGTTTCGCAGATGTTTTTGCGATTCTTCGGGAAGCTTATCCAGTTTCTGAGATCCGGAACCGGGTTTGAAAGCATCCTCCGGCAAAATCATGCGTTGCTGCCGGGCGTCCTTCAGCTCCATGAAACGCCGGTACATATCCTCGTTGACTTCCACTTCCTGGCCCGATGCAACGGGCGATTCACCGGATTCGTTTGCACCGGCAGTGTTGTCCATGGCCTGGGCATTTTTATCATCCTGTGAAAAAGAAGGATGAGTGAACGCTAACAGGCACAGCATTAAAGGGGCCGATAGTTGTAAGGGTTTTATCATGGCTGGTATCCGGTTGATCACTCGTTGATATCACGTACGACACGAAAACCGGTGAAATCGTTCCGATCGCCATTTTTGAGGTTGAAGCGGGCCGGCAGCCTGATTTCCTTTGTTCCGGTGATCCATGAGCCGCCGCGTGTCATGTGGGAACTGCATATGCCGCGCCCCCAGGCACTGCCATCCACGGGGGCATCCAGATAGGACAGGTTCATACAGTCTGCAGTCCACTCCGAGACATTACCGATGGTGTCGTACAGACCAAACTGATTGGCTTTGAGCGAACCAACGGGCATCGTCCCCAGCGCCAGCTTATCCTCGCAGTTCTCATGTTGCCATTGAAAGCCTGTCTCGGCGCCGGCGATATTGCCATACTCACAGACCCGTTGCGGGCCTCCGCCGGCCCAATCGCCCTGTTGGCCGGCCCTGGCAAAGTACTCCCATTCACTTTCTGACGGCAGGCGGTAGGTCTGGCCGGTTTTTTCACTGAGCCAGTGCACATACTGCTCGGCGTCGTTCCACGACACCATGATGACGGGACGGTTGCCTCTGCCCCAACCGTTGTCGGCCGGTTGCATGCTACAGCCCCCTGCGGCGAAACATGCGTCCCATTGCGCCATGGTGACCTCATAGGTACCGACCGCAAATGGTTTGCCTATGGTTACCAGCCTGCGTGGCTTTTCCATACCAAGCGCAAGACTCGAGCTGTCGTCCGAGCCCTGCCAGTAGGCTGCCGCCGGCACCACGGTCAAATCGGGGCAGTCCTTGCAGTCCCTGAATACCTTTCCGGGTCGCAGTGTAAGATCATCGATGTGCTGCAGGGCAGCGGTGACGTTTGCCCCCCTGGGAAACGCATCGATATAGGCCTGGAAAGCCTCGCGGGTGTCCAGTTTAAGCGCGGTTTCAAAGGCCTTGTCGTCATTGGCCTGGTCCTGCAACAGGCGACGGATACGCCTTGCCTCCTCGATGTGGGCGCCGGCGGGCCAGGCGTTAATGTACTGGTCAAACGCTGCAATGGTGCGGGTATTGCTGGCGGCTTCCCAGGCCAGCTGTTCCTGGTTAAGACGCTCCAGCCGGTCACGTTCCTTTTTTGCTTCGGCCTGCTGGATGTTTTCGATTCTTCGAAGCGCTTCGGCCTGGTTAATACCATTTGGAAACAGGGCCAAATATTGTTCATAGGCGGGCACGGTGTTTTCGCCTGACAATTCCTGCCAGTTTTTCTCATCCAGTATATCCAGCTGGGTTTCAGCCTGGTTACGATAGATCGAGTCAGGAAAATCTTCGATAAAGCGCCGGTATCCGTCAATGGTGTCGGCCTGTAAAGCGGCCTGCCAGCGCTCAAGCTCGATCGAATCAGGCTGCAGGGGGGTTGGCAGCGACTTCCCGGCAGCAACCGGATTGCTCTCAACAGCATCATGGGTCACGGGAAACCTGTCCGGTTCCCAGTCACTCAACAGGACGATACCGATACCCAGCAATGTAAGCACGAAAATACCAAGCAAAATGATCGGTAGCCATTCCCGTTTTTCTTTTGCATAACTGTCGTCGCTGGCGCCAACCACCACTGAACGGTGCCAATCAAGACTTTTGAAGGATTTTTTCCATTGGCCGACATCGCTCGGGCGGTCGGAGTAGCGAAGTTTCAGACCCTGCTCGACAACATCCGTCAGTCCGCCGTACAGCCCGCCTGGCGCCAGTTCTGAAAAAGCCGTCAACGGATCGCGACCTGAACGGGCAAACTCCGCTTCCCGCTCGCTGGCCGGAACTGGTTCCTGGCCGGTCACGCCTCGATACAGGCAAGCGGCAACGGCATAGATATCCGTCCATGGACCGATTTTTCCATTGGGCTTAAGCTGTTCCGGTGCCGAATAGGCAGTAATGGCCTCCATCGTCAATGCAACGGGCCCGGTCCTGTTTGCCGCCGCTACGCTGAAGTCCAGCAAAACCGGGCGGTTGTCGCGGCGGATAATGATATTTGATGGATGGATGCACTGGTGGATAACACCCTCGCCGTGCATGTATTCAAGCGCGTCCATCAGGGCCAGCATCAACGCTTTGGCATCTTCCCGGTTCAGTGGGCCGTCTGACTCCAGGGTCTGCTGCAGCGTCCTGCCCTCGTAAAAGGGCATCAGGTAGTAGGCTGTACCATTCGCTTCAAAATACCGTAAAACCCTGGCAATGCTGCTATGGTCCAGTTTTGCGCCTATGCGCGCCGCCTTGCCGAAATGTTCAAGTCCCTGTTCGAACCGGAGTTCTGCTGCCTGGTCGTGAGGAACAACCAGTCCGTTTTCACCTCGACTGACATATTTTGACGGCAGGTACTCCTTCAGCGCAAAACGTGTGCCAATGGCAGGGTCACTGACAAGATAGGTGATGCTGTGCGCGCCGACGGCAAGGATCGCATTGATCTGTAAGTCAGCGACAAATGTACCGGGTTGCAGGGCAATCATTTTGATATTCACGTTGAAACCCGGTCTTTTTTGAGGATGCTGATGCGAAGCAAAATCTCGCCGAGGAAAATATCCGCATCATTTTCCAGGTACAGGATTTCTCCTGCTAAACAGGGCAGGCCATTGACCAATGTGGCGCCACCTGAGCCGAGATCGGAGAGTGTTATTTCTTCACCGGTTTTGACCAGTCGCACATGCCGGCTGCCGATACCTGGCAATTGAATTTCGATATCCGTATCCGTTTTTCCGATGATCAGGTCAAACTGTTGCGTGTCAACACTGTAAAACCGGTTGAAACGGGTGTTTGAATCGACAAACACCTGCAATGCCAGTACCCCATCGCAACCCGGGGGCAGGGCATTCATATCCGGCATTTTTTCATCAACGCCGGGAACAGACCTTATGCGCGAGGTGCTGTCCTGTGATTCGGTAACCAAGGGTTTCAAAACACCATCAACCGCTTGCCCGTCGTCGTCCTGGGTTGCGGACTGCCTGCGCAGACGGAAAAAGAACCAGGCTTTCCAGCCGATAAGCGACAACATCAAAAGCCCAAGTAATGGCAGCCATATCGGCACCTGGCTCCACAGTGATCGGTTTTCAGTGGGTTGTGGTCTTGGTATTGCTCCCTGGAACGGGTTCAGACGTTTGCGCTGGATAAGTGGGGAATACACTTCCGGCTTGACCAGCTTGGGGTCGGCTGCCTGCCCGGTTGATGAAGTTGCCCGGGCTTTGCCCGCTTCGGTCGGCTGCAATGACCCGGCGACCTTTTCGGCAGTAATGGCGCAGTTGTTAACCGGCAACTCGAGCAGAAGTGCGTTCAGCGTTTCCCTCAGGCCGCCGGCAAACAGTGTGACCGGAACTTCCCCCGCTTCGATGCTCTGCACGCCGCTGCTCAGGGCCACGCCAACCAGGTATCCACATTCATCCAGTATGGGTCCGCTCACATATGGCTGAGGTGTTGCTGCAGAAACCGACCATGCGTCTTGTGCGCCACCCGCCTGGAGTTTCACATCCGCCCAAAGCGGCGGAAGACCATTGGCAATATATTCAGCTGGTGGAAAAGCGGTGAGGTGCAGGGCTGATGCTTCACTTAAATCGTTTGACGAAAGAATTATGCCTGAACGTTCGAGTCCACTGACCTGGAGCAGGGCCCAGCCATTTGAAGCAGGCCTGTCAACAATGACTGCCGGACGCCCATTTTTGATAATGTCCGTGCCACCGTCGAGAACGATAATCTCGGCTCCTGTCGAGATGAATTCTGCCGGAACCATGACAAGACCATCATTGCTCATCACGATTCCCGTGGTGGGTTGTACACGGTCCTGGGATACCAGTTTCAGTACCAATACCACCGAAGGCGACAGGGGACGGGCCTGCAATTGTGCATGTGCATGGGTAAAAAACAGGCTAAACAGGGCCAGAAGAATAAAACATCCAGGGATGCCTGTCCTCGAGATCAGAAATGTATAGAACCCGCGGGTCTGCATCAGGGCGAATAGAGTCGATTGTTCAGGTTATCCAG
>JBFFWN010000173.1:0-7449 GCA_041570235.1 Lysobacterales bacterium | reverse complement strand
GCGATCCGTGCAAATGACAGGTTGGGCGGTGTGCCTACCAGCGTGGCGATACCGCCAATGGAGGCGGAGTAGGCAATGCCCAACAGCAAACCGATGGAGTAGGTGCCGAGGTGTTCCTTGCCGAGGATTTCCTCCAGTTTGTAAATGATGGATAGCGCAATCGGTATCATCATCATCGTGGTCGCCGTATTTGACATCCACATGGACAGAAAGGCCGTGGCAGCCATGAAACCCATCAATATTCTGCCGGGGCTGATACCAAAAAACATCAGCACCTTGATAGCTATGCGCTTGTGCAGATCCCAGCGTTCCATCGCAAGCGCCATGATAAAGCCACCTATAAACAGGAATATCAAATGGTTAAAGTACATTGATGAGACTGTTTGTCCATCCAGAACACCAAAAACGGGAAACAGAACCACCGGTAGTAAGGCGGTGACCGCCAGTGGTACGGCCTCAGTAATCCACCAGATGGCCATCAGGATGGCAATGGCGAGCGTGTAGGTGATTTTCGGGTTACCGGGTGACAGGTCAAGAAAGATCATCATGCAGATGCTGATCAGGGGCGCAATGATCAGTGAGGCTATCTTGACCCTTGAGTTTCCATTGTTGTTTTGCATCAGTGTCCCGCTTTTATTCGAACGTGCCGGAAGAAATACTGACGTTTGACTTTATCAGCATGTGGTTCGCATGTAATCAGAATTCAAAAATAATATGGGTTTTAACCGTTGCAGGTAACCTGCCTGGCGCATCAGGCCAGCCTTTTTGGGATGTTTCCGGGTGCAGGGTTCAACTTATCGTGCAAACAGCGGTATCTGTCGTATCGCAGGTGATTTTGACACGCACAATCACTAAGCTCTCATTGCGAGGTCAGCCGATTGGTCATTTGTTTGTCAAAAGGTGTACAAATGGGCCAAATACATATCAGTTTTCCGGGTTTCACGAAGCCTGACGTATTCAATCGCACTTCGGGCTCAAGCCGTGAAAAAGGTTTGAAGGCCCAACTTCCATCAAAAGAAGCAGATGAATCAGGGCCCAGGGATGCACGCGACGGTCATACCCGGGAGGCTGTGAAGCATGCATCTGAGGTCCGGTGCAAAACCATCGAATTGCGCATTGTCCAGGATGGTAAAATCTATCGCAGCAAGGCCGAGGAAGAGCGCCTGGTGGCGCTGGGGCAATGGCATCACAGGCGTGCGCGCAGACGTCAGAGAATGCGGCGGTAGGTCCGGAAAAAGTCAGGCTGCGGTCAGGAACACCAAATGAACCGGACCGGGGTGAATCCGCACTTGCTGAATTAACACCCGGTCGGGAAATGCAAACAAAGAAAAAAACAGCGGCTGGGTTCAGCTATTTCCAGTACTCATGTTTCACCCAGTCGACCTCCATCACCCATTCTCCTTCCATCGGATCGGTGGTGATCTTGGCGTAATTCAGTATCGCGAAGAGTGGCTCGGGGAACTGATCACCCAGACCTGCGATACGATAGACCTCTTTTCCATCCATCCGGAACACCAGGTCTTCATTCTGCCATTCGACCGAATATTCATGGTATTCATCCAGGCTGGATTCAATAATGGTCTGATAGGTTTTCCAGTCGCCGCCATCACAGTTGCCCAGGCTCTTGATTATTCGGGCCGTGTAGTGATCCGCTCCGCCACTGCCGTAATGTTCAAAAATGTCAATCTCGCCGGAACCGGTCATGGGCCAGCATACATCCTCATCAGCCTCCTGTACCGGTGGCTCGTTGTTGCGGGCGCCCAGCAACCACCAGGCAGGGAACATACCCTTTACGCCATTGCCGTGGGTTTTCAGGCGTGCCGTCCATCTCCCCTTGATAAATTCTTTACGGTTTTTTGATGCAATGCGGCCCGCCACGTAGGGGGTGTCCGGATGTATCTTGCCAAACTTGTCAACGTTATCGCAGGGAACACTCTCGCCAAGGTTGATGACACGTAATTTCAAGGTGCCATTGCTTACTTCACGCGTATTGTGCTGGTTGTCACGCACGTAGCACTGGTCCTCGTCATTGACCCATAGTATCTGGTCCTGCCAGTTCTCTTCGTTGAATGTGTCAAAGTCATCAAAAAAATCAACATGCCAGCCCGGTGAATCATCACCAGCGGGGGTGTCTCCAGCGTTGGCTAAAGGAAGCATCAGCAGGGCCAGGGTGAGTATGAGCATTTTTGTCATTGTCATTCCTTCAATACAATAGCCGTTTACAGTGCGCGAATAATTCCGCCCTCAACGCGCAATGAACTGCCGTTTACCGCGCTGTTTTTCGCAAGAAATATTGCCGCATCAGCAACCTCATCAACCTGCGCAAAACGCTGGATCAATGAAGTAGGTTCGTGTGCCTGGAAGTAATTGCTCAAGACATCCTCCAGGGGTTGTTCTTCCTGTTTCGCCAAATCCCTGAAATATTCCTCCACACCACCCGTCCAGGTCGGCCCGGGTAACAGGGAGTTGACCCGAACGGAACTGCCTTTTGTTAACTCCGCCAATCCGCGCGAGATAGACAGCATTGCGGTTTTGGTCATCGAATAGTGAATCATCTGGGGCAGTGGTTTTATCGCAGCTTCACTAGACACATTAACAATGCAACCGCGGTTGCGTTCAAGCATACCGGGCATCAATGCGCGGCAGAGCCGAACCATACTCATCACATTGGTTTGATAATACCGATGCCATTCTTCATCTGGCATTTCAAAAAAATCTTCCACGCTGAAGATGCCGGCATTGTTGATCAATATTTCAACCGCACCAATCCGTTCCAGCTGAGCCAGCACATCATTGGCGCCCCCGGTCGAGCTCAAATCACCCCATACAGCCGCGGATGCTCCCAGCTCACTGGCTGCCTCGCAGGATTTCGCTTCATTGCGCCCATGAACAACAACTTGCGCTCCATTATCGATAAAAGCCCGTGCAATAGCCAAGCCAATTCCCTGGGTAGAACCGGAAACAAAAGTGAGCGTATTTTTAACATTATCCATGGCGCATTATAGGCGTATCTAAAGACCAAATGTTAAGCCAGATACATTATTTTAAGGGCCGGGTGACAGGGCTATGGCTTTCGGGTCCTGCTTTCCCGCCTGTTCAACGACGGTCGGGGTTTGCTTGTCACCACGGCTGGCTGCATGCTTGGAAGCATCCCCGGAAACATCGTTGCCATGGATAGCCAGGTCCGAGCCGCATCCTCCTCCGATACAGGCTTCAGGCTCTTTGCGACGGGTTTTTTGGGGTCCCAAAAAGTACTCATTTACTTGCTACTCCTCAAGTGACAATAGTGTGTAGGTGTTGCGAATGACCCGCTTGCTTGCAAACCCTGCGAGCGTGAAACCACGTGTGTGGTGGAACTGTTCATGCCTGTTTCTCATTGAGCCAAGGTTTGTAGACGGGCGGTATCATAGTTGGGATTCACTGACAGGTAAAATCGATTATTCTTGGCATTTAGATCGGTTTATACGAATGATGGTCAATTTTAAGGAAGGGATTTTACAGGGATAGCACAGTCGCCCATCCTGACCGCAACAGACTGACTTCAAACAAGTAAATATTTCAGCCCGCAAGCAGATTTATGCATTTCGGCTATAATTAGCATTACCTGCCCCGTAATAAGGCCCTGCAGGGATGCTCATCCAATTACCGGGCAGGCGTTAATGTGAACAGTGTGTGCTTGTTGGGTCACGGTACTCAAATCTGAACAAATTCATAGGGTTCTGAAACCTGGCGAGCTTTGTGCAATGTCGTTGTTTGCACAATTATGGGGGGAACAAACCTTCAAACACGCGTGTTTTGGCTTGTATAAATTTGTTGCAGGAGCACAACGTGGAGATGAGCAATATATTCCATCGCAGCCGTTTTATTTCTTTTCTCAATGAGCTAAAAGAACGCAAGGTACTGCGTGTTGCGGTCGCCTATTTCGTGGTGACCTGGATTGTTTTACAGGTTGGTGAATCCACCTTCGAAGCCTTGAATTTACCCGACTGGTCCGGAACCCTTTTGGTCGTTTTCATAATGCTTGGATTCCCTTTCGCGCTGCTGTTGGCCTGGGCATATGAGCTCACGCCTGACGGGATTGTTAAAGACCCTGATGGCAGTGCAGGCCAGCGTGCAATGTCCAGAAGACAGGGGTATCGGCGAACCAAGGTGACTGCTGAAGATCTCATCCCATCGATTGCGGTATTGCAGTTTGAAGATATGAGTCCTGAACAGGATCAAACCTATTTTTGTGAGGGTATCGCGGAGGAGATTTTATGCGCCCTGGACGAAGTTGAAGGATTAAACGTTGCGGCCCGGCTTGCGTCATTTCAGTTTGGCAGTAAAAGTGCTGACATCCTCGAAATTGGCAGAAGACTTAATGTTTCAGTGGTCTTGGAAGGCAGTGTACGCAAGGCAGGTGACCGGATACGGATAACCATTCAATTGATTAATGTCCGGTCCGGGTACCAGTTCTGGGCAGGGCAATACAATCATGATTTGATCGATATATTTGATGTCCAGGAACAGATGGCACGGGCGGTCGTGGGCGCCATGCGTCTTTCAATAGGCAAGGGCAAGCTAACGCGGAAGCCGATGACACAGAGTACGGAGGCTTATGATTTATACCTGAAGGCCAGGAGTTACTTCACCCGACCTGACAAACATAGCATTTTGATCGCACAAAAGTTCTACCAGCGTGCTGTTGAGCTTGATCCGGGTTTTGGGCGTGCGTGGGCCAAGCTGGCCTCGACTTATGTCTATCAATATCTGTGTTTTGACCCCAAGGGAAATGCCAGGTCAGAAGCCAGGCGTATCAGCAATATTGCCCTGGAAATTGCGCCCGACATCGCAGAGTCTCATATAGCGAGTGGCATGGCCTACTCAATATCCCAGGACTATGAGCAAGCTGACCTGGAATTTGAAAAGGCCATCAGCCTGCACCCTGATTCATTCAGCGCCTGGTTTACCTGGGCGCGTAGCAAGACCTATGAGGGCGCAACCCGCAAGGCAGTTGAGTTTTATCAGAAGGCTTCTGAAGTCAGGCCACAAGATTATCAGAGCGTACTGATGCAGGTGCGTTTTTTGAATGAGATGGGTGAATCTGACGATGCGAAAGAAAAGGCCGAGGAAGGCTTGCGCAGGGCAGAGGCGTACCTGGAATTAAATCCCGACGAGTATCGCGCCTTGAATATGGGTGCATTCGCGCTGTACTTACTTGGCAGGCTTGCCGAGGCAAAAAAATGGATGGAGACCTCGATGCAAAACTCTCCGCGTAATTCGATTTTGACCTACAACGCGGCCAGTTTTTACGCAATGATCGGTGATATTGACAAATCGTTGGCATACCTGGCGCAAGCTGCCGAAACCGGTTGTCTCAATCTTGCTTGGCTGGCACAGGATGCAGATCTCAGACAAATCCGGGATGACCCACGATTCAAAAAGATCGTTCACCAGATTAAAGGCGGGTGTTCCTGCGGTTGCAGCAACCCCGTTTGTTTGTAGAAAATTTCAGCGTTACCTTATCTGAGTAACTTGATATAGATCAGAGCAGCTTGATGGTGTTCGTATGTATATTAAGATTTTCTAATAGAACAGTGGGTGGCCCTTATGATCAGTCGGGTTTTTCGACACATCAGGACGTCTGCGCTCTGTTCATATGAGGAGTTACATCAATGAAAACCCTGATTCATGCCTGTCTCGTCAGTTCGGTCCTGTTATGCAGTTTGCCGGCGATGGCTGAAGACGTCAGCTACAAACCGTTCGTGATAGCCTCCTCAGGCCCCGGTAGCCTGGCTGAGAAAACACAATCCACCCTCGTTGCGTTGCAGGACGCCGGCTTTGAATTGGCCGGTCAGTATTCACCGCTTGATGGCACCAACGTTATTGTTGTTACCAATGATGAATTAAAAAAGATCGCTTCCATGTCCGAGCGTGGCGGTTATGCCGCTGGCCAGCGCGTGGCAGTTAGTGAAGCGGGGGACAATATTGAAGTCTCATATGTAAACCCGGTGTACATACAGTATGGATACCGCCTTGCCGGAGATATGAAGCCCATAGCAGATGCCCTGTCAAAAGGGCTTGGAAATCAAGCTGTGTGTGGCGGTGGCGATAAGAACATGACAGCCAAAAAGCTGGAAAAGTACCATTACATGATGGGCATGCAACGTTTTGACGACCCCTCGGTGTTGGGCGCTTTTGATTCCCATGAAGCGGCCGTTGCAGCCGTTGAAAAAGGCCTGGCCAAAGAGGGTGATGCGCTTACCAGGGTCTACCGGATCGATATACCCGGCAAACAGCAGACCGTTTTTGGCGTTGGTATGAAGAAGACCAATGCAGATGAAGAGGATATCGACTCAGCTTTCCAGATGAGCATCGTGGATTTTGAAGGCTGTAAGAAACGTGCGTATTTCCCTTATGAAATACTGGTCAATGGTAACAAGGTGGAGGCGTTGCACATGCGCTTCCGCATGGCGCTGCATTTCCCGAACCTGAGCATGATGGGAAAACACGGCTTTACCAAGCTGATGTCCGCCCCCCGTGCAATAGAAGATGCGCTCAAGAACGTGGTTAATGCCAAGTAGTACCGAGGAGAGATTAGGGCCGGCGCCTGTTGCCGGCCTTTCTCACCAGATCCACGGATTATGAATGTTCAGGGCAGTCGTTCTCAATACCTGGCTGTACCCCAATAATTAAAGCTTGCCGGTTTCCAGCCCGGCAGGTACATGGTATTCATATCCGAACTTTTAAATCCTGATTGCTCCAGCAGCTGGGGAATGGCCCGGTTGAGATGACAACCACCCGCGAGCCTTTTCCACACCGGATTCAGCCGGTTTTGCCAACGCTCAACAGCGATGTCCGGCGCCTTGCCGTGCTCGCAGAAAATCAGCCTGCCTGATGGCTTCAATACGCGCTTGATTTCGCTCAAGGCCTTTTGCGCATCGGGTATCGTGCACAGGGTATAAGTTACCAGAACGCTGTCGACGCAGTTGTCATCCAGTGGGATTGATTCAGCGCCCGACTGGATAAACTCGGCATCGATATGGTTATCCCGGGCATTTTTTTGCGCGATGGCCCACATCTCTGCCGATGGATCCAGTCCCCACAGGTGATCGACTTTCGCGGCATCATAAAGGGGAATATTCAGTCCTGAACCGATACCGATTTCGAGAACCTTTCCCGCCGCCAGCGGCACAACCTTCTGACGCTGCCGCATGTTTGGTTTTTGACCACAGGTCAGATGCACCAGTCTTGGCAGCAGGTATTTATCGTAAAGACCCATATGTGTCAGCCTGTCTTCATTTGCCGATTCTGAATATCTCTTATAGCCCGTTTGCAAAAGCCGGGCTATAAAACCCTTCTGAGCAGGGCGCGGCCGATAAATTTGACCTTGTTGCCCACCGTGAACCGGTCCAGGTTGGTTTTCACAATGCCCTTGGTAAACCGGGTGCGTTTTGAATAATCAATATG
>JBFFWN010000172.1:0-7598 GCA_041570235.1 Lysobacterales bacterium | reverse complement strand
TTGCTGGTAGGTCACCAAAGCGATGACTATCGCAATTGAAACAACGATCAATATCGGCGGCAGCACGAACTTGACAAACTTCTTCATTCCGATGGACTCCGTTCTTTGCCTTCAAGCGCGGACTAAAACTGCAATAACAGCCAATTATCCGCCTGGTTTGTTA
This sequence comes from Lysobacterales bacterium, assembly GCA_041570235.1. Lineage (GTDB taxonomy): Bacteria > Pseudomonadota > Gammaproteobacteria > Xanthomonadales > SZUA-36 > SZUA-36. The sequence goes on along the minus strand of JBFFWN010000172.1, from coordinate 7,435 downwards.
ATCAGTCACAGGTCATTGGTGTTAGATTCGCTTAAATGATTCAAATTCGCCATGATGTAGCTCAGGTTATAAAAAGACTGCATCTGCGGGTACAATATGCGCTTTTCGCGGTCATACTGTCGGAATCGAGAAATATTATGGAAATTGATAAATGGGAATAGTTTTAAAAACACCAAAAGAGATTGAAGCGATGCGTGTCGCAGGCCGCCTGGCTGCTGAAGTGTTGCAGATGATACGTGAGCATGTGCAGGTAGGCATCACGACCGGGGAACTGGATGAGATCTGCCACGCCTTTATTACCGGCGAGCAACAGGCGATTCCTGCGCCATTAAATTACCGTGGGTTTCCAAGGTCCATCTGTACGTCGGTAAACCAGGTGGTATGCCACGGTATACCGGGTAGCAAAAAACTGAAGAGCGGTGACATCGTCAATATCGATATCACCGTTATCAAGGATGGCTGGCACGGCGATACCAGCAAAATGTTCCTGGTGGGTGAACCCAGTGTGCGTGCAAGACAGTTGTGCGAAATTGCCCATAAGGCCATGGTCACCGGTATTGAAATGGTCAAGCCGGGCCGTCGTCTCGGCGATATCGGGCACGCCATTCAGCGATATGCCGAGAGCCAGGGTTGTTCTGTGGTTCGCGATTATTGTGGTCATGGCATCGGCAGGGGGTTTCACGAGGACCCGCAGGTACTTCACTATGGCCGGCCCGGAGTCGGCGAGTTACTGGTGCCGGGGATGGTATTTACCATTGAACCGATGATCAACCTGGGTCGCAAGGAAACCCGTTTGCTGGGTGATGGCTGGACAGTTCATACAAAAGACCGCAGCCTGTCTGCGCAATGGGAGCACACACTGGCGGTCACCGAAGATGGCTATGATGTGCTGACCCGGCTTCCGGATGACGAGCTTTGATCCCGTCCTGAACGCTACCGATACTGGAACCCTTATAAGGCAACGCCAATGAAGATCAGGTTACGTGGAAGGCTCAAGAGGCCTGCTGAAGCTGACGGTTGTCTCGATCTGGATGCGCTCAGGCAAACGGCGAATCGTCCGACACAGCTTCAGCTCATCAAGACCCTGAAAAACGCCCTTGGCCAGGCCGACCGTTGCCTGGCAGGGAAGTTTGCTAACAAGCGCGACGTCAATGACCTGGTTAAAACCCGCGCCTGGGTGGTGGACCAGTTGATCCTGTACGCCTGGGATGCACTGATTCCACCAGAGGAAAATGTTTCACTGATCGCCGTTGGCGGATATGGCCGTGGTGAACTGCATCCGCACTCCGATGTGGACCTGTTGATCCTGCTGGAGCAATCGCCACCGGGCGAAAAGCTTAAAAATGCCATTGAGTCGTTTGTCACCCTGCTCTGGGATGCGGGCTTTTACCTTGGGCACAGTGTGCGCACGATCGAGACCTGTATTACCGAGGCGAGCAAGGAGATCTCCACCGCAACCAGCCTGATGGAAAGCCGTTTGCTCAGTGGCAGCATTGAACAGCATGCTGCAATGCTCGATGCCACCTCAGCCAGTCACGTCTGGTCAGCCTCTGAATTTTTCGACGCCAAGTACGAAGAGCAATTGGCCCGGCATGCGCAGTATCATGGCACTGCCTATAATCTTGAACCCAATATCAAGGAAAGCCCCGGTGGCTTGCGTGACATCCAGATGATTGGCTGGGTAGCCAAACGGCATTTTGGTACACAGTCACTGCATACCCTGGTTGAACGCGGTTTCCTGACCGAGTCCGAACTGCAGGAGCTAAAGGACGGCCGTACGTTTTTGTGGGAGATCAGATTCGCCCTGCACATGCTGGCAGGACGCGGTGAGGATCGCCTGCTTTTCGAGCACCAGAGAAAGATCGCCGAACATTTTTTGGGCGCCGAGAATTCGAAGCAATCCAATGCGGTGGTTGAGGAGTTCATGCAGCGGTATTACCGCACGGTGATGCAGAACGAACGCCTTAACGAGATGCTGTTGCAATTATTCAGGGAAGAATTGCTGACGGACAAGACCCAGCCATCTGAAAAGATCAGCGACGATTTTCGTATCACGCACGGTTATCTCGAGGTTGCCGACGAGAGCTTATTCGAACGCCGCCCGGTTGCGCTGATGGAGTTATTTGTATTGCTGGCCCAGCGTGAAGATTTACTGGGTGTGCGTGCATCAACCATCCGGCTGATTCGCGCCAGCCTGACCCTGGTTGATGAAACATTCCGCGCAGACAGGCAGGCAAGGCAGTATTTTCTGGACCTGTTAAGCCAGCAAAGCGGGGTATACACCCAGCTGCAGCGTATGAATCGTTATGGCATCCTGGCGGCGTTTATTCCCGCTTTTGCCAATATCGTCGGGCGTATGCAATTTGACCTGTTTCACGTTTACACGGTTGATCAACATATCCTGTTCGTGGTCAGAAACCTGCGCCGTTTCGCCTATGGCAAGTACCGCGGAGAGTTTTCGCATGCGGCGGACATCTTTCAGCAGATTGATCATCCCGATATCCTATACCTGGCGGCCCTTTTTCACGATATAGCCAAGGGCAGGCCCGGCGATCATTCCACTTTGGGGGCCGAGGATGCACGTGAGTTCTGCCGATCGCTGGATATGGCAGAGGTGTACCAGGAACGGGTTGCATGGCTGGTTGAACATCATCTGCTGATGTCGCAAACCGCGCAACGTCGTGATATCAACGACCCTGAGACCATCAAGGCGTTTTGCGAGATAGTACAAAACCAGACCCGGCTCGATTACCTGTACCTGGTGACCATCGCCGATATTGCCGCAACCAGCCCAAAATTGTGGAATAACTGGAAAGACAGCCTGCTTTGGGAACTCTATTCCACCACGTCCCTGGCGCTTGAAGAGGGCAGTTCGAATATCTTTGACCGCAGACACCGGATCGAGAAAGCCAAGGCTGAACTGAAGACATTTTTACAGGAAAATGGCCTGGATGTTAACGCCATCGAAACATTGCTCAACGCCTTACCGCAAAATATATTTTTGAGTTACACGAGGGAACAACTGGAGTGGACCACGCAGGCGTTTCTGAACGCATCGGCTGATAGCCCGGTGTTGGTGGCTATCCGCGATTTTGTCGGCCAGGGGATTTCCGAATTGCTGGTTCATGCGCCTGACTATGATGGCCTGTTTTCTGCTGTGACGACGGTGATCGATGAAATCGGACTGGATATTCTTTCCGCACGTGTTGGTGCATCTCCCAATGGGTCCAGTTTTGACCTGTTTCAGTTAATGGGTCGCAACCAACAGCCGTTAACAAAAAACGATTGCGACAGGTTAACCAGAAAGCTGGTCGAGGTTTTGAGCAGTCGTGGAACACCCCAGCCAGTGACGCGCAAGCTGCCACGGCGGTTACGGCCATTCAAGAGTTCTGCGCGAATTGGATTTTCTGCGGCCCACGGTGGTGAAAAAACCCTGATGGACCTCGCGTGCTCGGACCGCCCCGGACTTTTATCGCATATCTCCGCAACCATGATGGCCTGCGGTGTTCGTATCCACGATGCAAGAATAGCGACGCTGGGTGACCGCGTGGAGGACGCATTTATCCTCAGTGACAAACAAAATGCGCCTTTAAGTCGTGAAAAGAGAACCGAATTGCTGGAGAAATTGAAAGAAACTTTGGAGCAGGACTGGTCAGGTAGTGGGTCGTAAATGTATCCACTTCCCCGAAAACTGCCAACAAAAGGTATGGAGGCATTCAAATGCTAACCGTCTATGGAATAAAACAATGTGATACTTGCCGAAAGGCGCTTAAGTGGCTGGAGGAAAAGGGCGTGGAACATCATTTTCACGATTTCCGCACCGATGGCCTGGACGCCGGTTTATTGCAGGACTGGCTGGACTCACCCTTTGCAGACAAACTGATCAACCGCCGTAGCACCACCTGGCGACAACTTACCGAGGACCAGCGTCAACTGCACGGTGACCGCCTGGTTGTATTGCTGCTGGATTTTCCGACGCTGATCAAACGGCCGGTATTTGTGAAGGGGAAAATTATTGCCGTCGGGTTCAACCCGCAAGAGTTGGAAGCGCATCTGTGACGGCATCTACGCTTGAGCTTAGCCGTGCACTGATTGACAGGGCTTCGGTCACCCCGGACGATGCCGGTTGTCAGCAGTTGCTGGCTGAGCGCCTGGAACCACTGGGTTTTAATGTCGAATGGCTACCTTTTGGTAACGTCAGTAACGTCATCTTTACCCATGGCGAGGTCGGCAGCCCCGATGAGCCGAGCCTGTGGTTTCTGGGTCATACCGATGTCGTCCCGCCAGGGCCTTTGCAGGGCTGGGCTTCCCCGCCGTTTACCAGCGAGGTGAGAGACGGGGTGTTATATGGTCGCGGCGCCGCCGATATGAAAGGTGCGGTGGCGGCAATGGTGATTGCGGCTGAGACGCTGGTCAAGGAAAACCCCGGGCACAGGGGCCAGGTAGGGATTTTACTGACCAGCGATGAAGAGGGCGATGCCGTGGATGGAATCCGGCGGGTTGCCGAATTGTTGGCTGAGCGGCAAACGATTCCAAAATACTGCCTGGTCGGAGAGCCCAGCAGCGCAGCGCGCCTGGGTGACGTGGTGCGAATCGGACGACGTGGTTCCAGCCACGCCCGTCTGAAGGTGCACGGCATCCAGGGGCACAGCGCGTTTCCGGATAAGCTGGATAACCCGATCCATCGTCTCGCGTCGTTCCTGAATGAATTGACTGCAATTAAGTGGGATCAGGGTGATGAAAACTTTCCACCAACCCATTGCCAGGTGACCAATTTCCATGCCGGAACCGGCGCCGAGAATGTCACGCCCGGACATGCCGATGTGCTGATCAATTTTCGCAATTCCCCGGCCTCGCCATCATTGGAGATCAAGGCCCGGTTTGAAGCCTTGCTTTCAAAGCACGGAATTGAAAACCATGAGCTTGAATGGTGGATTTCAGGTGAAGCCTTCCGTTCGCCTGCCGGTGCACTACGCAAAGCCGTGGTCGGGGTCATTCGCAAAGAGCTCGGCGTCGAACCCGAATTGAATACCGGCGGCGGCACTTCAGATGGTCGTTTTATCGCCCCCTTGGGATCAGAGGTCCTGGAGTTCGGATTGCTCAACGAAACCATTCACAAAATTGATGAAAACACCCCGGTAGCTGACCTTGAATCCCTGGCCCGTGCCTATACAAGCATAATGACCAGATTATTGGGTTAGTCCGAATATTTTACCAACACAGCTATAAGCATATGTATCTGAAATATAAGCAGAAATGTGTATATCGGGCCTGCTAAGCGAATTTACAACGTCTTGATTTCCAACCCGTTCGACCGCAAATAATCCCCATCAGGGTGTGTTCTGAGCCACCCGCCATATTCAGAGGATTTAACGATGCGAATGGACAAACTTACCAGTAAGTTCCAGTTGGCGCTTGCGGATGCGCAGAGCCTGGCCGTGGGTCTTGATCACCAGTTGATCGAGCCTGAACACGTTATGGTCGCCCTGCTTGACCAGGAAGGCGGTTCCATCCGTCATTTGCTGACCCGGGCCGGGGTCAGCGTCAACGCGCTGCGCTCGCAATTGGGTGTAAGGCTTGATGCGATGCCCAAGGTGTCAGGGGCAGCGGGTGAGGTAAACCTGAGTAACGATACGGTCAAGATCTTGACCGTGACCGATAAACTGGCTCAGAAACGTGACGATCAATATATCGCCAGTGAGCTGTTCGTATTGGCTGCGATGGAGGTCAAGGGTGCGGTGGCGGACCTGTTAAAGCAGGCCGGTGCGAATCGTGAGGCGATTGAAAAAGCCGTTGAAGAGTTGCGTGGCGGCGAGCAGGTCAACGACCCGAACGCCGAGGAGTCACGCCAGGCGCTGGATAAATACACCATCGATCTGACCGAGCGGGCCGAGCAATCAAAGCTGGACCCGGTGATCGGCAGGGACGAGGAAATCCGCCGTTGCATCCAGGTATTGCAGCGCAGGACCAAGAACAACCCGGTTCTGATCGGTGAACCAGGTGTCGGTAAAACCGCCATCGTCGAAGGCATGGCGCAGCGCATCATCAATAGTGAAGTGCCGGAGGGCCTGAAAAACAAGCGGGTGTTGTCGCTGGATATGGGCGCCCTGATTGCCGGCGCCAAGTTCAGGGGCGAGTTTGAAGAGCGCCTCAAGGCCCTGTTAAATGACCTGAGCAAACAGGAAGGCAATGTCATCCTGTTCATTGATGAGATACACACCATCGTCGGCGCCGGCAAGGCCGAGGGTTCGATGGATGCCGGCAACATGCTGAAACCCGCGCTCGCTCGTGGCGAACTGCATTGCATCGGCGCGACAACGCTGGATGAATACCGCCAGTACATGGAAAAGGATGCGGCGCTTGAGCGGCGTTTTCAGAAAGTATTCGTTGGTGAGCCAACAGTGGAAGACACCATCGCCATCCTGCGTGGTTTGCAGGAAAGGTACGAGGTGCACCATGGTGTGGATATCACCGATCCGGCGCTGGTGGCTGCGGCGACATTATCGCACCGTTATATCAGCGACCGGCAGCTGCCGGACAAGGCGATCGACCTCGTCGATGAGGCAGCTTCGCGTATTCGCATGGAGATCGATTCCAAGCCGGAAAAACTGGACCGCCTGGAGCGCCGCCTGATCCAGCAGAAAATTCAGCGCGAAGCATTGAAAAAAGAAAAGGATGACGCCTCGTTGCAACGCCTGGCTGATCTCGATGCAACCATCGAGAAGCTGGAACGCAAGTTCTCCGATCTTGAAGAGATCTGGAAATCGGAAAAAGCCGCCGTCCAGGGCACCACCCACATCAAGGAGGAACTGGAGCGCACACGTGCAGAACTCGAAACAGCGCGTCGTGCTGGTGACCTTACACGTATGTCAGAGTTGCAATACGGCCGGATTCCGGAGCTGGAAGCCACGTTGAAACAGGCAGAGCAGGGCGAGCAGGCCGAATTCCAGTTGTTACGAACCAACGTGACCGAAGACGAAATCGCCGAAGTGGTTTCCCGCTGGACCGGCATCCCGGTGTCGCGCATGCTCGAGGGCGAGCGTGACAAGCTGTTACGCATGGAGGAAAGCCTGCACAAACGGGTGATTGGCCAGGATGAAGCCGTCAATGCGGTGGCCGATGCCATCCGGCGTTCGCGTGCGGGGCTTTCGGATGCCAACCGCCCGATCGGCTCTTTCCTGTTCCTTGGGCCAACCGGTGTCGGTAAAACCGAGTTATGCAAATCACTGGCCGAGTTCATGTTTGATACCGAAGAGGCCATGGTGCGTATAGATATGTCGGAGTTCATGGAAAAGCATTCCGTCGCGCGCTTGATCGGTGCGCCTCCTGGATACGTCGGTTACGAGGAGGGTGGTTACCTGACCGAGGCGGTCCGGCGCAGGCCTTATTCTGTGATCCTGCTGGATGAGGTCGAAAAGGCCCATTCGGATGTCTT
>JBFFWN010000171.1:0-7695 GCA_041570235.1 Lysobacterales bacterium | reverse complement strand
GTTATTACGATCGTCACCTCGAACCGTTGCGTGATTGCCCTTCACCGGTAAGAATGGGTGTAGGCTACAGTTTGCAGGAAATGAAGCACATCACCCAAAATGCCTGGGATATTCCCCTGCATGGTGTTGTAAATGAGCGTGAATGGGTTACATTTGTAGCAGAGAATGATCCTTTGGAGGACTAGATGAAGTATTGGCTGGTTAAAAGCGAACCGAGTGTATTCAGTGTAGACGACCTGGCGGCATGCCCTGACCAGACCCGCTGGTGGAAGCATGTACGTAACTACCAGGCCCGGAATTTTATGCGCGATGAGATGAAACCCGGAGACCGGGTCTTTTTTTATCATTCCAATACCGATATTCCCGCCATCGTCGGCATTGCAGAAATCGTCTCAGAACCTTATCCCGACCCGGACGCGTTTGACCCCATGGCCAAATACTATGACCCCAAAAGCGATCCTGAAAACCCGCGCTGGTTCCTGGTGGATATCCGTTTACTTGACAAACTCAAGGAACCGATTTCACTGAGAAGCATCAAGGCGCATGCTGAAGCGCTTGGAGACTTTCCCCTGATCAGAAAGGGTAACCGCCTTTCCGTGATGCCGGTAGCGACCGAGCAATGGGATTACATCATGTCGTTGAAAGCAGCATGAACCAGGATCAATTAAAACGCCTAGTCGGCGAGGCAGCATTGGAGTATGTCAGGGAAGACAGCATCATTGGTGTTGGCACAGGCAGTACCGTAAATTGCTTTATCGAGGCACTGCTGCAAAGTGGAATCCGAATAGAAGCGGCCGTTTCAAGTTCTGATGCCACAAGTGCGCTGCTGGAAGCCGGTGGAATCGAAGTGTTGGACCTGAATCAAAGCGGTGACCTCGATGTGTATATCGATGGCGCCGACGAGTTTGATGCCCACCGGCGCCTGATCAAAGGCGGTGGCGGCGCACTGACGCGGGAAAAAATCGTCGCCGCGGCAAGCAGGAAGTTTGTGTGCATCGCTGATCAAAGCAAGCAAGTCAGGTTGCTTGGGGCTTTTCCGCTTCCGCTGGAGGTTATCCCGATGGCTCGCAGCCTTGTTGCCCGCAAAATGGTTGCCTTGGGTGGCCAGCCCGAATGGCGACAGGGTTTTGTCACCGATAACGGCAATATCATTCTTGATGTGCATAACCTCGACCTGGTGGACCCGGTCGGCATGGAGAAAGCCATCAACAACCTCGCGGGTGTGGTCACCTGCGGACTGTTTGCGGTAAGACCTGCCGACCTGGTCCTGATAGCGGACAAGGAAGGCATAAGGAAACTCTGAAATCGCATATAAATCATCTACTTGTAAGCAGCAGCAGCAATGCGCTATACTGGCATGGTGAACTAGAAGGGAAAACTAGACGTGCGTGATGGCGCCTGTTGAAAAATAATCACTGCCCAATCGTTCGTTTTAACAAGGATGTACAGAAATGAAGGCGACTATTGTGCTAACACTTGCGATTTTCCTGGTGAGCGCACCTGTTCCTGACTCAAAGACCATTTCTGAGATTTCAGCCGGTTTCCTGTTGTCGGATGGCAATTCGGAACTTTTGGCGGATCAGACTGAACCCACGTCCAGACCGGTTTCAATCAGGAGAAACGAATCCCTTACATTACGGGATACCGAAAGGAAGCCTGGAACCCGGTAATCAACAGCATTTAAAGACGGGAGTGCGGCGATCATTGCTGGCTTTGATTGCTTTGCTTCCCACTAAGGCTGCTCTTATGGGAATTTTCAGCAGACAAGGCGGTCTATTTACTTTGATTACTATTCGTTGAGATTCCGGTAGAATCTCCGCCTGATTTTAATTTTTCACATTTATCCAATGTTCTTTTGGAGGACACCTTTAATGAAATTTGTATTGATTGCTATTTTCGCGACACTTGTGTTCGCTTCCAACGCCGCCATGGCTGGAGATATTGAGGCAGGCAAGGCGAAATCCGCCATTTGCGCCAGCTGTCATGGCCCAAACGGAAACAGTGTCAACCCCCTTTGGCCGAATCTGGCCGGCCAGAAGGAACAATACCTGGTCAAGCAGATCAAGGCTTTTCGTGATGGTACGCGTCAGGACCCGATGATGGCGCCCATGGTTGCCGCGCTCAGCGATGAAGATATCGCTAATCTCGCCGCTTATTATGCTTCTCAGAAGTAATTACCGCGACATTAGAGTTTTAAAAATAGGCCGGAATTAAATCCCGGCCTATGTTCTAAATAATTTCCGCAAAGGTTCAACTTCATTATAGTGAGGCATTGCACCGGGCGGATAAAATCGCACTGACAAATTCAGGGGGGGCCTAAATTTTCAATGGAATCGTAAAACATGCGTCTTACCCTATTCACCGATTACTCTCTTCGCGTTCTGATTTATCTCGGACAGAATACCCATAACAGGGTAACCATCCACCAGATTTCTGAATCGTACGATATCTCGAAAAATCACTTGATGAAGGTTGTCAGCAACCTGACCCGTCATGAACTTGTCACTGCCCAGCGTGGACCGGGTGGCGGTATCCGACTCAATCGGCCACCTGAAGAAATTGGACTTGCTGAAGTCATATGCAATACCGAAAAGCACATTGAATTACTCAATGATGGCGTCAATTTGGATACGGGGGAACAGACAGCCACCGATCGCCTCGGAACCTGTTTGCAATTCGCATTGCATTCCTATTTGCAGGTTCTGGGTCAATTCACGCTCGCCGATGTTCTGAGTGCAGATCCGCTTGCCATGCAAATGATCAGTCCCGAGGAAGCCAGTACCTGACAGGGCTTCCTCTCGACCTGCAATCTCCCGGCAGTGTATGCTTGCGTCAAAGCATAAGGCTACCCGGCTCAGGCCCACACGAATTCACCCAGTACACCCGAAAAATCAGCGACATCCCAAGCCATCGAAATAGCCATCAGGCTGGGACTCATTTTTCTGATCTGGTCCATTGTCGTCAGCTCCAGTGACATGGTGCTTAAACCCATGCTATTGGGCCGCGGCGTGAATGTCCCCATGCTGGTCATTCTGCTGGGCGCCATTGGCGGAATGATAACGTCGGGTATTGTTGGGCTATTTATCGGCGCCGTCATCCTGAACATAACGGTCCTGGCACTAACCACTCACCCCGGCTCTGACGCATGGTCGGCAGCGTCCAGCGAAACCATTGCTCCGTCAGCATCCGCATAGCCCGGGGGGAGCAGTGCCTTGTCTCAGGACCGTACGAGACAGGAAGTCGAGTACGAGGCCCCAGGGAAGGGTTCATGACGTGTCCTGAAACAAGGCACTGCTCGCCCTGGGCGGTCCCGGCAGGTGGTAAGTGTAAGCCCCCACGAAGCCAAAGGTCGCGCAATCCAGCGATTTGCCTTTGCTTTGGTTTATGGCGTGTTTTTTGCATACTAACAAGGTGAGACCAATCCCTCTGAGAAAAATCCATGAATACCAACAAACGAATACCGCCCATGCGGTCACTTCGCGCATTTCAGCTGGCTGCACGGCACCTCAGCTTCAAACTGGCAGCGGAAGAGCTATTTATAACGCCATCAGCGGTTAGTCACCAGGTCAAGAATCTTGAAGATTTCCTGGATATTGATCTGTTCATCCGCAAAACCCGAGCCCTTGAACTCACCGCCCCGGGTAAAAATTATTTTGATTTCCTCGACTCGATGTTCACCCGCCTGCAAACGGAAACGCACCAATTGCGTGCGGAATATGGCAGAACGATGATAAGAGTGTGCCTGCCGCCCTTGTTTGCCAGCGAAATTTTCATGCCGCAAATGGAAGCTCTGCAATCCATCATGCCCGATACGGATATCCGCATCAGCACGCAGCCCAGCCTGATGAAGGTCCACCCTGCCGAGGCGGATCTTTCCATTCTGCTGGGAAACGACGAATGGGAAGACCTGACGACCTATGCTCTTTTTAGAAGACGCCTGGTGATTGCAGCCGCGCCATCCCTGTCAAAGAAAGTGGATAAATCCTCGTTCGCCAGCCTGAATGGCCAGACCCTGATCGTGCATGAGAGCAGGCCCAATGCCTGGAGTAACTGGGCAAAACACATTGGCCGCCCTGCACCGCAAGCCGGGAACATACTGAGGTTTGACTCCAAGACCGCCGTTATCCAGGCGGCCACGCAGGGTCTTGGCTTTGCCATTGTTTCACTGCCAATGAGCGAACGCTGGTTTCAAAACGGTGATCTTGAAAAGGTTTTCGAAACCGAGTGGATCACCGACGAAAATTTCTACCTGGCACACCGCCCTGACGAACTGAATCGCCCTGAAGTCGTCGACCTCATTGACTGGGTCATCAGGGAGTTTCAGCATGATAGCTGAATTTTTTTGAGGTATGAGGCAGAAAAACACGTTTGTCAGTACGAATGCGAATCACTAACCTTCCTGTTGTGTTTATCAATAACCATCAACGAGGAGAACATAGTATGAAACACAGAAAGATTTTAATTGGCAGTTGTACCGTGGCTGCGGCCATGCTTTCAATGGGTGCAAACGCAGCCACCAGGGCGGAAGGCGTGAGCGCTTGTGCGCAGGCGGCAGTCGAGCGATTGGGTCAGGAACAGGAAATGGCCATGAACTACAGCCTTTCACCGGAAACCACGACTTCAAGCATCAGGCTTAAAAGCCGCGAGTTATTCCACCTGGACCTAAGGAATCCCGAAGACGATGCCATCATCGCGAGGATTGACTGTGTTGTGGACAGAGCAGCCAAGGTACGTGAGTTGAAGGAAGTACCGATAAAAGGCGGAGATGCAATTGTCCGTGCCGACTCCTAGCCGTTTCTGATGGTTTGGGAATCCTGAACGGGGTCAGTGCAGTCCACTGACCCCGTTTTTATTGGCTAAGACTAACCCCCCTGATCCTGGATCTGATTGCACCGAATACCATGACGGGGCAACGATAAAAACAGAAAACCACGCTTTTAAACAATCACCCAAGCCCCCGCCCGGAGGCTTTTTTTACTTTCAACCCGTTGAATTCGGCAGATGTATGAGCAGCGGCCCAACCCTTCCGGCCTTGCAGTACAGGAACACAAGTTGATCCAGCGCAAGTATCACCGGCCTGTTTTTCTTTACAATTCAGAGAGCCAGGGAACGAACAGGAGGCCATACTTTGATGAAGTATTTCAATCTGTCTCTTTTGCTTTTCTTCATGCTCCCGGGACCGGCTTTTGCCCAGGAAACAGGGCAAACCACCACGGCCCATGGAAAACAGGTTTTCACCCGTGGTGGGGCCGAGACCTGCTTGCGTTGCCATTCCGGCGAGAAGATGCACGCAATCAAAAACAGCGCTCACGGCAACATGGAGAACGTGTTCACCCCGCTTGCTTCCAAGGGATGTGAAGCCTGCCATGGTCCCGGAAGCATCCATGTTTCGCGAGCGCATGGAGGCGCCGGTTTTCCTGAAATGATCAACTTTGGCCGTGGTTCAAACGTTTCGCCCCGGGACGTGCAGATTGAGGCCTGTCTTGCCTGTCACCACGAGGAAAAGGGCGGCAAACTGGCGATCGAATGGCACAACAGTTCACACAACCGCAAGAACATCAGCTGCACAAGATGTCACACCATTCATATCGAAACTGACCCGATGCAGGATGCAGATCAACAGGTCGCATTATGTAACCGCTGTCATCGCAAGGATTTGGAAAAACACAGGCGCTTCGAAGAAGCGAGCATTGACTTCGAATCCCTGGCCTGCGGGACCTGTCACAACGTGCATGAGGCTTTCGAAAGGAAAACGCGCCAAGCGGCCTTAGATGAATAACAAATCCGCCAGGCGAATTCATATCAGCAGGGGGCTGGATATCCCGCTTGCAGGCGCACCGCAGCAGACCGTTCACCCGGCGGCGTCTGTCAGGCATGTCGCACTATGTGGTTTTGACTACGCCGGGCTGAAGCCCCGGCTCCAGGTTGAAGTGGGTGACCGGGTTGGCCCGTTGCAGACGCTCTTTATAGATAAACGTGATCCGGATGTTCAATACCCTGCACCAGGGCGAGGCAAGGTGGTTGCGATCAACCGTGGCGCCAGGCGAGTGTTGCAGAGCGTGGTTGTTGAACTGGAGGATTCCGGGATAGAAGAAACCGCTTTTGAAGCCTTGAATGAAGAACGCGTCTGTCGCTTGCTTCGGGAAGAAATCGTGGAGCGCCTGCTGAAGTCCGGTTTGTGGACAGCCTTCCGGACACGGCCGTTCAGCCAGGTTCCGCACTCTTCCAGCACCCCCGGGGCGATTTTTGTCAGCGCCATTGATACAAGGCCGCTGGCAGCGGATCCGATGGTTGCTATCCGGGCGGAAACCGATGCCTTTTCATCAGGTTTGCATGTCATCTCGAGACTGACCCGCGGAGCCGTTAATTTATGCACGGCGCCTGAATGGGATATCCCCTTACCGGCTATCGGGGGTCTGCATGAGGTGCGGTTTTCCGGTCCGCATCCGGCCGGACTGCCGGGTACTCATATTCATTACCTGTATCCAGTGAGCCTTGAACGGGTGGCCTGGCATATCGGTTACCAGGACGTCATTGCGATTGGCAAATTATTCACTGCCGGAGTCATCAGCTACCAGAGAATCATCGCCTTGAGCGGTGCATCGGTTGGCAAACCGAGGCTGGTTGCAACCCGGCTTGGCGCTTCAACCATGGACCTGATGCAGGCAGAGATTCCAGAACCCGGACCCTGCCGGGTAATTTCGGGTTCGGTGCTCGGCGGCAGAACAGCCAGCAGGGAATTTGCATATCTCGGCCGTTATCATGACCAGATCTCGGTGATCGAAGAGGGAGGCAAAAGGTGCTTTATGGGCTGGACGGATATCCTCCCTCATCGCTATAGCGCCGCCAGGACATTCAAGCGAAAGACCGGGCAGCGTTTTAAGTTCGCGCTGCCCACTTCGCAAAACGGGCGGTTTACGGGCATGGTGCCGATGCGGGCCTGGGAGAAAATCATGCCGATGGACATCCTGCCATCGCCGCTTTTTCGCGCCCTGCTGGTTACCGACACCGAACAGGCCAAGGCCCTGGGCTGTCTTGAACTGGACGAGGAGGACCTTTCCTTGTGCGCCTTTGTCTGCCCGGCGAAAATTGATTATGGCCTTTTCCTTCGATTAAACCTCAACCAGATTGACAGGGAGGGGTGATGGACCGCTTTGTTAAATCGGTTTTTACCCTGGTTGACCGGTTTCTGTGGTCATCCGGCACGGTGACCCGGGTGGCTCCACATATCCGTGATGCAAATAACGTGCAGCGACTTTGGAACACCTTTGTTTTCGCCAGCATTCCGGCCTGGCTGGTTGGTATGTGGAGCCTGGGCCACCAGACCAACATCGCCATCGCTGATTTTCAAATCGAATCCGTTCCCGGTTGGCGTGCCTGGCTGCTGAGCCAGTCTGGAATCGGTTTTGATTACCACAGTGTAGCGGGCTGCATAATCCACGGAATGCTGTATTTCTTCCCCGTATTCCTCGCGGCCCTTTTAACCGGAACTTTCTGGGAAGCCCTGTTCGCCACCCTTAGGCGCAAGCGCGTTGATGAAGGTTTGCTGGCCACCACCTGGTTGTTTTGCCTGTTGCTGCCGGCGACGGTTCCGATGTACCAGGTCGTTTTGGGTATGTCATTCGGTATTGTTGTGGGCAAATTGATCTATGGAGGTTCGGGGCGCTACCTGGTAAGCCCCGCCCTGCTGGGCGT
>JBFFWN010000170.1:0-7805 GCA_041570235.1 Lysobacterales bacterium | reverse complement strand
CCCGTTCGAAGTTCAGACCATGGCCGCGATACGAAAGCGAGATAGCCTGCACCAGGTTTTCTGGCAGCGCTTCGGAGTGTGCCCAATCGGGCTGGATAGAGGTGTTATCCGCCTTGGTCCATTGAATAAAATCCCTGTCTGACAGCCATAGCTGCTGCCCTGTCTTCAGGCTCACAGTTCCGTCCGGCAATAAGCCGATGGACATAATGGGGTCTTCCGGCGCCGCTTCCCAGCTTTGTCTTTCGATCAGTTGGCCGCTATTGTCCAGCAGCAAAAGCTCATCGGCGCCGGCTACCACCAATATGTCACCGGCAGGGACGGCACCCACACCGTTTGACAGGTTCGTGACGGGTTTTTCATCCAGGAACACCTGTGATCCGGCAAAGCTGAGCCATTGGTCAGCCACCCGAAAAGACAGAACACTTTGGGGTTTTTCGAGGCCGTACCAGTCCAGTAATATGCCCTGTGAGACCGGTTTTTGATCAAGGCCCAAAAAGTTTGAATGATTGATTACAAGGCCGCTTAGCACGAGGAATATGACAAATACGGCCGAACCGGCGCCCAGGCTGCGGTGCAGGCGGCGGGTGGCCGAGGCGGGGCGTTTCTTACGCGCCATCATTGCACCCGCTTTCGCCGTGCAGATACAAGGCCAGGTTTGCCAGGCGTGTCAGTGCCCGTACCGATAAGGTGGCCCCTGAAATGCCATCGATTGTTGTATCCAGGCGCGTATTCTCATCCAGTGATGCCCGGTGAAACTGGTCAGTGAATGCCGCGTTGGCCACTTCACCGCCGCGGTTTTCCCGGTAGGTCAACACCTTCAGATTTTTGATGTAGCTGTTTTCGACAATGATCCCTACGGTGATGGGCTGCTCTTTGCCAACCTCTTCAAGCACCCATGCCGAACGTGGCGTCTGACACCAGTAGCGCAAGCGCAGGGCCGGATAATCGTGGCCGAGCAGGTCATGAACGGTGGCCTTCCTCTCGCCGCTGAGCCAGATAACACCCGGGTCAGGGGGGGAGCTGCTGAAAGCACGGCTGAGGAAATCCGCCTGGGTTTCATAAACCGTTGCCGCTTGCAACAGCAGCGGCAACGAACATAAGCCTATCAGCCCAAGGGCTTTTTTAAACACGGATGTTAGCATGACTTAAAAGTTGTACCCCACGCCGAGATCGATTCCATGAAAATCCCTTCCATGAGCACTGGCCAGGTCATGACTGCGATCGCGGTAGTCAAACTTGATCACCACGTTCTCAGCTGGCCACCAGTTCAGGCCGACCTCCCACTGGCTGAAGTTATCCTGGACACGGGCTGCCTGGATATCTTCATAGCGGGTGTAGAAGCCCAGCCAGTTGTTGACCCGGTAGCTGGGTTCGACATACCAGCCGGTCTGAACGTCAGCCCCGGCGGCCTCGACGGCATCGCCTTTAAAATCCCAGCGGGCATAGAGCGCACGAAGACCAAAAGCGCCACGGCGATAATCGATGTGGGCCTCGAGAAGCGTGCCGCTGTCAAGGCCATCATCGGCCACTTGGGATGGATCAAACTGGTATTGCAGGGTAACCGCGGCTTGCAACCCGGGGATGCCCAGGTAACGCAATCGACCTGTAACGGCGCCGTCACTGGCAACGGCCTCGGCGACTTTCTGACGGCCGCTGCGCACCCTGAAGGCACTGCCGCCGGTGGTGGGCATTGCCAAGCCTGAAGTTAACGCCAGGTCCCAGTTCCAGCCCGAGCCAAAGCGGCCATTCATGCCGACACCAGCCTCCCACCAGGTGCTGGGTACAATGATGTTTTCGACGTCATTGCGCTCAACACCATAAAAAGTGGCTGGTTCGTGTGTTTCGTTCAGGATGCCGACGGGCACCAGGAACAGACCTGCCTTTGCGTAGAGATCCTTTCGCAGATCGAACTCGATAAATGCCTGTTCGATTTCAACCTCGCCAGGGGTGTCTCCTCCGGTATCTGCAACGAGCGCATGTTCGACTTCAAATTCGGAGTAAAAACGTGTTTTGTCGTTAAATTCGTGTCCAAAAAACAACACGAAGCGATGCAGGTCAATCCGCTCAAGATCGCGGTTTGGATCATTGGCGGAGAGGTTGTTGTAATGCAGTTCGCCATAACCGCCGATCGTGGTTCTGCGTTTTTCGGGTACAAACGCTGCTGATGACTCAACGGCCTCGGCAACGGCTTCGACCTTGGCGTCGGTTTCAACGCCCTGGTCCTGGGTTTGCGCTAGCTGCTGTTTCAGTTCGTCGATCTGCTGCTGCATGGCCTCCAGTTTTTCAAGCAGTTCGGCATTGCTGGTTTGTGCATGGAGGGAGGGGCTGACCAGTGCCAATAATAATGCCAAGGTGCTTAACAGCCTGCCTGGCGAGGTTTTGGGTTGCATTTTGATATACCTTTTTGCTGGTTGAGAAACGATGCAGGCATACTAGTGTAAATGAGAACCATTCGCAATAAAGCAAAAAGACCAATGCGGAATTGGTTGATCTAGGTCAATTTGGGGTTAACCATCGTTGCTTTTCAGCATTTGGTCAGCCAAGCATAAATAATGCTTGAATTGAGTCGGGAAAATATGGCTTGAAAAATAGGCAGAGCCTTTACCAGTAGTATTTTTGGTCAAAGGGACGGAATGCGGTCGAGCTTGAATGGATGGATTTTGGATTCCTCTCTTGACACTCTTCGGGGTTAGGTAGATGCTAAAACCTCAAATCAATGATGAACATAGGGAGAAATAAATCATGTCCCGCATAGCATTAGAACAGATTTTAGTATCCGTATTATTGATCACAGCTTTCGCCATTTCCGGACCGCTGTTGGCGGATTTGAGTGACGAGGCGCAGGAGTGCATTGATTGTCACGAGGCCGAGATGCCTGCCGTGGTGTTGGACTGGCGCAAAAGCCTTCATGCTGAAAACGATATATCGTGCGCAGACTGCCACGTCGTAGAGTCGGGTTCCCCGATGGGGACCTTGCACCAGGATACCGGTTTAAAAGTCTCTGTGCTGGTGCCGCCAACAGTGTGCGGAACTTGCCATGAAGACCAGGTGGAAGAATTTAACAAGAGCGGTCATTTTCGTGCTTACCGTCAGCAAATTCCCAAGGACAGTCTCCATGCATTGACCGCCATTCATGAGGGGCGACAACACCCCGAGTTTGGCGGCGCACCGAACGAGACAGGTTGTATGCAGTGTCATGGCACTGAAATCAAACTGGATGAAAATGGCAAACCTACCCCGGAAACATGGCCCAACTCGGGCGTTGGCAATATCTATCCTGATGGAAGCACAGGTAGTTGCGGTGTATGCCATACACGTCACAGTTTTTCCAACGCTGAAGCCCGCAAACCATACGCTTGTGCGTCATGCCATCTCGGCCCCGATCACCCGAATATCGAAATCTATGAAAACAGCAAGCATGGACATGTTTTCAAGACCGAAGGCTATACGTGGAATTTCGACGGCGCCCCGAATGAATGGCAGCCTGGTGAGGACTATCGTGCGCCGACATGCGCCTCATGCCATATGAGTCAGGTCGGTAACCTGAAGATGACCCACAATGTGAGCGAGCGGCTTTATTGGGTTCAATGGTCGAAGATGTCCCCGGTACGGGACTCTGAAGATGTCATGAGTCCCAAGCTTGGTAATGGCCCGGAGGGCAGGAAGAAGATGCGCAAGGTATGTGAAGCCTGCCACAGCTCGGATCATACAGACGGATTCTTCGCCCAGGCAGACAAGGCAGTGAACCTGTATAACGAGGCCTACTACAAGCCTGCGCTGAATATGCTCAATGAGCTCAAAGAAAAGAAGTTGCTGCGAGACAATCCGTGGACCGACCCCTTCCAGGTGAAGTATTACTACCTTTGGCACCATGAGGGACGCCGAGCACGCATGGGTGCAACCCATGGCGCACCGGACTACGCTCACTGGCATGGTTTCTTCGAGCTGATGCAGGACCTGTATGAACTCGAAAAAATCTATAATAAGCGTATCAGTAGCGGTGAAATTGAAGACTGAGCCGTTATTGATGCAGTCTTAAACAAGGCCCGGATAAGGGTGAATGTTGCCTGCCCCAATCCTTCCAATAGAAGGGTTGGGGCTTGATAGTTATATTGCTCAGATTTCTCTAACAGGCACAACCAGCACCGGAAGCCCTGACTTATGGATGACGCCGGTCGAGAAACTACCGATTAAAACGCTGTAAACCGCACCATGGCCATGGCTTCCAACCACGATCAGCCCGGCTTCCAACCGCTCAGCCTCTTCTAATGCAATTTTAACCGCCGGCCCGCGCCGCAGGCAGATAGAAGCATCAAAGCCATCATCCACCAGCTTGTCGACGATGCTCTTGACACGGCTATGCTCCAATGGAAAGTCGGCGGCGACACGGGCCTGGGCCAGCTCGACATCATCGTTGTTGGCAGCATAATCCGGACCGGCCTCGACCACGTGCAGCACGTGGATGCTGGCTCCGGTCAGGTCGGCAACACCCCTGGCGGCTTCTACGACCTTATCAGTGGCTTCGGAAAGATCAACAGCGAGCAGTATGTTCATATCTTTCTCCATATACCTGGGAGTGGGATTACTGCATCCAGTGTTGAAAGTGTAGACCTCCGGGGTCTGTTGACTCAAGTGCCGACAACGAATATCGCCCGGTGAAACGAATTACCGGTCTTTGTAGTGTCGGTCTGTCGACGGCATGCAACAGGTCACCGCAACCCATGACTTTGGTCACAACCAAACGCACCTGCGACGCTCTAATCTCCACAACAACAAGAGGATTGGTAACGCCTTGGCATTTTCAAGCGTCCAATCTGGAAACGATAGAGCAAACAGGGAGCAGCAGAAAACCCAATGACTATTACAGAACGAGCGGTAAAAAACCCTGCCGGTGTGGCCGTCGCAGTCGCCATCGTAACCCTGTTTGGCCTGTTCAGCCTGAAAGAGCTGCCCGTTCAGCTCTTCCCGGATATCGACCTGCCCCAGATCAGTGTATTTGCCGGCTGGCGAGCCGCATCGCCGAAAGAAGTTGAGTCCGAAATACTCGATCCAATGGAAGAGGTCCTGCAGGGCATGCCGGGCATGGAGGTCATGTCTTCCAATGCTTTCAATGGCGGCGCCTGGATAAATATGGAGTTTACGCTGGGAACGGACATGCAGGCCACGCTGATGGAAGTGATTGGCCGTTTGAACCGTTTGCCATCCATGCCGGCTGATTCGGATCCGCCGGTCGTCAATCTTGGCGGTGGTGGCGGTGGCGGCGCCAACCAGGCGCTCAGCTGGTTCTTTGTGCAGCTATTGCCCGGCACCGAAGGCAGTATTGAAGACTATGGTCAGTACATCATGGACACCGTCAAGCCGAAACTTGAATCGATCGATGGTGTGGCAGGTGTGCAGGTCAACGCCGGTGCGCCCGAAGAACTGCAGATCACCATCGACCCATACCGCGCCGCGCAATATGGCATCGAACTGGGTTCGGTTGCCGCCCGTGCCAGTCGCACCACGGATGTCTCGGGCGGCTTTGTTGATGTTGGCCGGCGCCAATATACCCTTCGTTTTGAAGGGCGTTACGATCCTTCACAGTTCAAGGACCTGATCCTCGAATGGCGTGAGGGGCGGCCCATACGCCTGGGCGATATTGCCGAGGTCAAGGTAGCCCGTGGCAAGAAAACCCAGATCGCGATCCAGAATGGCAACCCGGCCATGAGCCTGCGGGTTGACCGCGCCAATGGCGCAAACGTGCTGGGTACACTGACATTGGTAAAAGAAGCGGTTGCCGAATTGCGTGAAGGCCCGCTGGCAGCAGCCGGACTGGATATCCAGCAATCGTTTGACGCATCCGTGTTTATTAACCGGGCGGTCAGCATGGTCACCAGTAACCTGCTACTGGGCGTGCTGCTGGCGGTGGGTGTGTTGTGGCTATTCCTGCGGGATGCACGCGCAACCGTGTTAATTGCCATCGCCATTCCCGTATCGTTGCTGTCCACGTTCATCGTCCTGAATCTGACCGGACGCAGTCTCAATGTGATCTCGCTGGCCGGCCTGGCCTTTGCCGTCGGCATGGTGCTGGATGCCGCCATCGTGGTCTCTGAAAACATCGTGCGCCTGCGTGAACGCGGCGAAATCCCATCGGTTGCGGCACTTGCGGCCACCAGCCAGGTGAAAGGCGCCCTGCTGGCCTCAACGGCGACCACCGTGGCGATCTTCCTGCCGGTCTTGTTTCTGGAAGATGTCGAGGGACAGCTTTTTGCCGATCTCGCACTGACCATTTCCATTGCAGTGGTCATTTCGCTGTTTGTGGCCCTGACCATATTGCCAACGGTTGCCGGCAGCTGGCTCAGGCCCAGAAAATTAACGCGT
Organism: Lysobacterales bacterium; assembly: GCA_041570235.1. Taxonomy (GTDB): domain Bacteria; phylum Pseudomonadota; class Gammaproteobacteria; order Xanthomonadales; family SZUA-36; genus SZUA-36. Next base: position 1,445 of record JBFFWN010000170.1, on the reverse strand, counting down.
GATTCCAAACAGGGCTGGACGCGACTGGCCCACTCGCTGATGAAGGTGAGTGCCACCGGCACCCGCAGGACCATCCTGATCATCAGCCTGGTGACAGCGCCGTTGCTGCTGACCTGGTGGGCATTTCCGCAGCTGGATTACCTGCCGCCGGTCAAGCGCGATGCCGTGGATGCTTTTTTACAGTTTCCTCCCGGGGCCAATGTTGAAACCAACGAAAAAGAGGTGATCAGCAAACTGGTTGAGCGTATGCAGCCATACATGGACGGCGTCAAGGAACCGGCCCTGAAAAATTATTACATCCTGACCTGGCCGGGTGGCGGCACCATTGGCGCACGCGCGCTGGATCAGAGCCGGGTTGGGGAATTGCTTGAAATCGTCCGTAACGAAGTGCTGGTGGACATCCCCGACTTCCGTGGTTTCGCCATGCAGGGCAACCTGTTTGGTGGCTTTGGCGGGGGCCGGGATATTTCAGTGCACCTGCAATCGGCCGACCAGGCCGGCTTGTACGCGGCCGCAGGTGAAGCCCAATCTCAACTGATAAATTCATTCCCCGGCGCCAATGTCCAGACAAACCCGGGTATTGAACTGGCTGAACCCGAATTGCGTGTATTTCCGGATGACGCCCGTATCAACGAGGTGGGCATGGACCGGCGCGCAGTGGCCTCGCTGGTAAGAACCCTCGGCAACGGTCTGTGGCTGGGTGAGTATTTCAACGGTGAAAACCGTATGGATATCATCATGCGTGCGCAGGGCTGGGAAACACCGGAACAACTCGCCACCACGCCGATCATGACACCAAGCGGTGAAGTGGTGCCGTTGAGTGAACTTGTCAGCATTGAACGGGCAACCGGACCAGGGCAGGTACGCAGGGTGAATGGCAGGCGCACTGTCAGTGTCAACCTGAGCCCGCCCGACAATGTATCGCTGGAAACAGCCATTGCGAAGATCAGGGCCGACGTTGAGCCGGGCTTGAGGGCAGTTTTGCCGGCGGATGGCTCCATTCAATACGGTGGCAGTGCTGACAGCCTGAAAGAGGCGATCAGTACAATGAGCCGCAATTTTTTGTTGGCGTTGTTTATCCTGTTCATGCTGATGGCTGGCCTGTTTCGCTCTTTGAAAGACAGTGCGCTTGTCATCATGACCATACCACTGGCAGGTGTCGGTGGTGTTATCGCGCTGCAGACGCTCAATCTGTTCACATTCCAGCCCATGGATCTGTTGACCATGATCGGTTTCATCATCCTGCTGGGCCTGGTGGTCAACAACGCCATTTTGCTGGTGGACCAGACCCGTCAGGCGGAACGCTCAGGTATGGAACGCTCAATGGCGGTCGAAAACGCGCTTCGAATCCGCTTGCGCCCCATATTCTTGAGTTCGCTGACCAGTATTTTTGGCATGTTGCCGCTGCTGATTTTACCCGGTGAAGGCAGCGTTATGTACCGTGG
>JBFFWN010000169.1:0-7917 GCA_041570235.1 Lysobacterales bacterium | reverse complement strand
TTTTTCTCTTTGTTTATCAGAAACTTGGATTGTTTCTGAGTGATTGAAAAAGCACGCGAAATGCCAGACTTTATCCTCTCCGAGTATATTTTTTTAATACTTCGAAGCGCCTGGGAATTTGATTTTGTTATTTTTATCAGTCAGATAGGGCTGTTTCAGACATGTATATTTTTAATATACATGCGGGCCTTGATCGCTTGAAATTTAAATACTACTACCATGATCTAGGTCATTCACGTGCTGTCGCTACGATCCTATATTGTCGCATATCGTGAAATCAGTCCGGCTGCATCCGGTTGACTTTGCGAGTTCGATAGATAACTGAGTGCAACATAAAATAGCAAACCAGATAAAAGGGACCTATCTCCAATGGCGCGTTTTCATCAAGTCCGCTTTTTTGATGCCCTGAATAAATGCATACCTCTGGCCAGAGTGCTGTCAACCATTCTGCTGCTGGCAAGCATACAACTTTCGTTTAGCGAAACGGCATATGCCGAACCGGCAAACCCGAAATTAAGTAACGACCGTTGCCTGAGGTGCCACGGCAGAGAGGATTACTCGAAAGAAGGCGCTGATGGTCAACTGCGTCAATTGCATGTGACGGCAGACGAATTCAAGGACAGTGTGCATGGTGATCGCGATTGCGTGAACTGCCACCAGGATATCGTCAAGATCCCCCATAGAAAGGGCGTGGAACGAAAGGTGGGCTGTGTGAAATGCCACCAGGATTTGTGGGAGGAAGCCAAACAGACAGGGGAAGATTCCGAGGGCGAAAGACTGGGCGATGTCATAGACCAGATTGATCGCTACATGCTTTCCATACACGCAAGACCGAACATTGAGGACCAGTCACGCACTAACGCCACCTGCCACGACTGCCACGACGCTCATTACATGGCGCCTATCGACCACGTCAACATTCCCGAGGGAAAACTCGAAATTCCACAAATGTGCGGCAGATGCCATACCGAGGCGCTTGAAACCTATTTGACTTCCGTGCATGGCGAAGAGATTAGCAATGGCAACACCGAGGCAGCGGTTTGCAGCGATTGTCACTCCAGCCATGACATAGACACACCCAGTGACCGGGAAGGACGCCTGAGTATTACGGCACAGTGTGGAAACTGCCACGAGGACAAGCGGGAAAGTTATTATGAAACCTATCATGGCAAAGTAACCCAACTGGGTTATGGCGAAACAGCCAAATGCTACGACTGCCATGGATTTCATGGCATCAAGCGGGCGACCGATGAAAACTCGATGGTACATAGCAAAAACCGCCTGAAAACCTGCCAGACCTGCCATGAAAATGCGACAGAGGGTTACGTGACTTTTCAGCCGCATGGCACCACGGATAATTTCTCGGAGTACCCGGAAATGTGGCTGGCCTCCAAGGGCATGATTGGACTGCTGTTGGGTACCTTTGCGTTTTTCTGGTTACATTCCGCTCTTTGGTTTTACCGTGAGTACCAGGACCGCAAGCTGGGTAAAAACCGTGCGCAGATCATGGTGGAAGAACTGCCACAGGGTAAAACGCACTTCAGGCGCTTTACACGCTGGTGGCGGCTGGCTCACCTGGTTGGCGCACTGTCGATCATGTTGTTGGCACTGACTGGCTTAACGGTCCTGTTTTCCGGAAGTTCGTGGGCGCCATGGGTGATGAACCTGTTGGGCGGCCCGGCCTCAGCCGCCATCCTGCACAGAATAGGCGCGGTTGGATTCATGGGTGTGTTCTTCATACACCTTATCTACTTTGTGTGGCATATTGGCAAAAACTGGCGAACATTTGAGTGGTTTGGACCCAACTCGCTGGTTCCAAACTGGAATGACCTTGGCGATGCAGTTGCCATGTTCCGCTGGTTCTTTGGCCTGGCCCCGCGTCCGGACCTTGACCACTTCAGTTACTGGGAGAAATTTGACTACTGGGCCCCCTTCTGGGGCATGACGATCATTGGCTTGAGCGGCATGATGATGTGGTTCCCGGATGTCACGGCATCACTATTGCCGGGTTGGGTATTTAACGTTGCCACGATTGTTCATGGCGAGGAAGCCATACTGGCCGTGGTATTCCTGTTCACGGTGCATTTCTTCAACAACCATTTCCGACCGGACAAATTCCCGCTGGATACCACGATGTTTACCGGCAGGGTCCCGTTGGAGCACTACCGGCATGAGCACCGGCGTGAATATGAACGCCTGGTCAAGAGCGGCGAACTGGAAAAATATCTGGTTGAAGGGCCGTCAGAACCCATGAGCAGGGGTTCGAGCATACTGGGAACCGTCCTGATCATTATCGGCCTTTCCTTGCTGACATTGGTCATACTTGGATTCCTCGGGATTTAACAGGGTTGAGATCAATTTGATACAACAAACCTTGTATACTTAACACTGAGCTTGCGGATGGTCGTTAACGATCATCCGCATAACCAGAAAAACACGGAATAGTCCGTAACAGAGGTTTTATGAAAGTTTTCCTGTATAGCGTTGTGATTATTGCATTACTGTCTGCTTGCTCCAGGGACCCGGAATCAACGGCTGAATCTTTAGACATTGACGCCGGCAAGGCGATTGCTGAATCTGCATGTATCGATTGCCATGATCTGGATGGGCGCGGGGAAAACCCTGATATTCCAAACCTTGCCGCTCAGCCCGCTGAATACCTGATCGATGCCATGCATGCCTATCGTGACGGCGGACGACTGCACGCGGCGCTGCAGGATATGACTCAGGGCATGAGTGAACAAGATATTGTCAACATAGCCGGATATTACGCCAGCCTGCCCCCGCTTGAACCACTTCAACAGGTAGTCAACGAAGACGATGCTTACGCCCAGGGTGAATCTATCGGTGCAATGTGCGAAGAGTGCCATGGCGAGAACGGCATCAGTAACACGGAGGGTGTACCAAGCCTTGCCGGCCAACAACCAGCATACCTGATTGTCGCAACCCAGGAGTACAAGGATGGTTCACGCGGCCATGCAGAAAAAGCAGATATGCTGAGTGAGCTGGAGCAGGTCGATATTGAGAAAATGGCAATGTACTTTGCTGCACAATCGGCTCCTGCACGCGAGGCTCCACCCTTTGGCGACCCGCTTGCCGGTAAAGCCGACTCGGCCCCTTGCGGAAAATGCCATGGCGCCGATGGCATCAGCCACGAACCGCTGGTGCCCAGTCTTGCAGCACAGGAGCCTGTATACCTGGTCAACGCGATCAAGGCCTACCGCAACCATGAACGCCTGAGTGATGATGTAATGCCGGAAAGGGCCGATGAGCAGATCGAGAATCTGGCCGCATTTTATTCAACCCGGAAACCAGAGGCGGCCGTGACGGGCGCGCTCTCAGGAGAAGAGCTGGCCAGCAAGTGTGATCGTTGCCACCATCCGGCCTCGGGACAAAGAAAATTGAATGTCCCGGCCTTGCGCGGCCAGAGTTATGATTACCTTGTAAAGGCCATGAAAGAGTACCGCCGTCAAGACCGTGAAAACTCCATGATGCACAAGATGAGCTCTCGCTATAGCGATGAGATGATCGAGACTTTGGCCACGTATTACGCCACGCACTGAGGCGCATATTTCATAGAAAAACAGCACTCAAGTTGATCGAGGTCAATGTTTCGATAGTGGGGCTTCGTGCGATAATGCTGTCGCTGATTTTATTCGAACCCTATTACTGGGTTATTTTTGACCGGAGCCGGCCCCGATTCAATGAGCCAGACTCAACCCGGACCGGATCGTCACTGTTTTCAAAAGAGGATAAGCTATGATTTCTTCAGATAAAATTCTCGAATCCTTAAAAGTGGTAATGATTATTTGTTTACTGACTTTTGGATTTGGAGCACCAGTTTTGGCAGAGGATCTGAGTAATCCGGAAACTTGCATGGATTGCCATGACGATGCCGACCGGGGACCACCAAGCAACCCGGATCGCCCACAGGTCCATAATCCGGCAGGTGGCTTCTTTCAAGAATCCCACGCTGATTTTGTATGCATCGATTGCCATACCTACATCACTGATCTCGAGCATGATGAAACGGCCCCTGATATGGAAGTTGATTGCCTTGAGTGCCACGATGAGGTGCCTGCAAAAGAATAGTAGCGCCATACGTTCTGAAAAAGCCCCGGCATTCGGGGCTTTTTTTTGCCAATCAGATGTGTATAGTTGACTGGAATCGATAGCATTTCTGCATGGTTAGAAAGATACCCCGGGTCGCAAATTGAAGCCCGAAAAACATACCAAGATGAGAAATCCATGGCGTATTCTGAATGACCTGCGTCATATCCATTGGTACTTGGATCGAAGAATATATACCAGAGTAAACACAAGATATTGCGAGGAAATTTCGATGAGTATCAGATACTGGTTGGTCAATAGCGAAATGGTTCGGTTGGCGGTTCTGGCCAGTGGTATTCTGGTTTTTTTACCTGGCATGACCTTCGTATAATAATGTTTAGATTTATTTCACCATCGACACAAACACACCAACGGACAGAGGAATTATGAAAAGACTGCTCTATTTTTGCGCATTACTGCTTTTACTGGGCCTGGCTGGCTGCGAGGAAAAATCGGCGAGTCCGACCACGCAACAGCAACAGGTGCAAACGCCTGTAAACACTGCGGCAATGCAGGCGATTGAAACGCTCAAAGCGCGCGTGGCGATTAACCCGAACGACTTTGAGGCATTGTCCACCCTCGGGGATCTCTATTTTGAATCCCAACAATACATTGATGCCTTCAATACTTACGACAAAGCCATTGCGGTTAATCCGAACTGTGCAGATTGTTTTAATGACAGGGGCCTTTCCCTGTATTACCTGGGTGATGTGGCTTCTGCACTCGAATCGTTCGACAAGGCGATATCCATCGACCCCGGCTACAAGCACGCCTGGTTAAGCAAGGGCTATGTACTGACCGCTCAGGGCAGGTATTCGGAAGCAGTGGCGCCTCTGAATAAGGTCAAAGAACTGGATGGTACCGGACCGTTGGCGGTTCAGGCCGATAAATTCCTTGCGGCAGGCGTCCAAAACCAGCCGTAGCAAAAAGCATAGCTAATCAATAAATCTGAAGCCGGAAAAAACGGCAAACACGCTGGTTTGTCGTTTTTTCTGTTTCCGCCAGGACTCTGCTGGTTTCAATCAATCCAGCAGGTTCTCATGCCGCCCGGAGACGCGCGGTGGAACCTTGTAAAACCACATCTGGTACATGGACGTAAACCACATAACAGCGAAGCTCAGGCCCATCAGGCCACCGGCGATCAGTACAACCCATGCGAAACCACTATACATCTTGGTGAAATACCAGGAACTGACATCGGCTGCGATACACAGGAACGGCAGAAAGATGATGATACTTTTCATCCATACGGGACGTACCCAGGCATGACTGTAAATAAATCCAACAATGAAAAATATGAAGGTGACGCCAAACAGGTGAATATGGGATACCCGCACAAGTGTGTGCAGCGGTTTTCCGGTATCCTGCTCGACCACCGATTGTATGTTGTCAAAGCCGTCCAGGTTGGACAGATGGGGGTTACTGCCATCATGGCAGTCAATGCAATTGGCCTGGATAATCGCCTGGATGTTTGATTCGTAGACAGGTTTTTTTGCGCCGTCCCTCACCCAATCGACGATTTCCCGGGCAGCCCCCTCGGAAAGCATGGCTGACATCGGCCCCTTCAAGGCCGCTTCAAGCTTGGTGCCCTCTGATGAACCACCGTAGGAAATAACAATATCTTCAACGGTAAGCGCAGGATTTCCATCCTTGCCGGCGTCAGAGGAATAAACATATATCAACGCAAACATGTAACCCATGCCGATCGCCAGCAAGGTTCCTGAAAAAAGCACCCGCATACTCAAGGGCAATTCCTGAAAATGGCGGTAAAGGCGGTGTATGGGTTGGTCGCTCATGGTATTTGATCCCGGCGGTCAGGCATTTGCCTGACCGCCTGTTGAATTGCTCACCAGTCCTGACCGGTTTGCAAGGTTTTTAATATTTTTTGATTAGTTAGTTAGCAAGTGTGGCGTAATAGGCCGCCAGGTCCGCCATATCCTGTTCGCTCAGATTCTCAGCATAGTCTGCCATATCTTCACTTTCAACAGCACCCGATTTGAAATCAGCCAATGCCTGGGCATGCTTTGCTGCATCCATGCCAGCGATTGCCGGAGTGTCCTCATCGCCCATACCGTCATCACCATGGCAATCAGCACAATCTACTGCCAGTTCGGCGCCCCTTGCAGCGTCACCACCAGCCTGCAGGTTTCCGGCTGCAAACAATAAAACAAGCATCATTGCGATTAAAGCTTTCTTTATTAACATGTCTACTTTCTCCTCTTTAAGCGATGAAACCAAAGTGGTTTCAAACAAAATCAACTGCCTATTTTTATGTATCATCCTCGCATGGCAGTTGCATATAAATGGCGGCTTTTGCTGGCTGGGACGCAAAGTACCTGGCTATGCGCTCAATATCAAGTGAACTCAGCGGGGTGCCCATTGCGTGCATGCTCGAACTGTGGCGAATACCTGCGACATATTCTTGCAATGCCTTTCTTAAATAAGCCTCAGACTGGCCGGCAAGCATCGGGAAACGGGGATCCTGGCTATTACCATCAATACCATGGCAACGTTCACAACGGCTTATCCATTCAGCAGTGTTTAATGGCTTCCTTATGTTTCTGCGTACAGGTTTCTGAGACGCATAATAGCTTGCCAGGTCGATCATGTCCTGCTCGCTGAGCTGTTCAACCGCCTCAAACATTTTTTGATGTTGGCGCTCGCCGTTCTTGTAATGATTCATGCCCTTGATAAAGTATTTGGCATCCTGGCCCGCCAAGGTTGGCATACTGGCTTTGGCAGCATTACCATCTTCACCGTGACAAGCGGCACATTCAGCTGATAAACGGCGCCCGACATTGATATCACCTTCACCCAATGTCTCTGTTTGGGTTGGTTCCTGAACCGCATAAAAAGTACCCATCTGTCGAATGGTCGTTTCATCAAGTTCTTTAACCAGATTGCCCATCAGTCTGTGGTTACGGCTTCCATCGACGTAGGACATCATGGAAGACACAAAATATTCCGGGTCCTGGGCCGTCAGACTTGGCATTCCCGCACGGCTGCTGTTGCCGTCTTCCCCATGACACTTGATGCACTTGCGCATTGAACTCCTGATGCTCAGGAATGGATCATCCACAGCCTCACCCGAAGTTTCCTTGTCCTGTTCCGCCTGATCGCTTTTAACAAGGTTCAGCGGGCTGAGGTTGGAATAATATACGGCCGTCGTTAACAACACCTGGTCATTCAGGAAACTATTATGGTTATTGGCGGGATCGGCCCGCTCTCCCGATTGAAAAGACTCTAAAACACGATACAGATACACGGTTCTCTGCCCGGCGATGTGAGGGGTGCCCACCTCAACGCCAATGCCATCCATGCCATGGCATTCGGCACAATTGGATTGTGCGGCAATGCGTCCAAACTCGATCATGTCACGCGAGGGAAATAAGGCGTTTTTTTCCTTTTCAATCAGTGCGCCGGAAGCGGACGGAACATCGGCCCAGCCATTGACAAAAGGCAACTGGAAGATCAAAACCAGCCCCAGGCACTTTATAACTTTGTTCATCGGTAATTGCTTTGTATTAAACATTCCAAAATGCACTCTTCTTTTATCATCACTATTGATGTTTGACATGGTAGCCCTGGGCTGACGGTCGATTCTATTCAAATTTTCTTCCCCTTGGTATAAGTATGACAATAAAAGTTTTTATCAAAATGATCTGCATCAACTTGATCGAAATCACGAAAAATATTGATTTCTGTCAAGCCTTTTCTCTGACACGTTCAAAAAACCAAAAACGGAATTAAAAACGGCCTGATCAACGTAGGCCGGAAAGCTATCAATGCAAGACCAACGCAGCGGGG
>JBFFWN010000168.1:0-7936 GCA_041570235.1 Lysobacterales bacterium | reverse complement strand
AGTATTTTGGCCACATAGCGGCCGGACCACCGGTAAAACGCATGAAAGCAATGGTGCCGGAGCGCACCATCGACTCACACGAGGTTATGTATGACCGTGTGCCGCACACCCGCTGTTACCGTTACTGGGCAGTGCCCGGTCGCAACGAGAAGGCCAATATTCGACTGAACCTTGCGGCTTCGGTCCTGGGTTCAGGCAAGAACTCACGTCTCTACCAGGCATTGATCTACAAGAATCAACTCGCCAACACGGTTTCGGTGTACGTGGAGAATCATGAGCTCGCCAGTATTTTCACCATCGACGTCAAACTCAAAGAAGGCGTTGAACTTGAGCAGGTGAACAAGATTATCGATGCCGAAATGGACCGTTTTCTTAGTTTCGGCCCCACCAAGGAAGAGCTCGACCGCGTTAAAACCCAGGTGAACGCTTCCACCATCCGCGGTCTCGAACAGATCGGCGGCTTTTCCGGCAAGGCCACCGCGCTTGCCAGGGGGCAACTGTATGCCGGAGACCCCGGTTTCTATCGCACCCGGCTGAACTGGAGCAATGCAGCAACAGAAATGGAAATTCGTGACACATCGGCCAAGTGGCTTAAAAAGGGACGCTATCAACTGGATGTTATTCCATATGCAGACCACCAGGTTGCCGAACCACAGGTTGACCGAAGCACGGGGTTACCCGCGGTCGGCACCCTGCCCGAGCTGGCTTTCCCTGAGATTCAGCGCTCAGCGCTGAAAAATGGACTGAAGGTGGTGTTGGCAGAAAGACATGCCGTACCCGTAGTCAATATCACTCTGCAATTCGACGCCGGTTATGCTGCAGATTCGTTTGGCAAGCCGGGTACTGCAGATTTCACGCTGTCGATGCTTGACGAGGGAACCACTTCCAGATCCGCGCTGGAGATCAGCGAAGAGGCAGAGTCACTGGGCGCCAATATTTCCACCAGCTCCAACCTCGACACGTCTTCCATCAGCCTGTCGGCGATTACAAACAAGCTGTCTCCGTCCCTCGACCTGTTTGCAGACATAGTCAGAAACCCGTCATTTTCACAGTCTGAAATTGATCGGCAGCGACCACGCTGGCTGGCCCGTATCGAGCAGGAGAAGAGCCAACCGGTACAATTGGCGCTGCGTAATCTGCCACCGTTGTTATATGGCGAAAAGCATGCTTACGGCATACCGTTGACCGGTTCGGGCACGGAACAGTCGATAAACTCGTTGAGCCGTGAAGACATGATCGCCTTCCATCAAACATGGATTCGCCCGAGCAACGGCACGCTGTTTGTGGTGGGTGACACCAGCATGGATTCAATCCTGCCAAGACTGGAAGCTGCGTTCGGTAACTGGCCCGAAAATCGCAAGGCAGTGCCGGTCAAAAACCTGGCCAGAGTGGCCTTGCCGGAAGAGGCCCGCGTGTTTATCATCGACAAGCCGGACTCACCGCAGTCGCTGATACTGGCGGGCCATGTCGCGCCGCCAACAGGCGTTGAAAACAACCTTGATATCACCACCATGAATGACATACTGGGCGGACAATTCAGCGCACGTGTCAACATGAACCTGCGTGAGGACAAGTCATGGTCATATGGCGCTTACACCTTTATGTACGATGCCCGTGGCCAGCGTCCATGGATGGTCTACGCACCGGTGCAAACTGACAAAACCACCGAATCCATCCAGGAACTGGGAAAGGAGTTTGACGAGTACCTTGGCACCAAGCCCGCTACCCAGGAAGAACTGGACAAGAGCGTGCACAACAATGTGAACAGCCTGCCCGGTCAGTTTGAAACCGGCAACGCGGTGATGGGCGCCCTGTTGTCAAACCAACGCTTCGGACGGCCGGATGACTACGTGCCGACACTCAAGTCCCGATATGAGTCGATCAAGCTGGAGAACGTCCAGGGTGCTGCTGAAAACGTCATTCACCCCGAAAAACTCACCTGGTTGATCGTCGGTGACCGCCGGGAAATCGAAGAGAAGGTCCGTGGCATGAACCTTGGCAAGGTTTCCATTATGGACGTTAACGGCAATATCATAGAATAAAGGAGTATAACGACAGTGAATTCTGAAAAGGTCATATTCGCTTTTTTCATCGTACTCGCTCTGACGCTGAACTTCGGCTTCTTCATTGGAGACGTCGATGACCCGGTTCACCATGACGGAATAGAACTGGCAGCGGCGCTGGTCGTCAGCCTTATTGCAACCATCATGAAGTTCGGTGACCGTTCGCAAATGGGCGCCGTACTGCTGGCCACAAGCCTGGTCGCTGATTTGCAGTTGCTGATCGCCGGCATCACCTGGATATGGGCTGCCTATATCTCTGAAACCAGCACATTGCTGGAGATGATGCCGCGTATCGTGTCGCTGTCGGGAGGCGCCCTGTTGGCCAACCTGGTATCGGTCACACTGCTAATTGCAGAGACCATCAGCATCAGGCGTTAACCAGGTAAAAACGGGATATCACATTGCCAGGTCAAGGAACCAAGAACGATATCATCTGGATGACGATGCGGCGTATGCGTACGCCGCTGATTGTCCTGATCATGGTTTATTTCCTTTCCGTGCTTGCGCTTATCTCGGTGCCCGGTACAGATGCAAGGGGCAATCCGTATTACATGACCGCACTGGATGCGGCCTATTTCATTTCGATCCTGCAAACCACTATCGGCTTTGGCGAAATCCCGTACACGTTTAATGCGGCGCAACGCATGCTGGTTTTCTGGTTGCTGTTACCCAACGTCGTCGCCTGGCTTTATTCCATTGGTACCCTGCTGGGGTTGATACTGGATAAGCAGTTCCAGGCGATATTGCAAACCAACCGCTTCGCGCGCCAGGTCAGGCAACTGAAAGAACCGTTTTATATCGTTTGTGGCTTCGGCAGCACAGGCGCCATGACCGTGTCCGGGTTACTGGCACGTGACGTTCACGCTGTTGTTATCGAACGGGATGAGAGTTTGGTCCGGAACATGATCCTGGAGGATGCGTTTGCTCACGTACCGGCTATTGCTGCACGCTCCGGCGAGCGGCAGACACTGGAACTGGCCGGAATACACCTGGAAAACTGCCAGGGTGTTATCGCCACCACCAACGATGACCATGTCAACCTGACCGTTGCCATTACCGTAAAGTTACTACGCCCGACCCTGCCGGTTCTGGCCCGCAGCGAAAACCAGCGCGTCTGTGACAACATGGCCTCATTTGGTACGGACTGGATCATCAACCCTTATGAAAAGTTTGCCGAGCGGATTTCCCTGGCGCTGACTTCACCGACCAAATACCTGGTGCAGGACTGGCTGATCTCCGTGCCCGGCACGGAATTACGTAAACCCATAGAGCCGCCAACAGGACCTTGGGTGATTTGTGGCGTTGGTCGCTTCGGTGGCCGGATCGCTGAAAAGTTAGAGGCAAATGACATTCCTTTTACCGTGGTTGACGTTCACCCTGACCGGCTTCCCACTTACAAAAATGCGGTGCTTGGACGCGGCACAGAAGTTCACACACTTGAAGAGGCCGGCATCACCGAGGCCAGCGGCATTGTGGCGGCAACAGGTGATGATATTGATAACCTATCCATCATCATGACCGCCAAAAATCTCAACCCCCGCTTATTTTTCGTCAGCCGCCAGGACAAGCAACAACACGACGAACTGTTCAACCGGTCGGGTTCAGACCTGATCGCAAGACGCAGCCGGATCACAACGCGGCAAATATTATCGATCGTTTCCACGCCACTGCTGCTGTCATTTATACAGCACCTGATCAGAGCTGACGATGAATTCGCCAGTAAGGTAAAGAAGCAACTCAAAGGCGTATTGAAAAACCGCGCACCCAATATCTGGGTATATGAACTGAAAGGTGAAATCGCCCGGAATTTGCGTTTTGTGCGCTCCAGGTCGAGCAAAGTGACACTGGAGCATATACTCCACAACAGTCGTAGTGAAGAGCTGGAACCATTGCCCTGCGTTTGCCTGTCGATGGAACGTGGCGCCCAAAGGATATTTTTACCGTCTCCCAACACCGAACTTCAAATACACGACCGTCTGCTGTTTGCCGGCCGTGATAACGCCCGCAGGCAGATGCTCTGGACCCTGATGGACAGCCATTCCCTGATAGGTAATGTCAGTGGCAAACATCTGCCCCGTGGCGGGCTGTGGCGCTGGTGGTCTGAGCGCTGATCTTCTCTCAGATTTTTAATTCAAAGCTGTCAGCATCCTGTTGGAATGGCAGCTGCGTGCGGATCGCCGTTACTTTTTCCAGAAAAAGCTCTGCATGAGCGGTACATGCTTCCGTACCAAGATCGAGCACCGTTTCACCCAGGGGATCATATACCGCGCTGGCCCCGGAATAGGTCAGTCCGCGCGGGTCTTTTCCACTGCGGTTGACACCGATGACATAACACTGGTTCTCAATGGCGCGTGCCTTCAGCAGGGCAGTCCAGGCGGGCGTTCGCGGTTCCGGCCAGTTGGCCACGAACAGCAGAAGGTCATAATCGCCACGGTTCCGGCACCAGGCCGGGAAACGCAGGTCATAGCAGATTTGCGGGCAGATACGCCAACCACGATAGTGGAAAACCTTACGCTCCTGTCCGGCTACATAGCGCCGGTCTTCACCGCCAAATGAGAAGAGGTGACGTTTGTCATAAAAACTGACATCACCGGCAGGTGTTACCCACAAGAAGCGATTGGCGTTACCGGATTCGGTGGCGATGGCCGCGCTTCCGCATAATACACAATCAAATTCAGCCGCCAGCTCACGCATCCACCTCACCGTTGCGCCCTGCATGGTTTCGGGCTCTGCTTCGGCATCGCCCAGGAAGCCGCTGGTAAATGTTTCCGGAAATACGATCAGGTCGTAAGCGGCGCCCTCGCGTCGCACGATAGTTTCCAACTGGTCCCGGTTGGCTTGCGGGTTTGCCCAGAACAATTGGGTCTGCACCAGCAGACAGCGTAGCGGTTCAATGTTATTCATGGAAACGATTCTAACAGGGCTCAAACCGGTCGTGAACTTTCAGCTGGCGATCTGAGCGCATGAAGCCGCCATGGCGGGCATCAGGCAACAAACAGATAATCGCGGCCTTCGGTTTTAGCATGGGAGTCGAGATACCCTGAAATCTCGACCCTTGCACCGGCCGCGCCCACCGCGATCAGCAACATGGCGTTACCGCAATCGGCAACCTTTTCCATCGGCCAGACCGGTAAGCCCCTCTTCTGGCCTCCAATGCGACGCGGATGGACTTCGATAAACCCCTCCACGGTTCCACCTTCATCGATGATCATATCGTGAATCTGGCGCCCGGTCGGTCCTGCGCCCCAGATGATCACCGCCCGGCCGTTTAAACGATGGTTGACGAGAAAATGACTCTTTGCCTGCATGAAGCGTTGCCGCCCGTATAACGGATCAGTATGGGTTAAGCGGCTTTCATGCTCGCGCCAGCGCAGCAGGACGGGGTCGGGTTTTCCCATCAACATACCGGCAGCGTCAGCGCGCAACCATAAATCGTAGTCCTCCGGCCACCGCATATCCCGATACCCCACCAGTTGCTGCAATGCCCGGCTGCGCAGCATGACACCGGGATTGGGTAAGGGGCTCTCGATATAAAGCTGGTTGCGAATCTGTTGGGGTGTACGAACCGAGTTCAGCCAATCCTGGTAGCGCTGCAGTCCGCCCTGGATTCCCGCATCAGAAAATATCTCAACACAACAGCCGGCGATATCCACTTCCGGGTGTTGGTCCAGATAATTCAGCTGGCAGGAGAATCGATTTTCAAGGGAGATATCATCCGCATCCATACGTGCAATAAACCGGCCCCGGCTACGGGCAAAACCGGTATTGCAGGCATCTACCAGGCCCTGCCCGGCGCTTTTGAAGATCTTTAGACGAGCGTCACTTTTGTCCAACGAAACGATGGCCGTATCCGTACTTTGATCGTCGATGAGCAGTAATTCCAGGTCCTCACAGGCCTGGGCCAAAATGCTGTCAACAGCACCCTGGAGAAACCTGCCACCGTTGTGTACAGGCATGACGACTGAGATCAGGGGGTTCATATCACAAAAATGCTCTGGCTAAGACCCGCAGGATCACGCGGGTCACAATCAAATACAGGTCAACCGTTTACCGGGCCAACAGTGTTGGCTTCCATTCAATTCGAAACCGCTCTGCCACGTGTCGGGCTAGTTTTTGCTTTCGGGCTAGTTTTTGCCTAAGCCGAAAAGCACGCCGTTGACAAAGCTCACCAGGAACGAGAACAACAGTGCCCACCAGAAATTGACAACCTGGAAGCCGTCTATCAGGTAAGCGGCAGCGTAAATAACCAAGACGTTCAGGACCAGTAAAAACAAACCAAAGGTCAGCACGGTCAACGGTATCGTGATGATAAACAGCAATGGCTTCAGCGTAACGTTCAATACGGCCATGACAACCGCTACGATCAGGGCAGTCATGAATGAATCTATGTGAACGCCTGATAAAATATAGCCGACCACAAATATACTGACCGTATTGATC
Organism: Lysobacterales bacterium; assembly: GCA_041570235.1. GTDB lineage: Bacteria > Pseudomonadota > Gammaproteobacteria > Xanthomonadales > SZUA-36 > SZUA-36. Next base: position 1,433 of record JBFFWN010000168.1, on the reverse strand, counting down.
AGCAGGTTGGTTATCAGGCTACCGGTATCTCCGGATGACATTTTTCAAACCTCCGGTCGCATATGCGGGAACAATAATACATCACGGATGGACGAGGCGTTAGTGAACAACATCACCAAACGGTCGATGCCGATGCCCTCTCCTGCCGTGGGTGGCATACCGTACTCCAGGGCGCGGATGTAGTCGGCGTCATAATGCATGGCCTCGAGGTCACCCGCATCCTTTTGCGACACCTGCTCCAGAAAACGTGCCGCCTGGTCCTCCGGGTCGTTCAACTCGGAAAAGCCGTTGGCGATTTCCCGGCCGGCGATAAACAGTTCAAAGCGGTCGGTGATCAGGGGGTTTTCATCATTACGACGTGAAAGCGGCGAAACTTCCGTCGGATAAGAGGTGATGAACGTCGGATCAAGCAGTTCTTCTTCAACCGTCGCCTCAAACAACTCTATCAGCAACTTGCCTTCTCCCCAGTTGTTTTCAATGTGAATACCGCGTGCTTCACATTCCTTTCTGAGCGTTTCCATATCCCATAAGTCGGCATCAGCCAGGTCCGGGTTGTAACTGCGCACCGCCTCTTCAACACTCATCCGGGCAAATGGCTGGCCGTAATCGATATCCCTGCCCTCATATGCAACTACCGTATTGCCACAAACACTGACGGCCAATTCGCGCAGCATGGTTTCGGTCAGGTCCATCAGGTCATTGTAATTGGCATAGGCCCAGTAAAATTCCAGCATCGTGAATTCGGGGTTATGACGGGTGGAAACACCTTCATTGCGAAAATTACGGTTGATCTCGTAAACCCTTTCGAATCCGCCCACGGTCAGGCGTTTTAAATACAGCTCCGGTGCAATTCGCAGGTACATCGGCAGGTCCAGCGCATTATGGTGGGTCACAAAAGGTCTCGCGGTGGCGCCACCGGGTATCGGTTGCATCATCGGTGTTTCAACCTCCAGAAACTCCCTGCCCGGCGCCTCCATAAAATCACGGATAAAGCGGATGATCTTTGATCTTAACTGAAATACTTTTCGCGAATCCTCATTCATGATCAGATCAACATATCTTTGTCGATAACGGGTTTCCATATCGGTCAGACCATGAAATTTTTCCGGCAGTGGTCTCAGTGACTTGGTCAGCAATCTCAATTCGGACGTCTTGACTGAAAGCTCACCCTTCTGGGTGCGGAAAATCGCACCGCTACCACCGATAATATCGCCAAGATCCCATTGCTTGAATTGCTGATACAGGCCTTCAGGCAGGTTATCCCGTTGGACCACGAACTGCATCGTGCCCGTGACATCCTGTATTTTGACGAAGGCAATCTTGCCCATGACACGTTTGGCCATCATGCGCCCTGCCAGTGAAAAAACCTCGTCTACCTCCGCCAGGGTTTCGGTATCATCATTGGCAAAGCGTTGTTGCAAAGCAGCGGCGTT
>JBFFWN010000167.1:0-7965 GCA_041570235.1 Lysobacterales bacterium | reverse complement strand
GTTTTGATATAGACCAGGGCATGATACTGCCAGATGGCAGACTGGAAGTGCTGATGAGCGCCTGTGTTTAACCCGGGTGACTCTGTGGACTTTCGAACCGGGCTTTCACAGATGTAACGCAGAATTTCCGGGTGAAATGCTCCACCCGGAAAGATTTATTGAACAATTATGTAGTGCGGATGGCTTAACGGGCGCGTTTGAATTTGTCCCAGAACGTCTTTTTCACGAGGTCGGTGAACTCACCTGAATCCAGGTAGGTACCGTGTCCATTGGGGCACGACTCGTAGGTAATATGCGGTTGTTCGTGATCGAATTCCTGTACCATTTCCGCGTTACACACGGGACAATGATAGTCTTTTATTGCATTGGCCTTTCTGCCGACAGACTTGTCTCCGCTGTCAATGATGTAATCCGCCATCCAGATATCATCACGCAATGCACGTAATTCTCCCTCGTCAAACCACAGACCTCCGCAAGAAGTACAACGATCCACTTCGACCCGATCATAAGAAACCAATTCCATCTCGCCAGAGCATTTTGGACAATCCATAACTTTTACACCTCTAGTTCTAATTCTGTTAAGACATTAATTAATGTCTTTTGTACGTCACCCTATTGTAGGTGCAAAAGTTAAAGAGGGTCAATCCGCAGACGCCCCGAGGCAAGATACGATTTCGTGAATAGGTAGGAGGTTCCCTAGAGCTGTGATTCGTATACCAGGATCAGTTTGCTGTCAGTCAGCGCCTTGTATTCAAAATCCCGCGTATCGACAAGGTTTCCTTCCCGAATGGTTTTGTCAGCGCTTTTACCGACGCCGCTTGTGACATAGGTGAGGCTTCGCCCGCGTTGTTGAACGGTATCGCCTTCTTTGACATGTGCAATTTCAACAACGGTACGTGCAGAAAATGTATCTTCCTGACCGGCAGGGCCACCATACACCCTTGTGCGTTGGCCATCCTTCGCGTGATAAAGCTTGTATGAAGCAGGCTCATCGTCTTTTTCCGGCAATACCCAAAGCTGGATCATCCGGTTTTTCTTGTCATCAGGGTTGATTTCGTTATGGCTCAGGCCTTCGCTGCCCGCACGCTGCACCTGGACATCGTCGACATTCAGTTCCTGGCCGCTTTCAAGTGATCCCTCATGTCGGATTCTTCCTTCGACCATGATGGATATGACATCGACGTCGTGATGTTCATGCATCCGTGTATCGCCATGCGGCAGAAACCTCGCATCTGCGAGGTAAACAAATTTGCCCAGACCCGGCGACGTTCCCGATTCCTGGTGACCCCGGAAAAGACGCGGGCTCATCACAAGGCGAGTTTCGCGTAAGCCTGCAAAGCCGCCGCGCCGGAGTTTATTTCGATTGATTGTTTTCATCTATCGGTTCCTATACTACCAGATTACATGTTATATGCTGACATCTAACCTGCCTTCGACTAGATTAGGTAAGTATAAACCGGTTATGGAGATTTAAATTGATCGATATCAAGCGACACCAAATGTTATCGGCTCCGAATTCGATGGGATGTTCGGAGAATCACCTTGTTTAGAACCCTGGTCAAAAAAATTGTTGACATACGGGATGACGATGAATTGAAGGGGCTGTTCATCGCCACGGCCTATGGTTTCTTCATCATGTTCTCCTATTATATTTTGCGGGCTGTCCGGGACGAAATTTCATCCGATGATCGCGGCAATTTACAAATACTGTGGACGGCAGTGTTTTTTGTCATGTTGCTGGCTGTGCCGGCTTATTCATGGTTGGCTTCTAAATTTTCCCGCGGGGTTTTTGTGCCTCTTGCCAACCGGTTTTTCATTGCCTGCCTGGTGACCTTCTGGTTATGCCTTGTGTTTCTCCCGGCCGAGGCCAGGCCATGGATCGACAGGGTTTTCTATGTCTGGACCAGTGTCTTTGCACTGTTTGTTGTAACCGTATTCTGGGGTTTTATGTCAGATTGCTTTGACAATAACCAGGGAAAACGTCTGTTCAGCTTTATTGCGGTGGGCAGTTCGATCGGTGGCATGGCGGGATCGGCGGTGACCGCTGTTTTGGCTGAGAGTATTCCCGTGTTTGCGTTGCTGTTGCTGGCATGCATTCCCCTGGAAATGGCTTCCTGGTGCGCCAGCTCGCTGCACCGGCGCTTTAACACGGGGCAGGTTGACACCCCCGGGGAAGCCGCCAGGGCTATCAGCGGCAATGCATGGAGCGGCATGAAGGCTGTTTTTGCCTCTCGTTACCTGTTGGGGATCGCAGCATTTATTGCCCTGATGACCTTTGTTTCCACGATGTTGTATTTTCAACAGGCGGGTCTTGTTGCGGAGGCATTTGCCGATCGGGGTGAACGGACGGCTTTTTATGCCAAGGTGGATTTCCTGGTCAATGCGCTGACCATTATTTTCCAGGTATACCTGACCGCGCGGATCATCCGCTGGTTGGGTGTAGGTGTAACACTTGCCATTGTGCCCGTTGCGATGACGCTGGGTTTTGTTGCATTGGGGGTGTATCCAACACTTGCGGTGCTGGTGGTCGTGCAGGTGATCTATAGGGCAGGGCGCTACGGTCTGACCAAACCGGCACGTGAGATTCTCTGGACGGTGCTTGACAGGCAAGCCAAATACAAATCCAAGCCATTTTTGGATGCCGCAGTTTATCGCGGCGGTGACCTGTTAAGTGGATGGATATATACCGGGTTGCTGGCGGTGGGCCTTTCTGTTGGGGCCATTGCCCTGGTGGCGGCGCCCATGGCTGCTATCTGGACGCTGTTGGCTGTCAGGCTCGGCTCCACCCAGGAACGCCTGGCCTTAAAAAGCTAAAACGTAATGATCATTTACAAGGGCCAAAACCTATCGGCTGTATTGGCCAATACCGAACCCCTGTTTATGCCGATCCTGAATGTCGATGGTCACGAGCGCAAATCAAGCCAGCCTGCAAGTCAATTAACAAAAATTTAAAGAATGGGTGAGATTGTCACAGTTACTCATATATAATGGCTTTTAGATGAGTGCTCAGAATTTACCAATTGGAGGATGTTTTTGTGAATATTTATAAATTAGGCGTGGTTGCGGTCGTTGTGACGATGTTCCTCAGTGCCTGTGCTACCGGACCGGGCACGAAGGCATGGTATGACCAGTGGGGCGCCTGTGCGGCGGGTGGTGCTGCCGTTGGTGTTGCCGCCGGTGCAACAGACGATTTTGATTCCGCCATGGTCGGCGCTGCCAGCGGCTTCGTGATCGGTGGGGCAGTATGCGCACTCAGTGATACTGATGGCGATGGCGTTAAAAACTTCAAAGACGAATGCCGCGGAACCGTGGCTGGTGCCATTGTTGACGAGCGTGGCTGTGAAAAAGACAGTGATGGTGACGGTGTTGTTGACCGTCTTGACGAATGCCCGGGAACACCCCAGGGTGTCAGGGTCAATGACCGTGGTTGTGAATATGACAGCGACAAAGATGGCGTAGGTGATAGCCGTGATCGTTGCCCGGGTACACCTGCCGGTGCCAAGGTCGATCAATACGGTTGTGAACTTGACAGTGATAATGACGGTGTTGTCGACAGTAAAGACAAGTGCCCGAATACACCTGCCGGTACACCAGTTGATGAATCCGGTTGCGAACTGGCACAGGATTTCAAACTGGAAGGTGTCAATTTTGAATTCGATTCTGCCAAACTGACCTCAGACTCCATTGCCAAGCTGAATGAAGCAGTTGCAATTCTGAAACGTAATGCAGATGACAAGATTGAAATTGCAGGTCATACCGACAGCCAGGGCGCAGAAGCGTATAACCAGGGCTTGTCCGAACGCCGTGCACAGGCAGTGGCCGATTACCTGGTTTCAATGGGTGCAAATGCCAGCAACCTGACTGTGAAAGGCTATGGTGAAAGCCAGCCTGTTGCTGACAACAGCACCAAAGCAGGCCGTGCAGCCAACCGGCGTGTAGAGCTGCGTCACTAAACCGAAGCGCTTGTAAAAATAAAACCCGGCAGTTTTTAACTGCCGGGTTTTTTTATGCCCGGGTTTTGGCTTGATTGCTTGAGGAATTCTGGCAACTGAAAAACCGCCCGTTAAAAGGTATAAGAGAATTCCCGGATGTCCTCGTGAAACCAGTCCGCAATGATCTCGCGGGTTTCATCGTCGTAGAAATCCCGGTATTCAGTCCTGGGAGTGCGATTCAAATGTGGGAGCGTCCGGTCGATGGACAGGACCTGGAAGACTTCGTTGATCCCCGCATTCAGATTCTCAAAGCGGATGATTTTATCGACATCGATTTCTTCCCGGTAGTTTTTCAGCCATTCCACCTGGGGGTAGAACATCTGGGGCCGGGCATAGTAAAACTCGTTTTTGGGCTCTCCGTATGTGCAGCATAACCATTCCCTGAAGCTGATGGTGTGGTTTGCCATATTGCTCGAGTTAACCTTGATGTTGTGTTTGTATTGCGAAACCACCTTGTCCCACGGGTTCCTGACAACGGTGAACTTGTAGGCCGCATCCCATTTCTCCTGGCCGATAACATCGATAACTTCTTTCGCAGTCAGGTGTTTGCGAAAAGGCTTGCCAATCACGTCAATGATACTGGTGCCTGCAGTTTTGTTGATATGAATGAAAACAAAATTTGTGTTCTTACCCTTATGTAGGGGCGAGTTGATTCTCAGCCCTATCATATTGGTAAACTTTCTCAGCTTTTTTATTTTCATTTGAGCGTATTTATTTTAATCTGAGCTGTATTATGATGAGGCAGCGCCGAAGCCGTCAACGTGTAAGTCTGGGAAATGACACCATGAGAAACCTGCTTTTCATTCCGTGCTTAATATTGGCCTCAATCACGGCAAATGGGCAAACGCCGGATATGGTGAGGGCGCATGATGCGATCAATTATGCCGGGGAATATGCCATGGTATGTGGCGTTATCGCATCGGCCAATTACCTTGACAGGTCACGTGGCAAACCAACTCATTTGAATTTTGATAAGCCCTATCCGGAACAGCCTTTCAGTGCCATCATATTCGGCAAAAACCGCAAAAATTTCACCGTAAAGCCAGAAACGTTGACGGGATACAAAGCCTGCGTATATGGAAAAATTAAGCTCTACAAAGGCAAGGCCCAAATTGAATTGGTCAAAAATGAGCAATTATCAGTGAAGGCCCCCAATGAATAGTCAAGGGCTCTGCTTAAGGCTCGACTCCAGCCTCGGATACCACAGCGCCTGCGCCATTCCGCGCGCTGCCATGAAGATCAGCATGGAAACCCACAAGCCGGTCAAACCATAAGGGTCCACCAGCAGATAAAGGCTCAACAGGTAGACCACAAAGGCTACCGCCATGGTATACATCATTGCGGGTCCCGCGGTTGCTGCGATGAAAACACCATCAAACTGGTAACAGGCAACCGATACGACCGGCAGGGCCACCACCAGTGGCATCAGGTCCGCAACCTGCAGGCGAATGTCACCGATATCGGTCAATATTGCCGTGATGGCATTACCCGCGAACAGGAAAAGAAGCGAGTAGACCATGCTGGCCATCAGTGCCCACCAACTCGTTAATACAACCCAGCGTCGAAAAGCAGCGGCCTTCGAATCGCCCCAGGCTGCGCCGGCGAGTGCTTCGGTTGCATGGGCGAAGCCATCCAGGCCCAGTGAAATCAGCAACAGGAACTGCATGATCACATGGCTGGCAGCCATCTCAGCTTCCCCAAGTGATCCGGAAACCCTCATCACCAGGGAAAGTGCGGTCATCAATAGTATGGTGCGGATAAAAATGTACCCGTTGACCGTGATCAATTTTCTGAACCCTGACAGAAGCCATGTTCGGGAGTTCCTTAACCCCTGGATCAGGACGTTGCTGCCAAGAATTCTGACCAATAGCCACACACCGAAGAAAGCCGCCAACCACTGCGCAATCAATGTTCCCCAGGCAACGCCTGCAACACCCATACCCAGCAGAACGACAAATATCACATTCAGTATCGCATTGGTGACATTCAACAGCAGTTGTTGAGCCAATACAGAACCGGTCCTGGCCAGGCCAAAAAAAATACCGGATGTCGCATATATCAGCAGTGTTGCCGGTGCGCTCCAGATACGAATATGAAAATATTCAGCCGTCAGGCCGCCAACCATTTCCGGTGGTGCCAGGGCTTGAATGGAAATAAGCAGGATTGCGTGTTGAAGCACCAGCAGTATGGCCCCGAGCACCAGGGCCAGCGTCATGCTGCGCCAAACCCCGGCCACCAGTGATTCGCTATCGTCCTTGCCCCAGGCCTGGGCGATCATGCCGGTTGTGCCCATGCGCAGAAAACCGAAAGCCCAGAAAATAAAATTAAAAATCACGCTGCCAAGGCCTATGGCCGCCAGGTAGGCTGGATCTGCCAGGTGACCGATGGCCCAGGTATCAACCAGGCCGACCATTGGCGCTGAAGAATTGGCCAGAATGGCGGGGAACGCAATCGCAATGATGGTTCTGTGTGGTTGCCGGGCTTGTTTTTCCTGTTGTTCAGCGCGCATTTTTGGCTTCGTTATGAATTGTTGTTGCTATGATAGCGGTCGAATGTGATATGCGCGTGGAATTTTTCGAAATAAAACGGCCAGACTGCCGGTCAAAGAACCCGTAAGCCCTAAAAACCGATGGATGGAGAGCGATTAATCATGTTGATCAAAACGCCGGATGATATTTTACCCAGTGAAATTACCGACGAGTCTGTTTATGTTAACCGCAGAAAGTGGCTGAAAACGGCAGGAATTGCAATCGCCGGGGCGGCGGTCAGTCAGCCGCTGTCCGCACTGGAATCAGCTACGGAGGGTTTTGGCAAGGTGCTGCCCGGTGTGCTGGAAAGCCCCTTCAGCACTGATCAGAAACCAAATTCATGGACGGATATTACCACCTACAATAACTATTATGAATTTGGAACGGGTAAAGAGGACCCGGCAAAAAATGCCGTCGATTTTAAGCCCTTGCCGTGGTCTGTGAAAATTTCAGGTGAATGCGACAAACCGGGAACATATGCCTATGAAGATATCATCTCGCCCCACGCGCTCGAAGAACGCATTTACCGGTTGCGTTGCGTTGAAGCCTGGTCGATGGTTATCCCCTGGGTTGGTATCCCTTTATCCAGCATATTGAGTCGATTTGAACCGAACTCGAATGCCAAATTCGTCAGGTTTCGAACACTCCTTGACGAGTCACGTATGCCCGGTCAACGTCGTCGTGTCCTTGACTGGCCCTACGAAGAGGGTCTGACGATCGAAGAGGCGATGCACCCGCTAACCATAATAGCTGTGGGCCTTTACGGGCGGGAATTACCCAACCAGAATGGCGCGCCCATGCGCCTGGTTGTTCCTTGGAAATATGGTTTCAAGAGTATCAAGGCCATCGCGGAAATCGCTTTTACAAGCAAACAGCCGCGCAGCAGCTGGGAGCGTTCGATTCCTTCAGAGTACGGGTTCTATGCCAACGTTAACCCCGACGTCGATCACCCCCGTTGGAGTCAGGCCCGCGAACGGCCCATCGGTGCAGGCCTGTTTGCGTCAAAGAAACCCACGTTGATGTTCAACGGATATGGGGATCAGGTGGCATCTCTGTACACCGGGCTGGATTTACGGAAGAACTATTAATTGATCAAACCGGGTTCAAAATCGTTTTTCCGCCTGACCAAGCCCGCGGTTTTTGCGCTGAGTTGCTTGCCGGGTCTCTACCTTTTGACACAGGCTCTTGGTCTGGCGGGTAACGGTCTTGGAGCCAATCCTGTTGAAGCCCTGTTGCATGAGCTGGGTCTTTGGGGCCTGAGGTTTCTATTGCTTGGCCTTGCGATTACGCCCTTACGGCGTTTAAGCGGGTGGTTCTGGTTGACAACGTTGAGGCGGATGATTTGATTGTTTGCTTGTTTCTATGTAGTCTAACATTTTTTGACATTTGCCATCCTCGACCAGGGTTTGCTGAATGAAGCCATTGTCGAAGACATCATTAAACGT
>JBFFWN010000166.1:0-7975 GCA_041570235.1 Lysobacterales bacterium | reverse complement strand
GAAGAGGTTATAGGGCCACTGTGGCAGGTGGCGTGGTCGGCGGTAGCAGAGGGTGACAAACTCAAAGCCGCTAAGGCAGTGGCCCAGCTCGGCCACCTCATCATCGGGCACATCCCACACCACCATGGCGTTGGCGCGATAGCCCAGTTCGCGATGGCGCACCACCACCCCAAGGCGCTTGATTACACCGGCCTGCTGCAGTGCCCGGATTTGCTCGATCACCTGGTGGATATTAACGAAAAACGTCAATCGACCAACGCTATCAATGCGACCGTCACGGTAGAGGAGTTGGGACAAGTTGGCGTTGATGCCGAAGCAACCACCAAGGACAAGAAAAAGGACGGGCAATAACCAGTTTGGGCAAGCGCAGGCAAGCAGGTCATGTTGCGGTCAAATTCTGTTTGGGGAGTTTGAAGGTCATTTTCTATGGACTATAGAACAGAGAAAGACAGCCTGGGTGAAGTCCTGGTTCCGGCACGGTCGTATTGGGGCGCCCAAACAGAACGGTCTCGAAACAACTTCAAAATCGGCCCCGAAGGATCGATGCCGAAGGAAATCATTGAGGGCTTTGCCTACCTGAAGAAAGCCGCAGCCTTTGCCAACTGCGATGCCGGCGTGTTGGGTGTTGAGAAACGCGACCTTATCGCACACGTCTGTGATGAGATATTGGCCGGGGAGCATTGGGATCATTTTCCCCTGGTCATCTGGCAGACAGGCTCTGGTACGCAGAGCAATATGAACCTCAACGAGGTGATTTCCAACCGCGCACACGTGCTGGCGGGGAACAAACTCGGTGAAGGTATTTCCCTGATTCATCCGAATGACGATGTGAACAAGAGCCAAAGTTCAAACGACACATTTCCAACGGCAATGCACATTGCCTGCTACAAGAAGATTGATGAAAGGACTTTACCCGGTATTGAGGTGTTGCGCGATACGCTTGCCAGGAAGAGCAAGGATTACTGGAAGGTCGTCAAAATTGGCCGTACCCACCTGATGGATGCGACACCGCTGACCCTCGGACAAGTGTTCAGCGGTTATTTCAGTCAGCTTGACCATGGGATGAGTGCATTGAGAAACACGCTGGGTCACCTTGCTGAAATTGCCCTGGGCGGAACGGCAGTGGGCACCGGCATCAATACACCTGCTGGCTATGCTGACGCGGTGGCTAAATACATCGCGGAATTTACCGGTCTTCCATTCCGGTCGGCGGACAACAAGTTCGAAGCCCTGGCTGCGCACGATGCCCTGGTTGAGACACACGGGGCGTTGAACCAACTCGCCGTCAGTCTGAACAAGATCGCAAACGACATACGCCTGCTGGCCTCGGGGCCCCGTTCTGGAATCGCGGAGATCACCATTCCGGCCAATGAACCCGGCTCATCCATCATGCCGGGAAAGGTCAACCCGACCCAGGCCGAGGCGCTGACCATGGTATGCGCCCAGGTGATGGGTAACCAGGTCGCCATCAGCATCGGTGGCGCACAGGGACATTTTGAACTCAATGTATTCAAACCACTGATGGCGGCCAACCTGTTGCAGAGTGCCGGCCTCATTGGTGATGCCTGCCTGAGTTTCAACGACCACTGCGCGGTGGGTATCGAACCGGCTTACAAAAAGATCAGGCAGAACCTCGATAACTCCCTGATGCTGGTGACCGCGCTGAACACAAAAATCGGCTATGAAAAAGCTGCAAAGATCGCAAAGGCGGCCAACCGGAATGGCACATCGTTAAAAGAGGAGGCCGTGAGGCTTGGATTCCTCACGGCCGAAGAGTTTGACCAATGGGTCGTTCCTGAGAAGATGGTCGGGAAACTATAAGGTTTACTCCTGAAGGTATTTGGCCAACCAGCCATGCACCTCGCCCCAGAAATACCGGGCATCTCCACCTTTCATGATCCAGTGGTTGGCATCGTGAAACACCAGTAAGCGGCCCGGCACCTGTTTGCGCTGCACATAACTCCAGGCCGCGATGGTCTGGTTGATGGGCACGCGAAAATCTTTCTCGCCAATGGTCAGCATGATCGGCGTTGAAAACTGGTCCGCATAATTGGATGGGCTTTGCTCGCGCCACACATCGCTGTCTCCCCACGGTGGGCCGCCGTTCATGATTTCACGGTTGTAAATCGTATCGCTCGAGCTGTACTGACCCTCCAGGTCAACCAAGCCGGCATGCCCTACCAGTGCTTTAAAATGGGTGGTGGTGCCCTGTAACCAATTGACGAGATGGCCACCATAACTGGCGCCGGTCGCGGCTTGCCGGTCCCCGTCTATAAATGGGAACCGTTCAATAGCCACTTCGGCGGCCTGCAGCAGGTCCAGGCCCGGCGTTTTAAGCGGGTCGCCACCGATATCGCGGGAAAACGCTTCGCCGTAGCCGACCGAACCGGTGTAATCGGTCATCAGCACCACGTAACCGGGAGCGGCCAATAATGACGGACTCCAGCGGACATGACCCGCATCAAGGGAAGAGCTGAACGGCCCGCCATGAATCTGCAACACCAATGGGTATTTTTTGTCCTTATCAAACCCGGGCGGCAGCGCCAGCCAGCTATGGACCTGGCGCCCATTGCTGTTTTCAAACCAGAACTCGGTAAAAGGCTGAAGGTCGATACCCTTGACGCGGTCCGCATTGAACCTTGTCAAAGCCTCGTGCTCGCCCTTCTGGTTCACACGCACAACTTCAGCCGGTATGGCGGAGTTTTCCCATTTGGCAACCAGCTTTTTGCCGGCAACCTGCAGCCCGGAATATACACCCCGGCTATTCGGGTCCAGGGGTTTCGCATCTCCTCCTTTGGCCGGTAATGAATAAATGCGTACGCGGCCGGCATCAGCGGCAGTCAGGTATATGGTGCGGCCATCGGCGCTGATTTCATAGTCGTTCACGGAACGGTCAAAACCCGTGGTAATGACCTTTGGTTGTTCAAGGGCCTTGCCTTTCCGCCAATCGAACCGACCAATTTCACTGTGGTTATACACCTCCATGTTCGCCGGTCTGAGACTGCAATAGAGTTGCCTGCCATTGCCTGAGAACATTGGCCCTGTGCAACTCCAGTTTTCGTCGCTGGTCAGTTGCGCGGGTTCTTCACCTTCAAGGCCAACTGAATACAGGTGATACAACACGCGCGAATGGGCGGCATCGTCCAGGTTTGTGGTCGCGTTAAAAACCAGTGTTTTGCCATCGGGGGCCCAAACGGCATTCAGGGAATTGCCGGAGCGGTTGGGGCTGCCCGAGAACCCCGGCGCCTGCGCCAGCGCGCTGCCGGACAGCAGGTCAGTGGCAGTGGCGCCCGCTGTGGCATCCTGCACATACAGGTGAACCTGGCGGTCGTCACGCCAGTGATCCCACTGTCTTATCGGAAACATCTCGTAGGCTGAGACATTGTAATCACGATCATCACGGGCCTTTTTCTCGGCCTTGTTGGCCTCATCATCCAATGCACCGGGATAGACCGTGCTTTCAAATGCGATCTTACTGCCATCCGGACTCCATACCGGGTTCGAACAGCCGGTTGAAAGATCGGTCAAACGTACCGCCTCACCGGGCCCTTTCATATCGAGCACGTAGACCTGTTTAACCTCGTCATCACCACGCTTGGCAGTAAATGCGATGGCTCCGCCGTCGGCTCTCCAGTCCACTGACGATTCACTCTCTTTGGTGGAGGTCAACCGCCGTGGCGGGACGCTGCCATCAACATGGATCAACCAGAGGTCACTGACGTCCGCATCCTTTTCATAGGAAGGCTCGGTAACGCTGACAATGGCATACTCGCCATCCGGACTGACCGCGAGCGAACCCAGGCGGTTCATGGTCCAGACATCTTCGTGGTTGATGGGGCGCAGCTCTTCAGCAGCCAGCGGGTCAAAGGCGAATGAAAAAAACAGCAGGGCGGTAATGGCCAAAAACAGTCTCATGGTAGTTTCCTTGGGCGAAATATGGTGTTCGAAAACCGACGTTTCAGAATAAATGAACCGCGACAGAAATGACAGGTTTGGCTGGCGTGGTGGCCGCGCATATCGCCGGTCCATTGTTTCAGGCCGGTTTCGGCTCTGCCATCTGTACCTGGTCAGCCGGGATCAGCGCGGTAATCCGGTCCCCCTTGGAGATCTTTTCTGATTCTTCCGCCACCGGAAAGCGGATATGCCCGTCGTTGGACGTGATGAACAGTATGATGCGGTTCGGGTGCTTTTCGCGGTAATTTTCGTAGCTGAAATTATCTGTAATTTCCGTCGTTCCTGTTTGCACATCACCTGCAAAAATATCTGCCAGGTCTTCAAGCGTACGTTTGCCGGCGAACAAAAGACGGCCTGCCGAATCGCCACTGACCTGGTATTTTTCATGGGATGACTCGGTATGGTGGCGAACCGTGAAAACCGAGTCCATACCAAACTCGTAACGAAACTTGACACATGCCAGTTCATTCAGACCCGGTTGATCGGAGAGCGCAAGCAGCTTGCCCAGTCCCAGCAGGTTCATGTGGCGCTCTGCGTAAACCGAGACGGCACTGCCAAAGAAAACAGGCAAGCCCGCCATCCTTGCGGCACTGATATCGCGCCAGTTCATCGACGTGACAAGCACCCTGTGGCCGGCTTTTTGAAGGGCTTTTGCATAGAACAATGCAGCGGAGTTGGCGCCGACAATCAGCACACCGGTGGGTTCCGGGTTGACGATGTCAAGCCAGCGTGCGACCAGCTTGCCAGACAGGCTCTGGATAACTACCGTACCGACGATGACGGTAAATACCATGGGCACGAGGTTTTCGGCGCCCGGGAAACCCATCTCCTCCAGTCGCAAGGCAAACAACGCCGAAACGGCTGCGGCAACGATACCACGCGGAAATATCCATCCCAGAAAAATGCGCTCCTGCCAACGCAATTCACTGCCGGCCGAACATAACAGTGCACGTAGTGGTCCCGCCACAAATTGCAACAATAACAACACGACTATGGCCCCGGTGCCAAGGGAGACCAACGCAGCAAGGTCGATGCGCGCCGCCAGCACTATAAACAGACCAGCCACCAGCACCAGCGTCAGGCTTTCCTTGAAATCGAGGATATCTTCGATGTCAAGATCACGCATGTTGGCTTGCCAGACACCCATAATGGTGACAGCAAGCAGGCCTGACTCGGACGCCACGTTTTCCGCAATGGTGAAAACCAGGATCACCATGGCCAGTGCAGCGTAGTCCCTCAAATAGTCGGGCAGCCAGTGTTTACGCAAAACCTGCCCGAACAGGTAACCGGCCAGAACCCCGAGAATGACGCCGCTTGCGACAGTCAGCCCCAGGATGATGTAGAGCTGACCACTGGTTGCGGCAGCCTGTGTAATCACGATGAAGTTGAATACCAGTACGGCCAGAATCGCACCAAGAGGGTCGATCAGTATGCCTTCCCATTTGAGAACATTGGCCAGCGCATTGGTCGGGCGAATACTGCGCAGCAGCGGCAGAATCACCGTTGGCCCGCTCACGGTAACAATGGCGCCAAACAGTGCTGCGAGTTGTATATCCCAGCCGAGAAACCACTTGGCTGCAAAGGTGGCCGATAGCCAGGTGATCAGCACGCCCGCGGTTAACAGGTTGCGAACCACATTACCATGGCCGCGAATCTCCTGTAATTTAAGGGTCAGGCTGCCCTCGTAAAGGATAACCGCAACCGCCAGTGAGACCAGCGGCACCAGTAGCTCGCCAAATATTTCATTTGGCCTGAGCCAGCCGAGCAACGGACCCAGCGTGATTCCGACGGTCAGCAAAAACAATATGGATGGCAGTTTTACCCGCCAGGCGAGCCAGTGACATACAAATCCCGCGACCAGAACACCGCTTAACACCAATAAGCCAATTCCATGCATTGCTGTAAATTCTCGCGGCGATTAGGAGACGATCATTCTAAACCATAATGACCTGTACCGGCCAAACTGTCACCATAAGCTGGTAACTGGCGCCTGGTACTGTGCGGCATCAGCGGGTTTCGAAAGACGGATCGTTCACCAGGCCCAGAAACCCGACAGCGGAGTCTTCCAGGTAAGAATAAAAAGGATTCCAGCGTAACCGCAGCAATTCGGCTGCCGAAATTTTCAATACACCGCGTTCGCCATGAAAAGCAATGTTGCCCAGCTGGATGCCAGGGCTTTGCTGCACAGGATCAATTCCATAAAGCGGATCACCGGGTGGAAACGGCAATGAAACATGGGTCAGCGAGTAAACACCTTTCGGCCACACTGCCTCCAGTTGCTCAACCGTGGGATCTTTCTGGCCAGGTGACCAGTGAAGAACCTCCAACGGGCCGAGGGGGTTGTTTTCGTTGCTCACCATGCTGAGCGTGTAAGAGGGATGTGCCGATTGCTCAAGCGCATTGAGCATGTCTTCCGGATTCCACTTCAGCACCGGTTCAATAGCAGGTATCCTGTTGATATCAAATAAAACCAGCTTATGGCCCCCGGGTGGCAGGCGGTTGAACAGGTTGGATACCAGGGCTGGCGCCAAAACGGTCGCGTCCACCACCGATGTGAATGCCAGTACAGGTGGCATGCCATCGATTAGCCCACGCCTGGTCAGGTCATCTATCTGCCGCTGGATTTCATTGGTTATCCTGTAGGATACATCACCCGCGTTGACCGCGAATGAACCGTATTTGAAGGGATCGTACTCGGGTAAAATCGTGTTCCATGCCAGCTTTTCGAGCCCGAGAATTCTGCCCAGGCGTGATTGCCAGATGGCCAGCGCGGCAACGGGCGTCAGGCCTATCTCAGGAGACAGCAACACCAGGCGTTCCACCGCAGGTAATTCAGTATTATCCAGCGACGAAAGCGCATAGTTGACAGCCAGCGCCGCGCCATTTGAATAACCAACGATGTGAACAGGTTGCCCCGGGTTGGCTTGGCTAAGGTGTTGCACCGCCAGTTTAACGGCCGCCGCCATATCCTGCCATGTCACACGAAGCAAACCCGAAGGCGCCGTGCCGTGTCCCGGTACTCTCAGCCCCAGGACATGTGCGCCTTCAGCATGTAACCGCTCGGCCATGTTGCGCAGACTGTAGGGTGAGTCGGACATACCATGAATAAGCAGAACAGAGGGACCGGAAACGGTCGCGGGAATTTCAAAACTGCGATTCCAGTTTGGCAGCCAGCGTTTCGGGTCGGATAGACTGCCACGACTGTATCGCTCGATGCTGTTTGAATCACCGGGGTTGGTATGTGCGTATACCAGGCGGTCCAATTGGCCGAACAAGCGGTCTTCCAGCGCCATGTAGGCATCAAAATCCTTTACATCGGAATCCACCGTGAACTCCTCGTCAAGGTCTGCGAGATGCCAGGTATCGAGATCATCCCGGTTATTGAGGGTGACCACGAAGACAATGAGCAGTGTAACCGACACGCCGAAAGCCATGCTCAGCAGCAACTTCAACGATTCTCTGAGCAATCTCCTTCGGCGCAATGTCATTTGTTTTCTCCCTGGCAAGGCAGTGAACTCAATTTGTTGACGTCAACCATTTCAAATGTGGCCAGTGGCGGGTTTGCATCATTCAATTCCAGCCTTGATTGTCGCACCTGATCACCCGCTTTCTGAAACTTTCGACACACGAGCACGATTATAACCGTGTGCCTTATTGCACATGTAAGAACACCCGGTCTGCTCTAAACTCTAGCACAGGTCAGATGATGTCAAATGAACTGGAGTCATTGGGCAATCATGAAAAAGTATATTTTGTCATGGGCATTTATTGCCTGCACCGTTATTTCCATACAGGCATTGGCTAGTGCCAACTCATCTGCCGTACCTGAACCCTTCAGAGGCTTCGATGATGGTTCCAGCCTGGCGATCAGTTATGTCGATCTTAATTCCCTGTTGGACGCCGTTGTGTTGAATACGGGCCGTTCCGACCGGAAAAAAGTCAGCCCGCCGAAATCCAAAACCGGTACAAGGATGAAATTCTCGATCAACCGGGCAACCATCAGTGAAGGCAACCGCTTTTT
>JBFFWN010000165.1:0-8018 GCA_041570235.1 Lysobacterales bacterium | reverse complement strand
CGATTGTGGCCGTGTTTTTGGCTTGTATGGCCAAGGTCGCGCTCGAAGTGTGCACGGGAGAATCAATGCTGACCAACATCAGTTGGCCGTCCTATTCACTGGCACATGTAGCGGGACTGCTGGGTGGGTTTATCCTGATCTGCTCAAGTGAGTTGGCGCGTAGCCGTGTTCAATCCGGATTCTCGCTGATGGCACCTGGTCCGGATCAGGAAAAGGGCGAAGCCGCACTGTGAAGCCTGTAAACGGGGTGGCGAAAAATATGACCTTTGCATGCTTGTGCTGCTTTCGCTGCGTCCGTATTTAAATCAATGTAATGTTCCTGACCTTTCCCCACGATATGTACCATTCATGAGGTTGGATTTTCATCACATCAGGCTGCCTGCTTGGCGAAAACTGCTGGTGGTAAATATCCCAGCGAGCTATGAGGCCTGACGTTGTTGTAATGCTCTCGCCATTCATTAATTACCCCTCTGGCATCGAACAAGTCACGAAACCAATGCTGGTTCAGGCAGGTGTCTCTGAACTTGCCATTAAAGCTCTCAACTTTCTTGGAGATATTAATTTGAAACAAGCTGAAACTTAGGCAAAATTTAGGCATAGACACAAAAAAGCCACCTGTCAAAGGTGGCTTAAATGTACGTTGATTCTTTCACAATCAACGCCTTATAGGTGGCGTCCCCTAGGGGATTCGAACCCCTGTTGCCGCCGTGAAAGGGCAGTGTCCTAGGCCTCTAGACGAAGGGGACATTGGTGGAGCTAGACGGGATCGAACCGTCGACCTCTACAATGCCATTGTAGCGCTCTCCCAGCTGAGCTATAGCCCCGCAAGGCGCGTGATCTTAAACAGTTATGGGCTCAGAGTCAAACCCATTTTGGAAATTAATTGAATCCGACGGGTTGTTTGATTGGTATTACCTGCTTTCCGTTGATTTTATCATTACTCGGTCGCATGCTGGCGAGGCTGTGGCCCTGGTGTAGCAGGTAGCTCAACCATTTATCCAGGGCCTGGTTTTGTCTCCAACTGCGCTGGAATAATTGCAGATGCGGGAAATGCGGGTTGGCCGAGCGGGTGAAGCCCTGGTCCGGGTCAAACGCCGTTACCTCTGCCAGGCGCGCATCGTTATAAATACGGATATGCGCATCCGGTGCTATTTCTTTTTCGTCGTCAGCTTCAAACTCGTAAGTCAGCCGGACAAAGTAGGTGTAAGGGTGCCGTTCAAGAATATCCATCCTCAGCAGGGGGGAGCCATGCACCCTGGATTGAAAAGAGTCGTAGTGGGCCATTTCGTCCGGGATCAACAGCTGTAACTGCCGGTATATCTCGGTCTGAAGATGCTGAAGACGTTCCAGCTTTGGCTGCAACCCCGTCCTGTACTGTTGAATAAATGAAACCATGAAAAAAGCATAGCACATGTTGCGGAGAGTAAAGTAAGTCACCCGTGTATCTATTTTGTCGTGGTGTCAGGCGCACTTTTGGGCGTATGGCAAGTTCGAATCGATTGATTCATACTTGCGCATTTGGCGCACATAATTCCATTATGCAGTGGTTGATTTTAGCAGCATTGTTCTTACTCGCCGCGGTGGCATATTCCTCCGTGGGGTTTGGTGGCGGCTCCACTTACAACGCACTGCTGGTCCTGTCCGGGGTTGATTATCAACTGATCCCGGCCATCGCTTTGAGCTGCAACATCCTGGTGGTGACAGGTGGTGTTTACCATTATGTGCGCGCCGGTGTTTTAAGCCTTGAGAACCTGTTGCCCTTTATCGTGCTTTCAGTGCCCATGGCTTGGCTGGGAGGCCGGTTGCAGGTGTCGGAACAGATGTTTATCGGCTTGCTGGGGTTCAGTCTGTTGATCGCTGCTATGCAGATGTTATTCAAGACCCGTGAGGCGGAAACACCCAAAAACTACAGCCCTGCATCCTTTTGGCTGGTGTCCGCAGGCAGCGGCGGTCTTATCGGGCTTCTGGCCGGCGTTACCGGCATTGGTGGTGGTATTTTTCTTGCACCCTTGATATATGTTTTCCGCCTGGCGCCGGCACGAACAGTCGCCGGCATCACCAGCGGATTCATCCTGGTGAACTCATTGGCGGGTTTGTCCGGTCAGCTGATGAAAGGGGGCGGTAACGCAACTCTCGATGGTTGGGTCCAGGCCTGGCCGTTGTTTATTGCGGTGGTGATCGGCGGGCAGATCGGCAGCCGGCTGGGGGCTTACCATTTGCCGGAAACCTGGGTAAAACGCCTCACGGCTGTTTTAATCCTGTATGTTTCGGCACGGCTGATCTGGCGTTGGATGGGTATGACATTTTGAACTTGGCGTTTGTGAGAATGATCACGACAAGATTAACAAGTCACTGTGTTGTTGGTCAGCTTGGGTTAGAATTCAATGCCTCTTCCGCTTTCGCACTGTCGAATGACAGCCAATGAAATTCATCAACAGGGATTCTGATTTTTTGACACGCATTACTGACAGCTTGTCCAGGCCGCTCAAAGACCTGCGGGTATCGGTGCTGGATCGTTGCAACCTTCGCTGCACCTATTGCATGCCCGAGGAATCCTTGCATGGCCGGGGCGTATTTTTGCCTTCGCATCACTTGCTAAGCGATGGCGAAATCGAACTGGTCATCCGGGTTTTTGCCGGGCTCGGCGTCACCAAGGTGCGCCTGACCGGGGGTGAACCCCTGTTAAGACCGGGTTTTGTCGATTTGGTAGAGAGAATCTCCGGTATCGAGGGGATCACTGACCTGGCTTTGACCACCAATGCGGTGCTGCTGCCAAGACACGCCAGTGGCCTGAAAAAAGCGGGTCTCAGCAGAATAACCGTCAGCCTCGACAGCCTGGATGAGGCCATATTCCGCAGCATGGCCGGTGGCCGGGGCTCGGTTCACGAGGTGCTGGATGGCATCATGGCGGCACAGGAAGCCGGTTTTGATAAAATGAAAATCAATACCGTCGTGCAACGCAATGTCAATGATCACACGGTGCTCGACCTGGTATCGCACTTCAGAAACAGCGGGCACACGGTGCGCCTGATCGAGTTTATGGATGTGGGTAATGTCAATCACTGGGACCGTCAGCTCGTCGTGCCAAATGCCGATTTGAGAAAGGCCATCCACGATCAGTGGCCGTTGCGGCCCGTGTCAAACCAAAAGGTGGGTGAGACCGCCAACCGTTATGTGTTTACTGACGGTGGCGGTGAAATTGGTTTTATCAGCTCCATCACCGAACCGTTCTGCGGCGACTGCTCCCGTGCACGTGTCACCGCGGATGGCATGTTTTACAGCTGTCTTTTCGCTGCGCGCGGAACCGGCTTGCGCGATAGAATACGTAACGGCATGGATGCGGACGAGCTGACCGGCTTTATCCGTGAACTGTGGACCAAGCGGGCGGACCGTTACAGCGAGTTGCGTAACCGCTTGCACAAGGCAATGCCGCACGTGGAAATGTATCGGATGGGTGGATAATTGAAGAACAAGGTACGTTATTTTGCATTGTTTCGCGAACAGGCGGGATGTGATTCAGAAATCATTGAATGGCAGGGCGGTACGGCGGCCGAACTATTCCGGATGATGACTGAAAAACACCAGGACCTGAAAACCGAGGCCGCTGCACTGGTGGCCATCAACGATGAAATGTCCGGCTGGGAAACACCACTCGATGACATGGATGAAGTGTTGTTTTTTCCACCGGTGGCGGGCGGATGAAGTTTTCGGTCAGCCAAACGGCCATTGATGTCGAAGCCGCCAAAAAACGCGTGGCGGATAACAGCTGTGGCGCCCTGGTGGTTTTCGAGGGCTGGATTCGGGATCACAACGAAGGGCAGGCCGTAGAGCGTCTCGAGTACGAGGTATATAAACCCGTCGCCGAAAAGGAAGGCGCCAGAATCATCGATGAGGCCATCGAAAAGTTCCAGGTCAGCCATGCGCTCTGCATCCATCGCGAAGGCCTGCTGGAATTGAGCGAGGTTGCGGTGATCGTGTGTGTGTCTTCGTCCCATCGTGGCGAGGCATTCGATGCCTGCCGCTATATCATCGACAACATCAAAACCCGCCTGCCCATCTGGAAAAAGGAACATTATGTTTCCGGCGTCAGCGAATGGGTGAACTGCGAGCACTGTGCGGCAGCAGGTCATTCGCATCGGGATCATTGATCATGAACGACGAGCGCATGGCCCACTACAGCGATATCATCATCGATCACAGCCAGTTCCCCCGTTGCCACGGTACGCTTGATCATGCAAGTCATCGCGGACAGGGCGAGAACCCGTTTTGCGGAGACAGGGTAAGCCTGCAGTTGTCGGTCGACGGGGCAGGGGTGATCATCGATGTCTCCGTTGAAAGTGTCGGTTGCGCTATTTCAACAGCTTCAGCATCATTGCTGGCGGCCAACGTGAAGGGTTTAAGCCTTGACCAGGCCGAGCGGTTGTTTGAGCAGGTGCGGTCGTTGATTACCGGCGGTTTGCAGGACGACAGCGACGAAAAGTTGGGTGAACTGGCGGCGCTGGCCTTTGCCGGACGCTACCCGTCAAGGGTCAAGTGCGCGACCCTGGCATGGCATGTGTTAAAGCATGCATTGGCCGGGGATGAGGCTGTCGCCACCACCGAGTGAGCACTTTATGCTGCGCAATCCTTGCAGCCTGATGTTCTTTTAACCGTCAACGATTGCCACTGCCAACGGGTGGCGTCAAACAGGTGTAATCCGGCGGGTGGTTCTGATCCTGCGATGTGCGCCAGTGCAAAATAGGCCGCCGATGCGCCGACGATAGCCGCCACCGGCGCGAATATACCCGCCCCGGGGCAATCCTCCAGCGTGTCCGGCGCCTGCCCGTAAGCACAGCGGTAGCAGGCCGAGCCAGGCAGGTCCGGGCGTATATACATTATCTGGCCTTCCCTGCGAATACAGGAGGCCATAAGCCATGGTTTTTGGGCGGCTAGACAAGTGCGGTTTACCGCAAGGCGTGTGCCGTAGTTGTCGCTGGCGTCGATGACCATGTCACACCCGGGCACCAGGTTCTTCAATTGACTGCCGGTCATGCGGGTGGCTATGGCTTCAATGTCCGTTTCCGGGTTCAGATCGTGTAAAGCCTCCGTGGCGACCTCGACTTTGAGCCGGCCAACATCAGATGCTCGGTAAAGGACCTGCCGTGCCAGGTTGCTTTCAGTGACCCGGTCAAAATCACATAGAGTGATCTTACCGATACCGGATGACACCAGCAGTTGAGCAGCGTGACAACCCAGGCCGCCGGCGCCGATCAACACCACGTGTGCATTGCCAATTTGCTGCTGCCCGGAAGCGCCGATACCGCTCAACGGCATATGGGCAGAATAGCGCCGGTTTGATTTAACCGAGCTCATCTAAAATGGCTTGGGCGGATGCGGGCAGACCATCGGGATGTATCCAGTCGCCGCGTTTTCCGCCGGATTTGTACAGCAGCTTGATATCGGTGATTTCCAGGGCGGCATTGATGGGCTTGGTCAGGTCCCATATGGTCAGAAGCGCGATGTTCAGACCGCACAGGGCCTCCATCTCCACGCCGGTTTTGGCATCGATCTCGGCTGCGCAAAACACCTCAGCGGCAAAGCTCTCCGGCACAAGCCGTGTATGTACGGAAACCCGGTTAAGGGATATCGGGTGGCAAAGAGGTACCAGGCTGGCTGTCTGTTTCGCGCCCGCAATGCCGGCAAATTCCGCCAGTGCCAGCGCATCCCCCTTGGGCAGGGACCTGTTTTGCAACATCGCAAACGCCTTTTCGCCGACGATGATTTTTCCGCTGGCCAGCGCCAGGCGGTGAGTAACGGCTTTTCCGGAGACATCTGCCATCGACAGGCCGTGATTGATCGGGTGTGTTTCAGACATGGTGTTAAGACTCCTTACCCGGTTAACGCATCGATTCGATACGGTCCAGGTGAACTTGTTTCTCTGCGTCATCCAGAAATGAGGATTTAAAGCCATTGATGGTCAGCTGGAATATTTCATCCCGCTCCAGGCCGGTCGCATCGATCAGAGCATGATAGTTTTCAGTCATGTAACCACCGAAATAGGCGGGGTCATCAGAATGGATACAGGCGTTCAAGCCTTTCTCCAACATGATCCTGATCGGGTGGTCGGCCATGTTTTCAACCACTGCCAGGCGCAGGTTCGACTGTGGGCAAACGGTTAATGGCATGTTCAAATCGACCAGGCGCTGTACCAGGGCTGGATCTTCCAATGAGCGGTTGCCGTGATCGATCCGGTCGACCTCCAATTGCTCCAGCGCTTCGTAAACATAGGCGGGCGGGCCTTCCTCGCCGGCATGAGCGACGCGTTTCAGACCAAGCTTTCCGGCCTCGGCAAATACCCGTTTGAACAGGCTTGGAGGGCGTCCCATTTCCGACGAATCCAGGCCAACGCCACAGATGCGGTCGAGATATGGCTTTGCGGCTTCCAGTGTCTCGAAGGCGCTTTCCTCATCAAGGTGGCGCAGGAAGCACATGATCAGTTTGCTGCTGATGCCCAGTTCATCCTGCGCTTTGTCGAGCGCGCTGCAGATGCCGCCGATAACCGTTTCAAATGCAATGCCGCGTTCTGTATGTCCTTGCGGGTCAAAAAATATTTCGCAATGAACGACATTCTGTTGATGGCATTTTTGCAGGTAAGCCCAGGTCAGGTCGTAAAAATCCTGCTCGGTTTGTAATACCGACATTCCCTGATAATATAGATCAAGAAAATCCTGTAAGCAATTGAAATTATATGCTTTAGATATTGATTCTACGTCGGGATATGACAGTGGGATACGATTGCGCTTCGCCAGTTGAAACATCATCTCGGGTTCAAGGCTGCCCTCAATGTGGATATGCAATTCGGCTTTTGGCAATTGCTCCGCCAGTTCTTTCAGGCTTGTCATCAGCTGTGCTTCCCGCTTTGATTGATGCCTGACGAAGTGCTTTGCCAGCGCCATGTATCGCGGCACATGTCTTCTAGCCCGCGATTGGCGCGCCAGCCCAGCAGCTGATTGGCCAGCGAGGTATCGGCCCAGCATTCGGCGATATCACCGGGACGCCTCTCGATAACCCGGTAAGGCACGGTGCAGGGATTGACCGCCTCGAAAGCGCGGATCATTTCAAGTACCGAGACTCCGCGGCCGGTTCCAAGGTTAACCGTTAACAGTTCCTCGTGACCGGCAAGATAATCCAGCGCGGCGACATGCCCTTCAGCAAGGTCGAGCACGTGAATATAATCACGAACACCGGTGCCGTCGGTGGTGGGGTAGTCATTACCAAAAACACTTAACTGCTCGCGAATACCGGCTGCGGTCTGGGCAATAAACGGCATCAGGTTATTGGGCACGCCCTTGGGGTTTTCACCGATCAAACCGCTCTGGTGGGCCCCGACCGGGTTGAAATAACGCAACCTGGCTATCCGCCAACCGGGTTCGGACGCATAAACGTCGGCGAGGATGTTTTCAATCATCAATTTACTGCTGCCATAGGGGTTTGTCGTCGATAGCGGGAACGTCTCCCGTATGGGGACCGAGGCAGGGTCACCATATACGGTGGCGGATGATGAAAACACCATGGTTTTAACCCCCGCATCACGCATGCAAGACAGCAGGTCGAGCGTGCCGCCGACATTATTTTCATAATAGGCAAGCGGTTTCTCAACGGACTCACCCACGGCTTTCAAACCGGCAAAGTGGAGTACCGCAGATATCGAATTGGTGGAAAAAATCTTTTCAAGAAGCGCTTTGTCACGGATATCTCCTTCGACAAATGCCGGTTTTCGTCCACAGATCTGCTCAATTCGTTGAACCACGGATGCGTCGCTATTGCTCATGTTATCCAGTATCAACACATCATGGCCGGCTTCGAGCAGTGAAATGCAGGTATGCGAGCCAATAAACCCCGTGCCACCCGTCACCGCGACCGTGCCGGAGATCATCGATCCCCTCCGCCACTCGAGACCGGTTGCATCCAGCCCATCTCCAACGACCGTCGATTGGCGTAACAGTCGGCGATGAGCCCCATCGTCGCCAGAGCCTCGG
>JBFFWN010000164.1:0-8105 GCA_041570235.1 Lysobacterales bacterium | reverse complement strand
TACACCACGGGCGTCACCGGAGGCCTGTTGCAGAACACCAAACAGTTCTTTAAGACCACCCAGTCTTTCCTGGAACTGCTGTTCCAGCGTGATGATGCGGGCGTCATTAACTTCAAACTCCGCTTCCATACGTGCGGAAGCATCTTCCTGACGTTTCTGCTCGGCTTTTTCAGCCGCCAGCAGTTTTGTCTGCTCGGCGCGTGCTGCGCGGAATCTGTCGATACGTGCCTGGTTTTCAGCAGCATCATTCACACGGCCGGTTTTAACCTGTTGCAACAGTTCTTCCAGGGAAATGGCAACTGCAGCCTGAACAGGTGAGGCCAGGGTGATAGCCAGCAACAAGCCGCTGGCAAGGCTAATTTTCTTGATTTTGCTGATCATTGCATTGCCCTCGTAGGTGCGGGTACCGGTACAACAAGCAAATCCGGAGCAACCTGTTTACGCGCTACCCTGAGTCCTGCCGCAACCTGTGACTGATATGGTGCAGGTGGAAGTTCGACGAATGCGCCAGCCTCCTTATCCCATGCGCCAGTATGAGCACCGCCGACTGATTGATAAAGCAGGGCTACGCGGCCAATGCGCAGAAAGTCAACTTCAAGTTGATTGCCATTGATCTCGGTAGATCCCTTGTAGGCTTCGATCGTACGACCATAGTCGTTTTCGATCTGGTAAGCCTCGATTACCACGCGCAGCTTTTCAGCTGCCGAGACGTCCGAGCGCTCCATGACGCCGCGCAGGCGCTCAACACGCTCCGAGCGCTCTTTCAACAGGAATGGCGTATCCAACTGGACAAAGTTCTCCAGGGATTCAACCATCCGTGTCATCAGGGGAACGATTTGGCGTTCAATCAGGGCAACATTACCGATGGATTCCTGAATGGCTGCCATTTCAGCTTCCTGATTGTCCAGCTGTGTTTGCAACAGTGCGTTGTAAACCTTCAGGCCGTCAACAACTTTGACGACAGAGCGGTAATCGTTAACGATTTTTTCGGTTTGATCAGCAACTGAATCAACCTGTTTCTGAGCTGTTTCACCGGCGTCGGCGCGGCTTTCACCTTCCTGCAGGACTTCATTGATACCGGCAGCAAAAGCCTGTGTAGACAGGCCGGCAACGGCATAAATAAAGGCTGAGGACAGTAGGCAGGTAATCTTTCGTTTGTTTAACATGCTTCGTCTCAATGGCTTAAAAAATTAGTTGAAGAAAATAACTAGATCGCACACTCTATATTTTGAGTGGCTTTCCGTCAATCTATATGGCATTAAACACCAAAATTCGTCATTTGATAAGTTTTCTATCGTGCGTATCACTCGTAATGTCTAATCCAACGTCCGGTTTTGTTTCAGGCTGTAGAGACTGCTGATTCATATTGCCGCTGTAGATCAGCGAACAATACCTTAGCCTCTCTGAACTGCTGAGTGGCACGTTCCAGGTAGTTACGGACTTCGTCCACGTAACCATCAGTCGATGCCGACCAGACCCTGTTAATATAACGCTCTCCGGCGGCAAATGCACTCATAACGTCAGCATAGCCCTGTAATCCAAAGATATGCTGCATACTTTCGCGGGCATTGGCGAAGTCATTCAGGTCCTCGCGCAATAATCGATCGATCTCAAAACGGGCTTCATAAACCGGCAGGTTGGCCGAGTCCGAATTCAATGTTTCAAGGTTCTCAAGAATTTTGCCCAGGCTATTTTCCAGGATCTGCAGGTTTCCGCTTAGCCTGGCGCTGTCCCTGGCCTCACCATGATGCGCTTTCTTGTATAAAAACAGTGCAACTGTGCCCAGCAGTATTATGGGCACAAACCAGTTCCAGTTGATCTCGGTCGGATCAAGGACGCTGATAAAGGCGCCGGCAAGGAAAACCGCCATAATGATTAACAGGTAGAATGTCTTGATGTTCATACTGCCCCCAGGATCATGTAAACCGCAAAACCCACCCCGACCAGGGCTTCACCCACAATCACACCGGCCGCAATCGGGATACCGGTGCTTTCGGCAAATGAGTCACCCAGCTTCCAATCGGAAATGACCCTTAATAATGTACCGATACTGTAGGTCAGCACAATACTGAAAGGCAGGTAAAACCCGAGCCCCACGGTGATACCGAGGCCCGGCGATGCCAGGCTCAGTAATGCGCCCAACCCGGCACCGGCGAGGTATTTCTGTGTGGGTACGTCACCGCCGATGATGCCATTAACCATGCTGGCCAGTGCCTGGCCCTGTGGTGCGGGTAACTTGTCGCTGCCGAGCCCATAGGCCTCGTGCAGCACGAATATCAGCGCCATGATCAGAATCGGCCCCAACCAGGCGCCGAGAAATTGTCCCAACTGCTGCTGACGCGGTGTCGCGCCCACCAGGTAGCCGGTTTTCAGATCCAGCATCAGGTCGGTGGCCTGCGACATCGCGACACAGGCTGCCGCACCGACCATGATGGCCGACACGATGGCGGCCTTTGTATCCCCCAGGCCGCTGGAAATGACAATCAGAAGGGTCACGGCAATCAGGGTCATGCCGGACAGTGGTGACCAATTGGTGCGGCCGATGGCCTCGGATAAAATGACGCCTGCAATCCAGATCCACAGGGTTCCGACCACTGCCATTGCTATGCCACGGCCAATCCCCATTTTCTCTGTCGACATCACCGCGATAACTGCCAGCAGGATGGCAGCGCCACCAATGGCAAAATACAGCAGCTTGATCGGCATTTCGTCCCTCGACATGGCGGTATTGGCCTGTGCGGCGTTTTGCATGCTGCGAACCGCACTGAGGATCATCGGAAACGCCACCATCACGCCGGCCACGGCGCCACCGATCAGCATACCGATGCCAACCGGGCGATAAAGTAACAGGCGCAGGCTGTCGGGGTCGCTGATAACCGCACCGGT
Organism: Lysobacterales bacterium; assembly: GCA_041570235.1. GTDB lineage: Bacteria > Pseudomonadota > Gammaproteobacteria > Xanthomonadales > SZUA-36 > SZUA-36. The sequence continues at coordinate 5,219 of JBFFWN010000164.1, read as the reverse complement.
TTCAGCCTCGACCGGGAACAGGCCAAACTGGCTCAGTAATGGCGCCAGTACCCAGTAACAGACATAACCGCCAATAATAAAGGCCACACCACCTTTGCCGGCGATGTAACCGACTCCGACCGATAGCAGTGACAGGTACCAGATACCATTCATGTACTCAGGCCAGCCGAGCATTCCGCCGAGGTCCAGGTACTCCACGCCGGTGGACTGGCTGAGAAAATGTATCAGGCCACTGCTGGTTGCAGCGATGAGCAGGAACATGGCTTTCTGTATTCCGGCGCCCGGCGATTTCAGGATGGTGGCAACCGCCACACCACCGGGATAGGTCAGACGTTCGTAATCGATCATCTGCTTGCGCAGCGGAATGATAAAACCAATGCCCATGAAGGCGCCCGCAATGGCGCCAAAGGTCATCAACACCGGGTTGAAATCCATGCCATAGCCGAGGATGAAAATCGCAGGAACCGAAAACATCATGCCACTGGAGGCGCCATTTACGCCGCTGGCGATGGTTTGCACGATATTGTTCTCAATAATCGAGTTGCGTCTCAATATCCCCCTGAGGATGGCGAAGCCCAGGATCGCAGCGAGTTCCGAGCCTTCGATGGAAAAGCCAAGGATCAGGGCGGCATAACCGATGCTGACGGCAATCACCGCACCGAGAAAATAGCCGACGAAGACCGCGGTCGTGGTTAACTCCGGGTAAGCGCCGGTTCGGACGACACCGCCCGCTGAAGCAGATGAATTCATATTATGTAGTCCTTGCGGAAATTAATTTTTTATAAACTGTACGCCCAGATTAACACGCCGCTCAATATGACCCATGTGATCAGGGTCAGGGGCACACCGATACGCACGAAGTCGCCAAACTTGTAACCACCGGCATTCATGATCAGCACGTTGGTCTGGTAAGCCATCGGGGTGGCGAAGCTCAGGTTGGCCCCAAACATAACGGCCAGCACGAACGGCTCCAGCGGCAGGCCAAGGCGCTGCGCGATACCAATGGCGATCGGTGTGCCGATGACGGCCGCGGCATTATTTGAAACCACGTTGGTCAAAATGCCCATCATCATCATCAGGCTCATCAACACCGCAGCCGGTGGCGCACCAAAGGTGATATACACAAACAGGTTTGCAAGGTAGTCCGCACCACCGGTTTTGAGCAGCGCCATACCCATGGCCAGTGACGAGACGATGATCAGAATGACCTGGGTGCTGAGCGCATTCATCGCATCTTTCCAGTTCAGGCAGCCGGTCAGAATCAAAACCAGGCAGCCGAGCAGTGCGCTGACTTCGATCGCCATGACCTTGGCCGCAGCCAGGGCCACCACGCCCACCATCACGGCCAGCGCCATCGGCGCCTTGCGGGCACGTGGCAAATTGATACTGCCATCGAGAATCAGGAAATCTGAGCTTTGTTTCAGCTCGGCAAGGTTTTTCAGCGTGGACTGCACCAACAGCACATCTCCCGCCCGTAAACGCGTTTCATCCAACCCCGGCGATTCGCGATCTTCCATACCTTCGAAACGGTTGAACGCGAGCAACCGCAGGCCAAACCGGGATAACAGGCCGGCCTTGCCGATTTTGACACCGTTGAGCCTCGAGGCCGGGGTTATCGCCACCTCGGAAATCTGCTGTCCATCGGTGGATAATGGATGGCTGTCATCAACGGCGTGCTCGGCTGTATATAATGTGCCGCCCAGCAGGCGGGCGTACTCCCGCAGGTTGTGTTGGGTATTGCTGATGGTCAGGCGGTCACCGCTGCGGAGTTTGACATCCGGCAAAGGGTTGATGAAAACGCCCTTGCCGCGCTGGATGGTCTCAACCTGGATGTTCTCGCCGGCCTTGGCAATGGCTTCGGCCAGGGAGCGGCCAACCGCCATGCTGTCGTCGTTCAGCCTGATCTGCGCCGTATAAACCCTTGACACACCGCGTTGAATAGGCGGTGATCGTTTGGGCAGCATTCTTGGAGCCACCAACCACAGGTACAACATGCCGACCGTACCTGCCACCAATACCGGCCCGGTAAAATCGAACATGCTGAAACGGTCCATACCCATATCAGCGGCGACGTTCACCACCAGCAGGTTGGTGGACGTGCCAATGGTGGTGGCCATTCCGCCGACGATACTGGCAAAGCCCATCGGCATCAGCGAACCCGAAGGCGACATGCCGGTTTTGACCGCAACACCAATCAGGATCGGCAGCATCAGCACCACGATCGGCGTGTTATTGATGAAAGCACTGAAAAACGCCGTCATCAGCAATGTCAGCAATAAGGAGAACACGGGGCTTCGTTTAAAAGATTTGGCCAGAAGATGGCCCACAGGTTCAAGGGCGCCAGTACTGATCAGGCCCTGGCCAACGATCATCAGCGCACACACGGCAATCAGCGCGCGGTTGCCGAAGCCGAGAAAAAAGTCACTGGGCGCAAGCACCTGTCCATCCGCCTCATACGGAAAGAGTTGAAAGCCGGTGGCCAGCACAACCAGCACCACCAGCCCGGTGGTTTCCATCGGGATGTTATCGCGGGTGAACAATATCAAGGCGACCACGATCATGATCATCACGGCCAACGCGTGCATATTGGGCAAAGCTAATTCAAGCATTTTCAGTAACCGCGGTTCTTATTGTGGTCTTAAGAGTATGCAGTGTAACCCATGATTGCACCATGTTGCTTCAAGAGTCTTTTCAAGACATTGATTTGTTCTGGCATGATGTCTTGCAGCTAACAATAGACTATCTTATGCTGCCTGCGAATACCTAATTCGAACCCCTGACAGGAATTTTTTTTTGCAAGCAAACTATCCGTTGATCAATTTCGACCCGGTTGCGATATCCATAGGTCCCGTGGATATTCACTGGTACGGCATCATGTACCTGTTGGCCTTCATGTCGTTCTGGCTGATGGGTAACTACCGCGCTGTCAGACAGCCGTGGCGGGGGTGGAGCAAACAGGATGTCAGTGATGTCCTGTTTTACGGCATGCTCGGCGTAATTTTGGGCGGTCGTATTGGTTACATGCTTTTCTACGGTTTCGAGTCGCTGCTACAGAACCCTTTAACCCTTTTCAAGGTATGGGACGGCGGCATGTCGTTCCATGGCGGTTTACTGGGGGTCATGGTTGCAATAGCCTGGTTTGCCAGGCGAACGGGCAGGACTTTCTGGCAGGTGGCCGACTTTGTCGCGCCGATGGGCCCCCTGGGGCTGGCCTTTGGCCGCGTCGGTAATTTTATCGGCGGAGAGTTATGGGGGCGTTTGACCGATGTCCCGTGGGCCATGATATTTGCCAAATCGACCGGCTTCGGGCCGGGTGATAATGCCGCGCTCCAGGAAGCCTGGGCATCGGGCGCATTGGATCACCTGGCGAGGCACCCCAGCCAGTTATACCAGGCCGGACTCGAAGGTCTCACATTGTTTATCCTGCTGATGTGGTATTCCCATAAGCCGCGTCCGCGGGCGGCCGTCTCCGGACTGTTTCTGCTGGGCTACGGTGTGTTTCGCCTGGTGGTGGAGTTTTTCCGCCAACCTGATGAGCACCTTGGCTTCCTGGCGATGCAATGGCTGACCATGGGGATGCTGTTATCGTTGCCGATGATCGCAGCGGGTATCATTATCCTGTTGTTTGCCTATCAATCCGACTCAAGAACAAGGGCCAATCCCCCATCATGAAAACCTACCTGCAACTTCTGCAAGACATCCTCGACAAGGGCAGCCGCAAGGAAGACCGGACAGGCACCGGCACCATCAGCCTGTTCGGCTACCAGATGCGCTTTGACCTGTCCGAGGGTTTCCCCTGCGTCACCACCAAGAAGTTGCACCTGCGTTCGATTATTCACGAGTTGCTGTGGTTTCTGAAGGGCGATACCAATATTGCCTACCTGAAAGAAAACGGCGTCAGCATCTGGGACGAGTGGGCGGATGAAAACGGCAACCTCGGGCCTGTTTACGGCGCGCAGTGGCGTAACTGGATTGCGCCGGATGGCCGCCACATCGACCAGATAAAAATATTGCTGGATGACCTGCGCAGCCGCCCTGATTCACGCAGACACGTGATCAGCGCGTGGAACCCCGCGGTATTGCCGGATGAAACACGCAGCCCGCGGGACAATGCGCGTGCCGGTCTGCAGGCCTTGCCCCCCTGCCACATGATGTTTCAGTTCCACGTCGCCAACAACCGCCTGAGTTGCCACATGTACCAGCGCAGCGCCGACGTATTTCTCGGCGTGCCGTTTAATATCGCCTCGTACTCCCTGTTGACCATGATGGTGGCCCAGGTGCTGGATCTTGAAGCCGGTGATTTTATTATTTCGCTGGGTGATGCACATATATATATGAACCACCTGGAGCAGGTGAACACCCAGTTGTCACGGCAAACCCTTCCGTTACCTGTCATGCAAATCAACCCCGACAGAAAAAACCTGTTTGAATTTGTCTATGAGGATTTTGATTTGCAGAACTACCAGTCGCACCCCGGCATCAAGGCGCCGATTTCGGTATGACTGAGACCATCACCAGGGCCATCACCAAAACCATCACCCTGGTCGCGGCGATGGGCAGAAACCGCGCCATCGGTCTGGACGGAAAAATGCCCTGGCATATACCCGCGGAGCTGCAGCACTTCAAAAAGCTGACCATGGGAAAGGCGATCCTGATGGGCCGCAAAACCTGGCAGTCCATTGGCAGGCCATTGCCCGGACGACAGAATATTGTCATCAGCCGAAACCCCGGCTTTGTCGCCAGCGGCGCAGATCTTGCAGATTCATTGCAAGGCGCCATCGAGATGTCCCGCTCGGATGAGATCATGGTGATTGGCGGCGGCCAGCTATACGCCCTGGCCCTGCCATTGGCCACCCGCATGGTGCTGACCCTGATCGATATTGAACCGCAGGCCGATACGTGGTTTCCCAAATGGGATAGCAATGAATGGCGGCAGACCGGTGAACGTCAATTTGCCAAAGACGCCGACAACCCGCTGGCCTACCGGATTGTAGAACTGGTTCGAACCTGACCCGGACAACTCTAACCCAGGCAATTGACCCGGAACAGTTTGCGGTCTTCAACCCGCAACGCGCTGAGTTTGCCACCCCATACGCAACCCGAGTCCAGTGCGATATAGCGTTTCTTAACCTTGACCCCCAGCGCCGCCCAGTGCCCGAATGCCACGGTCACATCGCGGGTCAGCCGGTGTTTGTGTTTGAACCAGGGAAGGTATTTGG
>JBFFWN010000163.1:0-8205 GCA_041570235.1 Lysobacterales bacterium | reverse complement strand
TCTGCCCATACTCCCACTTGGCTTCATGGAAGCTCATGCAATCGACCTTTTTTCGGAGAAATGCTGTTTGAACTTCAATGGCGTCAAGAGCGGGTGTGGGTAGCTTGCTCTGAGACCGTCACAAACAGGGATGTTTGTGGACGAGCATACAGGGACGTACTCGCTGCGTGTCTCAGAGCAAGCTACCCGCGCCCGCGCGGTTTCGGAAAAGAACAAGCACCGTCAATCATAAACCCAGGCATTCAACACTTTGCTATAAGCATCACCAACCGCACTGCCGCCCTTGGTTCTGCTCATCCAGCCATTCCTTCAGTGGTGCAAAGTAGTCCAGCATGGCCGTCGCATCCATCTGCCGTTGACCGGTCAATACCTCAAGTTCATCCGGCCAGGGTTTGCTGCGCCCCATTTCGAGCATGGCCTTCAAGCGCTCGCCGGCCTGTTGGTTGCCGTAAATGGAACAGCGGTGGACCGGGCCCTCATCACCGGCGATTTCGCACAGCGCGCGGTGAAACTGGAACTGCAAAATACCGGCAAGAAAATACCGCGTATAGGGCGTATTGCCCGGAACATGGTACTTGGCGCCGGCATCAAAGGCATCTGCAGGCCGCTCATTGGGCGAGTTTACTCCCTGGTAGTGTTCACGCAGCTGCCACCAGAGCTCGTTGTAGCCCTCGGGGCCCACTTCACCGGCAAAAACCTTCCAGCGCCATTGGTCCACAAGCAGGCCAAAGGGCAGGAACGCAACACCATCAAGGGCGCGTTTCATTAACAGGGCAAGATCACCCGATGCATCGGGAACTTCTTCGAGCAGTCCGATTTTTTGCAGGTAGGCCGGTGTGATGGATAAGGCGATGGTGTCGCCCACCGCCTCGTGGAAGCCGTCGTTCGCACCGGAACGATGCAACAGGCTTTTGTCCTTATAGGCCCGTTGGTAATAATTGTGACCCAATTCATGGTGAATCGTTTTGAAATCTTCGGCATTGGTCTTGATGCACATTTTTATGCGCAGGTCGTCTTCCTCGTCCACGTTCCAGGCAGAAGCATGACAGACCACTTCCCTGTCCTGTGGTTTAACGAACAATGAGCGCTGCCAGAAGGTGGCGGGCAGTTCCTCGAAGCCCAGCGAGCTGAAGAACGCCTCCCCTGTCTTCACCATGGTGATCGCATCAAAGTCCCGGTCTTTGATGATGGCATTGAGATCATAGGAGGAAACGGTTTCCGGCGGGGCAACCAGTGGGTAGATATTGCTCCAATCCTGGGCCCACATATTGCCGAGCAAATGGGCGGGGATCGGGCCGTCTTGCGGCACAAGGCCTGCTCCATAAACCTCGGCAAGCCTGGCACGGACATGACAGTGCAGTGCATCGTAGAGCGGCTTGACCTCGCCCCACAGACGATCGAGTTCACCCGGAAATGCATCCGGCGGCATATCGTAGCCCGAGCGCCACATGGCGCCCAGATCCTCGAAACCCAGCTCGGCTGAGCCCTCATTGGCCAGTTCAACCTGGCGGGCATAGAGCGCCTTCATTGGCGGGGAAACGGTTCTCCATCCGTTCCAGGCTTCAAGCAGGGCATCAGGGTCGCGGGAATCTGCCATGATATCGCTCAAAAGACCGAGATCGAGACACTGGCCATTGGCGTAACAGTATTCACCTTTGCCATACATGCCACCCAGTCGAGCACCGATTTCTGACTGCTCTGCGATTTTTATATTATCTGAAGGCGCCGGAATGGTAATAAAACTACGCATGATGTTCAGTTTCCGGCGGGTCTCATCATCAAGACCTTCAATTTTGTAATATCTGGCCGCCTTACCGGCGAGTTCCACCTGTAAAGCGGTATAGTTCTGATTGGCAACTGCTGCCAGTTTTTCCGTGTCCTCGGTGATAAAGTTGCTGTAGACCCAGGCCATACGCTCGTTTTGAGCCAACAGCTCGGTCAATGCCTGTTCGGATTGTGAAACAAATTCGGCGGCCGATGCAGGGGTCAAAATTTCATCGCCGCTTAACCCGGCATGACTTGAGTATTCCCCCTCGGAACATGAGACTAAAATGACAGGGAACAAAACGGCTATCAGATACCTGGAAATCTTGCGCATGGTAGGAACCTTCATGAGTGAACTGAGTTTGTGGCACTGTGACAAGCCAAAAGAGGCTAACAGATCATATTTGATGACTCCAGAAGCGATGGAGTCATTGTCAACGATTCGCGGTCTTAAGTGATATATGTCAACATGAGATACTCAGCATTTCAGCCCATCAGCAGGAAATACATAGTGCTAAAGCAAAGGTTCATATTCGGCATCGCCCTGATGATCAGTTCATTGGCCTGCGCCGCAGATGACACAGGCAAAATCAGCCTCAGCGAATTGGCTGCACAGGCTGATCTTGTGGCCGTGGCCCAGGTTGTTGATACCGATTACGTCTATACGCGTGCATTTCCGAGTGAAGGCACTGCAATTCTGAAGGTCCTGATCAGTTACAAGGCAAATCGCGCGGGTGAAACGTTTATCGAGGTGTATGAAAAGGGCCTGCACCCGAATGAATGCTATTTTGAAAGCCCCGAGTTTTTTCGCGAAGGGCGACGTTACCTTGTGTTCTTCAGCATTGACCCCGTAGACCCCGAACTCTACCGGGGTTTACCGCAAGGGTGCGCGTTGGAAATACTGGTAACAGAGGACAGCACCTACGCACTGAAATACCCAATAGAGGGTATTCAGCTGGCAGATCAATTTGACAGCCTGGCCACTGAAATCAGGTTCAACGACCAGCATGCACTGGTAACCGAGGAGTCGCTTTCACCCGCCAACCGCGATGATTTACTCGAGCGGGGGTTGATCGTTCCATACGAGGATCAATTCAAATATACACATGGTGTTGATTTAACAACAGTGCGTAAATTGATTGACGGGAATGCCTTGAAGCCCAAACCCCAATTTAAACGTTAAGAAGCAACCACCCGGTAACACGGGCTATAAATTGTACCCGGCAATTTCATGCGCCTCTGCGCGACAAATGATGCCAGCAAAGCATCAAGTGCCTGCATGATTTCGGGCTCGCCGTTTATTTCAAATACGCCCTTCTCACGCACCGAGCGAATCGTATCCGACTTCACGTTGCCTGCAACGATACCTGAAAACGCCCTGCGCAAATTCGCTGCAAGCAAATGGGTAGGCTGATCACGATGCAAATGCAAGGCAGCCATACTCTCATGGGTGGGTTCAAAGGGTTGCTGAAACTCGGGGTGAATTTCCAGTAGCCAATTGAAATAATAAGCATCGTTGTGCTTTTTACGATAGTTTCGAACCTGCAAAAGCCCTGACATCATCGCCTGGGCTACTCTTTCAGGATCATTGATGATGATTTCATACTTGGACTGTGCTTCCTTGCCCAACGTCAGCCCGATGAAGGCATCAATCTGTTCAAAATACGCTGCCGACTCGGCCGGTCCGGTCAGTACAAACGGGAACGGCATATCGGCATTGGCGGGGTTCAACAAGACACCGATCAGAAAAAGGATCTCCTCGGCAGTGCCCACACCACCGGGAAAAACCACAAAGCCATGTCCCAGGCGCGCAAACGCCTCGAGACGTTTTTCAATATCCGGCATGATCACCAGGTGATTGACGATCGGGTTGGGCGATTCCGCCGCAATGATACCTGGCTCAGATATGCCGACATAGTTACCCCGGCCGACGCGCTGTTTGGCGTGCGCGATGGTGGCCCCTTTCATTGGCCCCTTCATGGCCCCGGGCCCACAACCGGTGCAAATGTTCAACTTGCGCAGACCGGTTTCATAGCCGACCTTTTTTGTATAGTCATATTCCAGGCGTTTAATGGAATGTCCGCCCCAGAACACAACCATATCCGGCTCATGGGCCGGTTTCAGGGTATTGGCATTTCTCAGGATTTCAAAAACGGCATTGGTGATACCCGCAGGGGATTCAAGATTGGTGGTGGCCCGACCGCTGATCTCCGTATCAAAATACACCAGGTCACGTATCACGGCCGATAAAAGTTCGCGGATACCCTGGACCATGATGCCGTCCACAAAGGCCGAACCAGGCGCATTGCTCAACTCAAGGCGGATACCCCGGTTGACCTGCTGCACCTCTATTTCAAAGTCCTTGTACTGTTCAAGCAGCGCTTCCTCATCGTCAGCTTCACTGCCACTGTTGAGTACGGCAAGCGCGCAACGGCGCAATAATTCACCGAGTTCACCACGGCTGGCACCATGTAAACGTTCGACCTCCATGCGCGATAGCATGGTTAAAATTCCGGCTGGATAAATCCGGGCACTAATGGGTTCTGCAGACAAAACAAACTCCGTTATTCAATGAGCAATAACCGTTAATTGTACGGTTACCTAGCTGTTGGACTGGTCTTGATCCAGTCACTGGAGAAAAAGAAAGGCCAGCGTAAAGCTGGCCTTCCGGTCACTCCCCCAAGTTCAGATCAGATCAGAACGTGTATTTCAGACCAACGCGCATTTCCCACAGGGAGGCCTGTGTTGCACGTGATTGGCCACCTGGCTCTGAGAATGACTGGTAAAGATATTTACCATTAACAATATCCATGTTCACGGTATCGTCCATACGCGGGAAGCCCGCTTCCTTCAGAACACACCAGTCGTCATTGAGCATGTTGCAGAAGTTCTTGATCACGACAAACGCTGAGAACTTGTCTTTACCAAAGAACCCTGGAATCTCCTGTTCGAGACGCAGGTCGTAATGCACCCACCAGTCACTCTGATGGTCGTTACGTTTTTGGATACCTGGTTTCAGGCCTTCCCTTGCGACGAAATCAAAAAATGCCGCCTGGTCAAAACCATCTGCAAATTCAACCAATGGATCACTGGCGCCAGTTGGAACATACAGCAGGTGACGGCCATCGCGGGCATCACCAAAGACGTCGCCGTCATCACGTGTGAACGTGTATGAGAATGGACGACCCTGGTTAGCCGCACCAAACAGGGAGATCTTGGTACGGTTATCACCCCACCAATAGGCTTCATAGGACAAACGCCATGTGAAACGGTGCGGGATGGAATAGTTGGAAATGGCCAGACCCGGGTTGTTTGAATCGTAAACAGCAACGTTGCCGTAGTTTGAGCTGGACGTTGAACTCGTCATCGGGTTCACATCCTTGGCCTTGGTGTAGGCATAACCGAACGACCAGTCGAAGCCACTTTCATAAGACTTGCTGATGCCCGCCGACAGGTTCAGCGCGGTAGCGTCTTTACCCTGGACATTGGTCAGAATGGTGTCATTCAGGAAACCACGAGTATTGTCATAGACCGGACGACCGTCAGGGGCAATGGCGACTTCCACAAGGTTTGGACGAACAACAATGGCAGATTCTTTCGACTTGGTGTAGAGCAAATCGGCATTCACAATATAACCGTCACCCAGTTCGTAAGTACCGCCCAGTGAAACTTTCCAGTTACGTGGCAGTTTGAAATCCGGGTCGATAGCATCGACGTTACCGTCAGTGCTGCCGCTACCTACGTAGTCATACATATCCTGAGGCACATCCCACAAAGGACGGCCACTGCCGGTCCACGGAATCGTTGTGAAATCCCAGTTACCACTACCGTAGATGTTATCCAGCACACGTTGTCTGGCTTCGATAAGGGTTGCACCGTCATTGGAGAAATTGTTGGACAACCTGACGTTGGGGTTACCACCGCTGTAAAGGCCAACACCACCACGCATGCTCAGGCGATCGTTAACATCCCAGTTGATACCGAAACGTGGTTGCATCAGGCTCATGCCGTCAAAATTGTTGGAGTTGGTGAACCCGTTACGGGCTTCAAAAGCCGAGTTGGGACGTGGTAGCGATGTGCTGGTGTACCATTCATAACGCAAACCGGCTACGACAACAACGTCACCACCTGCAAAGGTAATTTCGTCCTGGGCATATGCGGTATTGATGTCATACGCCCAATTGGCTGCACCGTCGTCCGGATTGTTGTTTGGACGCGCATTTTCATAATAGATGCTGCCACCATACAGTTTGCCTTCTCTGAAAGCATCAATACAACCGTTGGGATCATCGTTGCCACAGCTGCGGTCAAAGCGATATTCGCCTTCAGTTTCCTGGATAAACAGATTAAAGATAGACAGCTCATCGCGTTCAAAACCACCGGTAATGACGTGGTTGCCCGTGACGTATTTACCGGCGAATTTGTAGTTGTTGGTTTCGTAGTTCAGTTTATTGGATTGACGTGAATCATCCACTCCCAGGTAAACCGTGGCGCGACTGCCATTGTTGTATGTACGGATCTGGACTTCACCAAAACCCGGCTCACCGATGTTCAACTGGCGGTTATCCAGCTTGAAGTTACCGGCACGGACCTCGGTTGAGAACTGGTCATTCCAGTCTGAGAACAGGTGCAGGGTATAGGCTTTCAGTTCAGCTCCACGCTCGTAATAGTGATTGGAGAAGGAAAGCCGTGAAGAACCGCCATCGCTTTCTGAAAGACTGAAGCCATCATTGTAGTTGTATGTAAAGGCAGCACGATGGTTGTCATTGATCTGCCAGTCCAGTTTTGCAACGATTTTTTCATCATCAACGGGCAGGGTTGACGGGAAACCACCAACATCATAGCCGTATACGCTTTGTGCGATCTCTGCAATCTCATTCAGCTGGGCGACGCTTACGCCACTGACCACATCACCGGCACCCGAATCAGCGCCACCGCGGTTGAACTGTTGTACGCCTTCAAGTTTTTCATACGCCAGGAAGAAGAAAAGTTTGTCCTTGATGACCGGGCCACCGACAGTGACGCCATAGCGCTTTTCACTGTAATCGCCATTATCAATATCGTCTCCTTCCAATTTGTCACCTTGCATTGAATCATTGGTGTAGTCATAAAATGCCGATCCGAAGAATTCGTTACCACCGGATTTGGTGACCGCATTGATGTTACAACCGGTGAAACCACCGTACTGAACATCAAAGGGCGCCAATTCAACAGAAACCTGCTGGATAGCGTCATACGGGAATGGCTGCCTGGTGGTCGGGTAACCATTGCTGTTGAGCCCGAAGTTATCATTCATGCGAACGCCGTCAACCGTCAGGCTGTTGAAGCGAGGGCTGGCACCGGCACACTGGATTGCACCAACAAAGGCGGCATCCTGGTAAATACGCGGATCAAAGCGGATAACATCCCGTAAATCGCGGTTGATCGCGGGATAGTCCTGTAAGTCTTCGATGTTGTAAGTAGAGGCCGGGCCCAACGCAACTTGCTGGGTCTGAACCGCCGCAGAGGTTACGATCACTTCTTCCATATCGCTTTGCCCCAGGGACATTGGCAGGAAGAAGGTATCACCCAATCGTACAAACACGTCGGTAACTGTCTGTGGTGAATAACCGACGGCACTGGCTTTGACCGTGTAGGGTCCACCAATACGCAAACCGGTTAAAGTCACCGAGCCAGCCGAGGTTACGGCACTTGAACGTGCGCTTCCTGTGCGGGTGTCTGTGACCGTAATAGTTGCATCAGTTGCGGGCGATCCATCCGGAGTTGTAACACTTACTCTTAAAGACGAAGTTGTCTGCTGCGCCAAACCAGCAACCGGAACCGTCAATATGAGCAGAAACACCAGGAAAGCGAACGAATTTCGGATTCTTGTATACATTTAAGTTTTCCACCTGTAGTTCATCGAAACTATGTTGAATTTCAGGGAGTCAGTAAGAGATAAATTTGTCCTTCCAATACCGGCACTGACAAGAAATACCGGTTGGTCAAACGGTCACGCCTCTACGAATACTGCCCCCGTCACACCACCTTAATGATGATCGGGGCGATTGTAGCAAGGATTTATTACAAAATCTTAACAACTGACGAGTTTTTTCAAGGCATTTAGTGCAGCAGTTTGTAGCTTGTTTCGCTATGTGATTGTTGGTTCACTGTTTTTACCAACAACAAGCCATTTAAACAATTTTTAACAATTCATTATTTTTTCTTTTGAGCCTTACTTAACCGAGATGAAGCCGGTTCCTGCATATCGATCATGGCTCTTTCAATGCAAACAGTGCTTGGTTAGAATACGACCCTTAGTCGGGGTGTAGCTCAGCCTGGTAGAGCACTACGTTCGGGACGTAGGGGTCGTGAGTTCAAATCTCGCCATCCCGACCAACAGATACAAACAGATATGGGGCCAGATTCAAGTGCCAGAGTGATCACTCTGGCACTTGAATC
>JBFFWN010000162.1:0-8241 GCA_041570235.1 Lysobacterales bacterium | reverse complement strand
TGAAACGTGGAATGTGAAACGTGAAACGTGGAATGTGAAACGTGAAACGTGAAATGTGGAATGTGAGGAAGTGATAGCTGTTGTGGCCAGCCATGCATCTGCAAACTCACCCGTCATTCCCGTCTGCGGGAATGACGGTTAATCTTGATTCACCCTTATAAAAACTGCAGACAAAAAAAGCCCGGCGATTGCCGGGCTCTTTAGTGTTGCCGTTTGCTTCCGACTTATTTGCGAGCGCCGGGGCCATTCATTTCCAGGCCGTTGCTCATGTAAGTATGGAAGTACTCAAGTGCCGTGTATTCCGGGCCCTGTGGCTTGTAAGGCTTGGCACGGACCTGCTTGTTGCAACCACCGTAACGGCGATGCAGTGTGCCCATGCCGCCCCACTTGGACCGGTAAACCGGGAAGTGCGAGACATGGCCAAGGGCAGGGCTGAGGATATCAGCACGGATCTTGTTGCCTGAGTTGTAGATATGGCAATCGGCGCAAGCCATGTTCATCTGGCCACGCTTGGCATAGAACTGCTGTTTGCCTTCTTCGTAAATTGCCTGGGCACGTGGATCATCCGGGATCTCGACATTGATGATCTTGCCGCGTGATGTGTAGTGCATGTACGCGGAGATATCAGCAATCGCTCCCTTTTGCCATCCAAGCGGCTTCTCGCCGTTGGCTTCACGGCAGGCATTGATGGCTGCTTCCAGCGTTATGACCTTGCCGGACTTGGCATCGAAGAACGGATAGCGATGTGCAATGCCTTCACCGTTGTTCTCGAAGCAGCTCGCATAGGTTTTGCCGTTTGCGAATGGCTTGTTGAACAGTTCCTTGCCCTTTTCGATGTTCAGTTCGTAGGGCGGGAATTCCTCGATTTCTTCCCACTGTGCGCGCGAAGCGGAATCGACTGAATACACGCCGTTGATGTAATCATGGAAGGGCGTGTTCGGGAACCGCTTTTCATGATGGTCCCTGAATTTCTTCAGGTCCTCTTCCGGTGTGGCATTGGCCGGTAACGAGAATGCCCCGCACAGTCCAAGTACCAGTGTTGCAGTCAGGAGTTTTTTCATTGAATGTTTCCCCTAGTTTTAATTGAGTCTTGTGAGCCGTTCGTTTACTTGACGGTGGCTTCAGCGGAGTCTTTACCGCCCTTGTTGTCGACCCAGCTGAGTTTCACTGTGTCACCGGCTGCCGCGCCGCTGAAGCGGAATGACAGGTAGGGGTTTTTGGAGATGGCTGCTCCCCAGTTTGCCGTCAGGACTTTGTTGCCCTTGTGTTCGCAGACGACTTCCTGAATAAAGTGAGCCGGAATTTTTTCGCCGGTTTTTTTGTCCTTGCGGGTGCCGGTTTCCATTTCATGGCTGATCAGAGCCTTGATCGTGGTCACGCCATCCTGGTTGCTTGCGCGCATTTTGATGCTAGACATGATAGTTCCTCTCTTTCACTGAATATTTTTACGTTGACCGGGGTTGTCCGGATTAACCGCCGCAACCACCGATGGTGACCTTGACTTCCTTGCCGACGCTGTAGAGCTTGCCGTCAGCCTTGACGACAGCAATCACGCTGGAGGTCTTGCCCATCTTGATGCGGGTGGAAACGTAACCTTCTGTGCCGGGGCCCAGATCAAACGAGGCGGTCAGCGGGGTCGGGTTCTTTTCAGTGATGATTGAAATGGTTTGTGCTCCGGCAATATCGGTTTCCACTGACACCGGTACCACAGCGCCGTTCTCAGCAATATCAGGTGCCTTGATCTTGATCTTGTCACTGGCTGTCAGGTCGGTGCTGCCAAACAGACCGCTCAGTGCGCCATTGACATCCTTGGCGTCAAAGGCATCTTTCGACCAGGCGGCGAGGGTGGTTCGTGGGATCAGGCCGGTGCTGATGGCAATGCCAAGTGCGCCGGTCGCCAGAGAGCCCTTCATAAATAATCTGCGTTTCATACTAGTCACGTTGTTTCTCCTGAAAAAAAGTGATGCTTAGATTTGTTGCCCTTACAGGCTGTGTACATAGTCCGTGATCAGGTCAATCTGCTCTTCGGTCAGCATCTTGTGTCTGCCGAACGGAGGCATGATCGAATTGGCATTCCTTGCGGTTGCGTCCCAAATCTGTGCACGCAGTGTGGCCTTGTCCGGGAAGCGCAAGCCCATGCTGACCAGGGGTGGCCCGATATTGCCGGCCAGATCACCATCATCCATTGCATGGCATGCCAGGCAATTGCCCAGCTTGCGGTCGAAGGCAAGTGCTTTGCCCTTCTCGATTGCGGTCTCTGCGGATGCAGTGGAAACCGGTGTTAAAGCCAAGGCTGCGGTCACGACAGCGATGGAGCAGGCTGTCGAAAAAATTGTTCTGGCGGTATGCCGCATTGTTTTGTCTCCTGGGTTCATGATGTCTGGTTTACTGAATTATGTACCGGTCGGTTACAGGCCGCGCGGGTGGGCTTTCTCGTATTCGTACTGTTTTATGGCGTCTTCAGCCTGTGCCTTGGCCTTGCTGGCCAGTTTAACGGCAGCGGTGTTGTCGCCTTTGTCTGCGGCTTCCTGGGCCTTTTTCGCGAAATCTTCTGTGTCACGCCAGATCCAGTTGTTTGCCTTGGCTTGTTTTATGGCGGCATTTGCGCCGGAAATTGCGGTCACTGCTTCAGGGCTGGCATTGCTTGCGGATGCCGTTTTGGTCGCTTTCTCAGCGCAACCGTTGACCAGCCACAGAGACAGGACGACAGTAGACAGTAGCTTGACTGTAAAGCTTGGCTTCATTGATTCCACTCCATTAGGTTAACTTGAAGTACAACTTGTTATATGTGCTTTGCAATAGCGAATGCATTTTAATAACGCTACACGCACTATAACTGCTTGGTAAGGACTGTCAAGTTGCTGTTATTTATTGTATTAGCATTCTCATATATACTTAAACACAGGACTATTTCCGTGCCTCGTTTCTCTCCATTTCCTGTTTCAGCGTCGCCAGGCGTGCCGCAATGCGAGCGGCTTGATAGTCAGTAAGATGCGGCGTCTTTTCCGCCAGTTTCATCTGTTCGACCGCCTGTGGTGTGTAACCGTTCAGATAATAATATTCCGCCATGGCAGTATGGGTTTGCAGTGTTAGACCATTATTTCCGGCGGCTTGCGCCAACAGTTTGTAAATTTTTGGATTCTCCGGGTCAGCATTGCTGCTGCGGGCCAGCAGTGTGTAGGCCGCTTCGTTACGGCCGGCGGCCATCAGTGTGCCCGCGTAGGGCAGAATCACAGTGGTCTCACCCGGATATAGCTCGAGACTCGATTTGTAAATGTCTGCTGCCAACGCCAGTTCACCCGCATTGCTGAATATCCGGCCAAGCGACAGTCGATAGGCAAGACGGTCCGGGTCGTCGCGGTGCAACTGTTGCATGACACGCTGTGCCTCGCTGTAATCCTTGGTGGCTTCATTCAGCAGGGCAAACTCATAGCGTTCCACGGCTGTTTTTCCGCCGCTTTTGCCGTGAAATCGCTGGAAATCGGCCAGCACCTGGTGCGGGTTCTCATAGCTGGCTACCCGCAGCTTTGTACGTATTAGCTGGAACTGCAGTTCGTCCGCCGCTTTTGCGACGGGATATTCCGCGGCGCGTGACAGGGCCTCGGCGATGCGATCCGTGGTGACCGGGTGGGTACTGAGAAACTCGGGTGGCTGGGTGCCGTAGAGCCTGGCATTCTTCTGTAACTTCTCGAAGAATCCGGCCATGCCCTGCGGGTCAAAGCCGGCATCGGCCAGGGCGCGGATACCCACCCGGTCCGCTTCCTTCTCGTTTGCGCGGGTGAAATTGATCTGTTGTTGCAGGCTGAGCGCCGAGGCGGCATGCAGGGCTGCTGCCCCGGCGGCGCCATCCTGCGTACCGATCAGGATCGCTGCCAGTAACGCGGCCGTGTTGGTCAGGCTCATTTTACTTGCCGTGTCGAATGCGCGCGCGAGATGGCGTTGGGTGACATGCGCAATTTCGTGTGCCAGCACACCGGCCAGTTCGCTTTCGGTTTCAGCCGCGGTAAACAGGCCGACATTGGTACCTATATAACCACCGGGTCCGGCGAAGGCATTGATGCGAGTGTCATTGACGAGGAAGAAGGTAAAGCTGTGCCCGGGATTCTCACTCTGCATCGCCACCCGGTGACCCAGGTTTTTCAGGTAGCTGCTGGCCTCGTCGTCGTCCAGTACCAGTCCTTCCTGGCGGATCTGGCGCATGAACTCCTTGCCGAGCGCCAGGTCTTGCTGCGGACTGAAAATTTGCCCGGAGGTGTCCCCGAGGTCCGGCAGCCTGTCGTAGTTATTTTGTGCCGCGCTCTCGGTTACCCCAAGGCTGGCCAACAGCACACACAGGAGGGCGGGAAGGTGGAATTTATACATAGAAATTAGGATGATAGTACAAACCAACAAGTCTGACAGGCTTTTGGGAGCAGGGTTCAGTCATAACCCCGGCGTGCCTGCCTGCGAGCGGGGCATTTTGGTGCTTGATTTGTGGTGTGTGTTATCATAAGTTTCCATTGTTATTCTAATACAAAATTGATGATCCGCGGTGACGGGTCTATTATAGGAGAGAAGTAATGCCGGACTTTGATGACGAACTCGATGCAACTGGCCTGAACTGCCCCCTGCCGATCCTGCGCGCCAAGAAGGCACTGAACGGACTGGAAAGCGGAAAAATACTGCGCATCATCGCAACCGACCCGGGCTCCGTGAAGGATTTTGAAGCCTTTGCCAAGCAGACCGGTAATGAACTGATGTCTTCCACTGAAGAAAACGGAAAATTCATGTTCCTGATGAAGAAAGGCTGAACCGCTTCACTTCAGGCCAGTAAAACAAAAAACCCCGGCTCGATGGCCGGGGTTTTTTTATGTCTGCACTAAAGTGGCTAGTCGAATTTCCAGTTGACCTGCGCACTGATGATATCGACCGAGGCCTCGTAGTTACCAGTAACACGATGCTGGCCTTCTGTCAGGGGAGAAGCCAGCGAGCTGTAGCCATCGGTACTGTTGATGCTCGTATCGTCGATGAACAGATGTGCGTAACCAATATCAAAGCTGAGTTTCTTCGAGTGCTGGTAACCTGCGCCGAAGGTCAACCAGGTACGGTCCTCATCCGGCAGTGCGGTCAGGCGGAACTCGGGGCTGGGTACCGGTGTTTCATCGAAAGCCAGGCCGCCGCGGAATTTCCAGCGGTCGTCTTTCTTGTATGTGGCGCCGATGGCGTAGCGGAAGCTGTCGTCGAACTTGACCGGGATCGTGTTGGTGGTGGTATCACCGAACCGGAACACCAGCGCGTCGATACGGCTCCACTGTGTCCAGGTGACATCGGCCATGACGGCCCATTGGTCGTTGACTTCATGGTAGGCGCTGAGCAGCAGGGTATCCGGCAGGCTGACGTCGGCATCGGTCGAGGTACCCGGAACAATGGGCGAGCTACGATCACCTTCCAGTTCGACTTCAATCTTGGAACGATAGGCAATACCCAGTCGGGTGGAATCCGTCGGTTTCAGCAGCGCGCCGAAGTTCCAGCCGAAGCCCCAGTCGTCCACGTCAATCTTGATTGGGGCGTCCAGGAGTGGGGGGGTAACGTTCGGGAAGTCGAGGTGGGCAACGTTCTCGAAGATCAGGTTGGCATACATCACGCTCAGGCCGAAACCCAGGGTGACATGCTCATCCACTTCAAAGGACAGCGCCGGGTTCAGGTTGATAGTTTTGACTTCACCCGCGGTCGATGAGTAACGGCCGACCCAGTTGCTGTTGTATTCGGTCTTGAGCCCGAACGGTACGTTGACGGTCAGGCCAAAGTCCATCTTGTCGCTGATTGCGCGTGTGTAGGCGAAGTGCGGCAAGGCGCCGAGTTCGCCGGCATCCTCTGCGCTGGAACCGGGGATGGTGGCGGAACCTTGCTGATACAAGGGGTTCAGTGTCGCGGTGCCCGAGAACTCGGTTTCCGGCAATACAATGTGCAGGCCGCCCGAGACCTGCGTGCCGTCGAGTTCAGACATGCTGGCTGGATTGAAGTAGATGAAGGAGGCGTCTTCCGCAGCAGAACCGGAGCCGGCATAGGCCGTACCCATGCTGCTGACGCTTTGTTCGATCAGGGCAAAACTACTGGCGGATGCACCAGAGGATGTTATGGAAAGCAGTCCGGCGATGCAGGTTGCGTTGAGTCGACGTGCAAACGGGTGCGTGGTAGCCATCTGTGTTTCCTCCGGTTCAACTTATAAGTCAGTGGAAATATGCCTGTCAGATTCCGTCTTTTATGGTTGTCGGAATCGTCTTGCTCTTGCGTTGGGGATACACTACTTTACCTGCATCATATAAACAACAATTTGTTGACAACACTGTAAGTGACTGTCAAAGTTGCCAGAATTTATAAATGTCTGTTGCTAATTAACGACAATAGCCGGGTGACATGACAGTCTTGCATTTTAAAGAGAGGAGCAACTTGATGAAGACTTTCCACGGTTGGCTGCGTGCCACAATTTTAATTACGACCCTGGCTGTATCAGCAACAGCATCCGCAACCACGGGTTACTTCGCGTTAGGCTATGGCGCCAAGTCCATGGGCATGGCCGGTGCCGTGGTTTCCAATCCGCAGGATGCCATCGCTGCAGCCGCCAACCCGGCCGGCATGGGCCTGGTGGGTGAGCGTTTCGATATCGGGATTCGTTTTTTCAGCCCGATTCGCGAAGCTGAAATCCAGACATCCTCGCCGCCATTGAGTGCATCCTACGATGTAATGGACAAGAGTCGCCGCAACCTGTTCTTCATTCCGAATTTCGGTATCACCAAGGCCCTGAATAACAGGGTCACAGTCGGCTTCAGCATCTATGGCAACGGCGGTATGAATTCAACCTACGATGACAACATCTATGACCTGACGGCCGGTGCATTCGGTGGTTCGCCGGAAGGTGTCGGTACCGCCGGCCTGACGCCGGATACCGGACGGTTGGGAATCGATCTTGCCCAGTCACTGCAGGCATTATCCGTCGCGTTCAAGGCCGATGAGCGGCATACGCTGGGCGCCTCGTTGTTGATCGGCGTGCAGCGCTTCAGTGCCCGCGGCCTGGGCAATTTCCAGTGTTTTACGTCAGCTGCGCTCGATCCGGCCAATGCGAACCTGGATAACCCGTTTACACCGGTTGTTGATCCTGGCCCTGCCTGTGCGCCAGGTGGTCCGCAAGCGGCGGCGATAGGATTCGTGCCTTCAAGATATCTCTCCGGCAACGGCAGTGACTGGTCGTACGGTGCCGGTGCGCGCGTGGGCTGGATCGGTCAGATCACCGATACACTGACGCTGGGCGCGACGGCTGCCAGCAAGATCTACATGAGCGAATTCGATGACTACAAGGAACTGTTCGCTGAGCAGGGCGACCTGGACATTCCAGCCAACTTCGCGCTGAGCGCGACTATCCAGGCAACGCCAAAAACAAAAGTGTCATTTGATTTTCAGCGCATCCTGTATGAAGGCGTGAATTCGATCAGTAATTCGGGGCCGGTGCCAACCCTCGCCGGCCCGGACCTTCCGCCGGGCGGTGGCTTGCTGGGCACGGACAATGGCCTGGGTTTCGGCTGGGAGGACGTCGATGTCTATCGGCTGGCCGTAGAGCACGCATACAACAGCCAATGGACCTACCGCGCCGGTGTTGCCTACAACACCCAGCCGATCGACCAGAGCCAGGTGCTGTTTAATATCCTGGCGCCGGCAACTGTGCAAAAGCATGCAACGGTCGGATTTACGTTCTCGCCTGACAAGGCCAGCGAATGGAACTTCGCCTACATGCATGCCTTCGAGGAAGAGGTTGACACCCCGGTCAGTGCGTTCGGACTGCCGGCTTCCATCCAGATGCACCAGAACTCGGTTGATTTGAGTTATTCGAAGCGTTTCTGATAACGGCTGATATTTGAGTAGTTGAAAGGCCACCTTCGGGTGGCCTTTTTTTATGCTGGTTCACGTAGCGTAACCATGCGTAAATTTCCACGTGGTTCTGTCCTGGAAGTCTGATAAACCTCTACAGTCATTTCGTCTGATGCCGGCATCGTGTCAGGTCTACCTTTGTGTGTAATCCCGCAATAACACGGAAGGTGCTTCCGGGTTATTGCAGATGGGAATATCCGGTTACACGCATGGAGGCTCCGATGATTAATGGCACTGCAATAAAACTGTTTCTGTTACTGCCTGTCCTGATTGTGATGTCCGCGTGTGCCGGCATGAACGCGATTCATCACAAGGCAAGGGCGGGTGACACGGTATTCC
>JBFFWN010000161.1:0-8334 GCA_041570235.1 Lysobacterales bacterium | reverse complement strand
GGAGGACATTCGCCAGCAGTCCTGGGCACAGGAGATTGCTACGTTTAAGCCATCGGTCTGTCACTTCGATCTTTACCTGGGCTTTGAGGGCGACATCGCCAAACACGGTGCGACGCAGTGGAACCACTGGTTTTATAATAGCTGGGACACCAATAATGCCACCTGGACAGGGGGAGACAATGAACCCTTTTCAATGGCGTTTGTGTCGTTTTCTTCTCTTAAAAATCCTGCTCATGATCCGGGTCCGACGAACAAACACACTGCTGATGTGATGATCTGGGCTGACTGGTCGTCGGTAGCGAAATTTGCGGATGGCGGTGTTGCTGAACATCCCGAAGAGTGGGCCGCATTCAAGCAGAGCGTCGAGTCCAGGCTGCTGGACTTCTTCAAGGAGAAGTTCCCTGATCTGGCACCGCTTATCGCCTACCATGAACTGGGCACGCCACTCGCAACGGCATTTTTTACTGGTCACGAGAAAGGCGGGTTCTATGGTGTCGAAACGACGCCGCGTCGAATATTATCGGATGCACTCAATGCTCGTACACCTGTACCCGGTCTGTTCCTGACCGGTCAGGACGTGATGAGCCCAGGCATCGCCGGGGCGCTTGCCGGTGGTATGTTTAGTGCGGCAGCGATTGATCATCGTGTCTTCCAGAAACTCAAATGACGAATAGTGAAGACACCCATGTCTTAAAGCCTGAAGAAAAATGGGTGTCCTGAGTTTAGTCATGAGTTTAGTCATTAGCTGAACCGAGGGCTGCCATCAATGATGGATACCTCAAATTGATAAGCTGTAACGCTCAAACCATGAAGCAAAAACGGAGGCGTCTATATCTTCTGTGCGCTCCATTTTGTTTCTATTCACTGCCAGAGGGCGTGCCGGCAGTCTCATGCTTTACATATCTCATGATATTGATAAACGTATCGACCCAGTAAATGTCCTGGTTGTCCGCGAGAAACTGGAGTAACTCATCATGCGCATCCAGATCGACTGCCAGGTAATCGCCGCCCACGCCATGAAAGAGGATATTGATCATGCGGGTCCGGCCCTCCATCCGCCTTACATAATCGACAAGTTCCTGGCCGGTGACACCTCTTGGCGACCAGGTAACAGAAAAACCGGGCACCTCCTTCAGCGGCTTGATGGCAACAAACATATCAGAGACCAGCGGTATATAGTCTTCGCCACCGGCCGTTCGGTCACCACAAGGGGGTGTTAAAGTCCGCTCGGTTTTTCCATCAATGGCGTACAGAATTGTGTTCGCGGTGGAGATTTCCTCCTTCATCTGTTCCGCGGTGTACCTGTCAAGGTCCTTGTGGGCGGCCACCCACTCACGACCCGGAAGCGTTGCCCTGCAGGGATGGAAAATCGAGTGGTTGCCCAATTCGTGTCCATCGCGCGCCAGAGCCCGCCACTCTTCCAGTCGCTCACTGACCACCGGCGAATTAGGCAAAATATAGAATGACGCACGAAAGCCATGCCGGTTTAATCCCGGCAGCGCATGATCCAACTGGCTGGCGAGCGCATCATCATAGGACAGGCTGACTGCGATTCTTTCATCATTGGGCCAGTTAATACCCGCATCCTGCTTTTCCTCCTGTCCAAATGCAACGCTGGCGTGCATGAGTAGCAGTGTGAAGAGTACCTGTTTCATCCTATTTCCTAAGTAGCTTGATTGTTGCTATCCACCCGCAGCCTGGAGCGCTTGATCCACGTGCGAGCGCTAGGCAGGCTGGCGCATCAGAGGCTGCCAACTTAGCTTTGTGCCCGACCGCCACAACCACTCCAGGGGCCCATAAATGAAGTATCGCAGCCACACGGCGCTCAACCAAACCTGCAATGCGATCACCAGCACGCCGATACCAAGGGCCTGGGCACTCGATACCTCGCCTAACAATCCCAGGCCGAAATGGTAGAACACGAAGGTGCCGATTAGTGTCTGCAGGACATAGTTGGTCAACGCTGTTCTTCCGTAGGGCGCCAGTTTTCCGAGAGCGCGCCCCCATGATTTGCGCTTGAACAGCAGTACGAAGGAGCACAGCAATACCGTGGCGAGCGCGCAGTTGAACAGGTCCAGGCTGGTGAACGCGAACATCAGCGCCCAGGTATCGAGCTGGTCCCGTTCACCTTCGTTTGCCACGCCAAACAGTACGGTGGTCAGTACCACGAGCAGCACGGTGATAACGGCGCTCACGATCAGGGTCTTTTTGAAACGCGAGTGAAACTCGTCGAGCCTCTCGAACAAACGGAGCCGCCCGGCCCACAGGCCGAGAAGAAAGAACGCAAAGGTGAGGTACCAGCGGCCGATGGTATTCATCTGAAACTCGAGCTTTGACAGGTGACCATAAACCGCGTTTTGAGAGAACACGTCCATTAATGACCCAGAAAGCAAAGCGTCAAAATAGGCCGCGTTGTGGGGAAGCTCCGGCTCCCCGCCACCGAATGGGAACATCGTCCCGCCCCCGTTGATTGCGAACACAATGTAGCGCCCGGCGCCCAACATCAGGATAGCCGCTACGATCAAGAGGTACTTGTCGCTCACCCGGTAGAACGGGACCAGTGCGAACGCCAGTATCGCGTAAATTGTCAGTATGTCCCCGCGATAGAAAAGGGAGTGCACGTACCCAATCACCAGCAACAGCGTAACCCGCCATAGAAATCGACCGTGATAGTCGATACCGCGCTGTGCCGCCCGGTCCATCTGGATGTAAAAACTCAACCCGAACAGAAACGAAAACATCGCAAAAAACTTGCCACGGACCAGCAGCATCAACATCACCTCGACCACATTATCAAGCGGACCCTGTACCATGCCCGCCCGGATCTCCTCTGTTGGCGCGGCGGCAAGAAATTGCTCGACCATGTGCACGAGCACAATACCCATGAGCGCAAATCCACGGAAGGCATCGATGATTTGAATGCGTTTGGTATCGATAGTGTTACCTGCCATTGAGCACCTCGGACCCGTTTGATCTTCGATATTTGGGCCGGGTCAGGATCGGTCCATCGCCGGTGTCCATTAAATGTTCTACAAACAGTAACCTCCAAGCATCCGCCGGGGCTACCGCCGTAAGTCATGGATGGAGGTCATCTTTAAAAAACGCGTTTGAAAATGAAAATCGAGGTTCAGGGTCAATAAGTTAGGCCCATAATTTCAATACGTTAGTACACCCATGATTCTCACCCATGATTCTCAACGCAAAAAACGATGGTTGATGAGGTGGACGCCTCCGTCCATCGGATCGGTATCGCAATGTGCCACACTGGAACTTATTTCTGACTTATTTCTGACTTATTTCGCAAAAACTGTGGTCAGTAACTGACATCCACCTCATAGGAAGAGAATTTACGAACATTGATCACACCTGTGTCAAACATCAGGTACTGGCCCTTGATGCCCACTAACGTACCCTCCACGATCGGATTCTTGTCAAAATTATGTGATTTGATTGTTTTCGGAAACTCTAAAACAGGGTAGCTGATGCGGGTGACATCACCGCTCAGGTCGTTGATGGCTTCGTCTGGAAAAACCTCTGAGACCTGTTGGTCGTCCATCTGGAGCCGGGCTTTCAATTCATCTGCCTCGCCCAGTAAATCCTTATCCGGCTGGTTCTCTTTCAGCATGGTCCGCCAGTTTGTTTTATCTGCTATCTGTTTCTTGAAGGCTGTTTCCACCAGGCCGGACTGACGACGATTTTCCACCCTGAACATGATGGTGGCCTGGGTAGCACCCTGGTCAATCCAGCGGGTTGGAATCTGTGTGTGGCGGGTGATACCAACCTTCAAGCCCGAGGTATTGGAAAGGTATATGTAATGCGGAACAAAGCAATTTTTCTCACCCCATTCGGGCTCGCGACAGGTGCCGAGGTGGAAATGACAGGTTTCGGGTTTCAGGATACACATATCGCATTGCGCCAGCCGCCTCATACATGGAAAGCAGAACCCCTGCGAAAAACTCTTGCTGGTCTTTTTACCGCAGTTTTTACAGGTGATATTTCCAAGGAACTCAAGTTTCAGATACCCACCTATCCGAGAGTTGAGCGGTAGCTCCTGTTGACCCAAGGGCAGGAAATAATTGACCTCATCGACCTGGTTCCCTGTGCCCAACACAGCACGCATTTTTTTTAGTGTTCCAGTTATCATTAAATCGTCCACTTGTTGATACGTTCAGTGTGCAGCATATTAAACCGGCGAAGCATTAAATTGTTATTCCTCGGTAACGGACTGCTCTGGTTTATCTCGGCACTTTACCCTGACCCCAAGCATGTATAACCACTAAAATAATGGGTGTCCTGACTGATTTCGCTGACTGATTTCCGGCTTATTCCTCTGACTTATTCCCTCCAAACGCTCGGAGACACTTCTGCGCTGATCGCTCTATTCGTACCCGTTGGCGAAAATCCTCCGTACTGACTTTAGACAGTTCAACCGTGGAAAAGTCAGGTTGTTGGTTGAATCTGTGACCTTGTCGGGACTGCCTTTCAGGGCGCTTTCCAACTCAGCTACAGACATGCCCGGCATTTCCTCTTTCAGCAAGGCGAGGCACGCCGCAACCGTCGGGGCGGCCTGCGAGGTACCGTAAAAGGTAGAGATGCCACCACCACGACCTGTTGATGTGTAAGGTGCACCAGGGGCAAAAATATCGGTGGTCGCACTTGAGTTGGAAAAGCAGGTAACCTGGTCTGCTTGTGTGGTCGCGTCGGTGCAGCCCAGTGCAGTGACGCTCCCCACATTTGAATCCCATACGGCGCCTACTGATATCGCGTTCTTTATGCATGCCGGAACCTGCATGTCCACACCTGAGCCGTTGTTACCGCTGGAGACGACGACCGGGACACCGTTCGCAGACAAAATATTTATGGCCGTGGCATAGCCCGCTATCCATGATATCGCGCCGTCACAGTTACCCTGGAACCGCGCACTGGTACCCAGGCTCATGTTGACGACATCGACGTCCGGCCTTTCTGAAATAATCCAGTCAAGGGCAGCAATGACGTCAGAAGAACAACAGAAACTATTGTTCGCATCAAGTACTTTCACCGCCACAATATCTGCTTTCGGCGCAGAGCCTTCAGGAGCAACACCGCCGTTACTGGTGATAATGCCCGCTACATTGGTTCCGTGCCCGTGGTCATCTTCAGCAGCGCCAGTGCCGGACTGGCTCGCCTGGTTGTTTGGGCAACAGGGTCCACCCGAGCAAAAACACTGTTCTCCCACAAGGCTGTCTTCAAGATCAGGGTGATCAGAGTCATAACCGGAGTCGACAACTGCGACGGTGATACCCAGGCCTTGAAGCCCCTTTGTCTTCATATGATCTATCAAAACCAATGGTTGTGCTTCGAGCGAGTCGCCGGAGCCGCCTTCATCAAGGTCAATCCGCCAAACATCCGGGTGTTGGCTCATCGCTGCGACGGCCTGCGCAGAAGCCATTCCGGCAAAACCCGGAACATTCTGGAACTGTCTTAGTAATTGAAATGAACCGACCGGAACCGCAGCCAATATGGTTTCACGGGCAGTGGCGATGTGCCTACGGCTGTCATCCGTGGATATGCTCATGATGCCAGGCGAGTCAGGTTTTGCACCCATCGGCACTAAGCCGACATAAACCCTTACCTGTTCAGCAGTGGCCAATGCGGCTGGAATTCCCCGCCCCACGTTTGTCCGTTGACTCAGGTTGGCCAAAGTGTCCGCCCTGTTGCCAGGGTCCCGCTCCAGCGCAAGGGAACTGGAGTTAAAAATCACGATCGAGGCTAATAAAAATAATGCATTGACGTATGATTTCTTGTTTTTCATTGTGATCGCCCGGCGACTCTTCATCTGCGTGTGTGAATCAATCCAATGTGCCATGCCTTGCATCAATCGACGTCCGCTGTCACTCACTGGTTTCTATCTCCATTGGATTATATAACAATGCTTCTCATTATTATTTATGCATGCACAAGAAAAAGTCGTTGGCCATATTCTGATGACCCAACACTGTGCCACCATGCAATGCATAGTTGTGTCGATTTCCCACCACCAGCATATGTGAGCCGAGTCTTGCATCAGCACCCGCCACATTAAAAATCAGTATGCTTTTTTCCGGGACTTTTTCCGGACACCCATCACTTTTTACATTTGCGAAAAGTGGATGCCCCCACTTAACCACTTAATTTTGAGACCCCTTACCCGCAACATTGGTGTGAATAACTCTTGTTACTTGTAAGATACTCACCTTTCGAGGTGCTTTTCACTTCAGACAGGCAGGTACAGGCAATGCGAAAACTACTGCGAGCACAGACAGCGTAAATGGAAAACGTATCCCTCTTTGTTGATGTGCAAAATATCTACTACACCACGCGTAGTGCATTTGGGCGCAATTTCGATTACACCCAATTTTGGGCGAGGGTAACGGCTGGGCGCAATGTCGTAAACGCCTATGCCTATGCGGTAGACAGAGGTAACGAGAAGCAGCGTCAGTTTCAAAATATTTTACGAGCGATCGGTTTTCAGGTACGCCTGAAGCCCTATATTCAGCGCGCGGATGGCTCATCAAAAGGCGATTGGGATGTGGGTATTGCGGTCGATATGATGGAGTTGGCAGCGGAGTCCGACGTGATGGTACTGGCCTCTGGCGATGGCGATTTTGACTTCCTGGTTGAAAAAATCAAATCAAAATACGCTACGCCGGTCGAGGTCTACGGGGTTCGTAAGCTCACTGCGGTCAGCTTAATCAACGCTGCATCCTGTTATACACCCATCGAAAGCTCGCTGTTACTTTAGATTTTCAGCTTGTTGTTGGCTAGCTGAGTATTGGGCATATAAAAGGCGGACACGAAGCAAGACGCGGACAGCCACTACCATCTCCCAAAAGGGTTAGATATGCCTGTCCCGAATGGCACTATCATCGTCATCGAGAGCCTTAATCAGCCATGTCAGCGACTGTCAGAAAACCACTGCAGACCAATGAAGAAGCTGTAATCGAGGCGATCAACCGGATTAAACCCCGAATTGATGCGACTCCCCGTCGAGGCAAGCAAATGAAAATCCGGTCTGATCTCAAAATCCAGCCCCACCTGGTAATTCAAGTCGTTGGAATCAAATGAGGAATCCGAATACCCATAGACCTCCACCATGAATTGCGTCTTGTGTCCAAACGGGTGGCTCACTGCTAATCCGTAGCTCCAGTACCGGGTTCCGTCACTTACCTTATGCCATGCTATCTGTCCGTTCAGGGTCCAGTCTTCATGTGCGTACGAAACCAGCGATGGCAGGCCCAGTATCCTGATATCGCCCGGGCCATTCTTGCGGTATAAATTGTGTGATATCAGCGTTTCGTAATTCACCGCAAGCGCCCACTCCCATTCGGGCGTGGAGGCAATGCGCCATTTATATCCGATAGATGCCAAACCCAGGCCTGATTCCTTCTCCGCCTGATCCGAATCCAACACTGAACGCGGCAGAAAAAATGAAAGCTGCGTGTTTGGGCTTACCCCCAGCGATACATCCAGCGAAGGGGCGTGGGTGATCTTGCAGGCGGGACGGTCCTCAACAGAAATGCCGAGAATGACTTCCCAGGCACCGGGAGCAAGAATCCCGGGATCATCAATGACCAGCGGAGGGCCTGCAAAGCAATTATTCGCCATAAATAATTGCGCAAACATGGCAACTATCAAGGCGATTCGATTTCTAGTCCTGCTATTTGCTACAAAACCAAGCACGTCCTTTATACCTGTTACGAGTGGTATGAACTCAGGCGTAAGATATCAAGACCAGTGTGATTTTGAATTGACGTAAATCAATTTAATGCGAATGGTTCTTATTTGCGTTATATAATTGTGTGATATCGGCGTTTCGTAATTCACCGCAAGCGCGCACTCCCATTCGGGCGTGGGTGATCTTGCAGGCGGGACGGTCTTCAACGGAAATGCCGGGAATGACTTCCCAGGCACCGGGAGCAGGACCTGGGTCATAACCGGGGCGATACAGCCACCCAAAACTGGTCTGTTTGCCAGTAAGGGCATACGACCAAAGGATAATACGAAAGCATAAATATACTGACGTAGGTCAATTGTGGGGTTTGGCGCATTTGCTAACTTTATGCAAATGATTAAAAAACTACCAAAACATATTTCAAGATTGCTGCTTCTTATAGGCCTGTTTCTTGTCGTAGCCCTGGTTACCAGGTCCTTTCTGATTGATCCCTCTTTTTCTCAACACGGTCATTTTCGTGCTGATGCGGTACCTGAACTCGCGGCTGCCGAGCCGGTATACAAGGGGTCTGGCTTTTGCATCGGTTGTCACGAGCAAAGAAAGACGGACTGGTCCGCCGGTGCCCATGCGGTGGTCCAGTG
>JBFFWN010000160.1:0-8361 GCA_041570235.1 Lysobacterales bacterium | reverse complement strand
CGTTGCCTGATTCCGTTGATACCAAAAAGGGCAGGGCAATCCAGATTAAAACCACCAGCATCCATCCCGACCAGAGCAACTTCTCCCTGTTTCCGCGTGGACGCACATTGGGTTGCCTGCCAATACGGTGACGCACGATACGCGCCTGCACCATCACGCCGGCCCAGTAGATCAGGGCAATCGCAAATACGATGACCTGTCGGATGAATAAATCGTCAATTGCCATAATCCTGGCTCCGTTGTGCGCCTATCACCCGCTGAAGCTCCAGCACCCAGTGTTTCCTGATACTGTACCAGACATCGGCAGCCCAGAGGATATGCCTGCTGTCGGAGCTGAATTCGGTGTCCAGCACGGGTTTTTCTGATGGCGTGTAGTTGTAAATCCAGTCAATAATCTCATCGCTATCGAGAAGGTGCCTGGTGGCCGGAACATTAAAATGGTTGGAACCGGTCGGCAATTGTACATTGCGAACATATGCTGTTCCATTTGCCTCATAAAGGTTAACTGAACCAAATCCCAGCAGGTCACCCCCGAGCAGATCCATACCCATATAAAAGCCGGTAAACTCTACCACCGAGTCCGGTACATGCCGCAGCCTCCTCATCATTTTCCACTGGTTTGGGAGAACCCGCGTGAGTCCGCCTGCGCCAATCGCCGTGGCATAGGAAACCTTCAGGCCAACCACCGGCAGGGGGTTTCCGCTCAGCGGTTCTGTTATTTCGTAACGTGCTTCCTTTTGCCGGGTCAGCGGGTTCCAGACGGGAACCCGGGTTTCAAAATTCCCGGCCAATTCGTGTAAAACCTTGACTGCCTGTATGCCCCCCTGGCTGTGCCCCACCAACATCGGGCGCATACCCTCGTGCTCATAAAACCAGGCGATCGAACCCGCTATTTTCTCGCTGCTGTCGTAGCAACTGAAGGAGTAACTTCCATCCCCGGGTAGTCGCACACTATTTTGCGGGTAACCCATACCAACCAGGAACTCGGAAAACGATTTCATGACGAGGTGTACGGGGTAAATGCCACCATGAATATTAACGATGCGGGGTGCCGGACCACGCGCCAGGATTTCTTTTACATCGCTCTGTGTGACCTGCTGCGGATCTAAAGCAAGAATACGATCCTGCATTTGCGGGCTCAAAGAAAAGGCCGGTCGCTCGGCGGGCAGCGGCGTGGTCGTCTCGGGCACATTTGTAGCACAGGCTGTAACCAGCAGCGTGGCCAATGCAAGCACGGGCAACCCGGGCTTTCGAATCACAAATCATCCTCCAGTTGTCGAAAAAGATTCGAAAATTCACTTTTAATGAAATCGATATCGTTTTTTGTGTAAACCGTTGTCCGGTAGGAAATACTGATGTTTACCTTCTCCAAAACCGTGGTAACCGATAATACCAACGGCGTGGCTGGACCGGTTGATACGGCGCGGAAATAGTCGATGGGCTCCTGACCAGGCGATTGCGGCCAGATGGTATTCAAATTCATATTCGTGACACCACCCCACAGTGGGTAATGCTTCTGATAAAACTTCTTCTTGCGCTCGGTGCTGAGGATCGAAAGTGTTCGTATTGAGCTTGCCAGGTCAACCGGTGTCCCGAGGTAGCGACGACTTCGTTTGATCCTGGCGGTCTGGCGTCGCACATCCAGGGCGATTTGCTTGAGGCTGATTCCTTCGGGCGCTGCATGACTGACCACGAATGATCCCAGAAACACACCAAAGGTCCGTTTGCTGTCGATGCCCATGTCCTTGCGAATATTGACGATGGTGCCAATTGAAAAGCGGTTCCTGCGTCTGGAGTAGGCACGATGGTCTTGCAGGGGAGCGAAGATTTTGAACAGACAGGAGAGAAACAGATCATTGACGGTAACGCCCCACCTCTTCGACGCGGCCTTCAGGTGACCCAGCTGTTCGGCATTTAATGAAAACGAGCTGAAGCCGTTATCGGTGTTCATTTCGTCCCGGTAGCGCGGTCGCCAGGAATGCTCCAGGTTCCAGAACAATATGGGCAGGTTCATTATCTTGCGTAAAATGACAAGGGGATGCCGGCGCAGCCAGGGCCCGTAGGTGGACGGATACAGATTGACCGGTTGTTTAAAACCCCGATCCTGCCGTTCAAGGTAGCTGCTTATCCAGTCCTGCATCAGCAGCACCACTGATTCGGCGCCCGCCACGACGTGTAGATAGGCGATCCCCAGGTAAAATTGAGAGCCCGCATCGATGACAAAAAAGCGGAAGGGTGAGGTGTTTCCATCGCTGGCAAAGGGGCTGTTGAGCTGCTTGTGGATTTCAGCCGACAGGGTAGCTGAAGCATCATCACCCGCTTCAACCGTTTCAATTTTTTCTGCCGCCGGCCCGCCCCGGTAATCATAAGTAGCCGATTGCCTGTCAAGCATCAAACCCGTGAGACCAAGGGATTCGAGGGTGCCGCCAAGGATATCCTGCAGTCGCTCCATATCCAGGGTTTCGGGTACTGCTGCAACATGTACTGCGTTGTATGGGTGCAGATCATTCCAAAGGACCATGGCCCTTTGAAAGATATTCAAGCGTCCCTTCATACTCATCGCAGCTTTTACACCTTATGTTCCGGCCTGACTACCGCATTCAGATAAGCTCCAGCCGGGTCATGGCATCATGGATTGCCGATTTTGTGTCACTCGTCAGTGGAACCATGGGAAGACGGCAAAATTCATCACAAAGACCCAATAGCGATGCCGCATACTTGGGGCCGGCAGGATTGGGTTCTGCAAACAGGGCCAGGTGCAGCGGCATCAGTCTGTCCTGGATGGCCATTGCGGTTTTAAAATCGCCATCACGGCACGCTGCCTGCATTTGCGCGCAAAGCGCAGGCGCAATATTGGCGGTCACGGATATGCAACCGTTGCCACCAGCAGCATTGTAGGCAACCGCAGAGCCATCCTCGCCGGACAGGTAGGAGAACTCGCCCTTTATGAGCATGCGCTCAATATTGGGCCGGGTAAGATCGGCCGTGGCGTCCTTGACGCCGGCGATGTTGGGTAATGCAGCTATCCGGGCCATCGTATCTGGTTGTATGTCGACCGTTGCTCGGGGCGGAATATTGTACACAATGATAGGAATTGTACTGATTTCGCTCAAGGCCTCAAAATGTCTGAACAGGCCTTCCTGGGACGGCCGGTTATAATAACCGGCAACATGAAGAGCCGCGTCTGCACCTAATTTTTGCGCATGTTCGTGGTAAAAGATGGCTTCCCGCGTGTTGTTAGAACCCGCTCCGGCAACCACCGGTATACGGCCATCAGCCGTCTTTACCACCAGTTCAATCACCCGGCAATGCTCTGCTTCGGTCAGGGTTGCAGATTCACCCGTGGTGCCGACCGGCACGATGCCATTGGTGCCTTCATCGATGTGCCAATGCACCATGTTCTGCAGAGCATTTTCATCGATGGCATCATTTTGAAAAGGCGTGACGAGTGCGACGAGAGAACCGCTTATCATGGTTTACTCCTGTTTGATATCAACATGGCCTAATCCCCCAGCCTGAGCAGATCGTTAAGGGCGGTTTTTTCACGTGTCCTGGCGTCGACCTGTTTGACGATGACAGCACAATATAACGAGTGTGTACCATCGGCTGCGGGCAAGTTACCGGATACCACGACAGAACCGGCGGGTACCCGTCCATAGCTGACTTCACCCGTCTGCCGGTTATAGATCTTGGTGCTTTGCCCGATAAACACACCCATCGAGATAACACAGCCTTTTTCAACGATCACGCCCTCGACAATTTCAGAGCGGGCGCCGATGAAACAATCGTCCTCGATGATCGTCGGGCTGCCCTGGATGGGTTCAAGCACGCCGCCAATGCCCACGCCGCCGGAAAGGTGCACATTGCTGCCGATTTGTGCACAGGTTCCAACGGTCACCCACGTATCGACCATCGTTCCGCTGCCGATGTAAGCGCCAATATTGACATAGCTGGGCATCAGCACCACGTCAGGTGCTATGTATGCCCCTTGTCTGACCCGCGCATCCGGAACCACGCGAATACCGGCGGCCTTGAAATCATCGTCGGTATAATCCGCAAACTTCAATGGAACCTTGTCATAAAAGTGACTGGCGGCGCCCTTGATGGTGACACTGTCGTGCAGGTGAAAGCTCAGCAATACCGCTTTTTTTAACCATTGGTTGACCTTCCACTCCGAGCCTGTTTTTTCAGCCACACGTGCCTGGCCGCTATCGAGTAAATGAATACATTCCTTTACAGCGGCTTCCAGGTCGCGATCACCCCTGATTGCCTCGCCATTGGATTTGCGAAGCCAGGCGTCTTCGACGATTTCAATAAGTTGTTGCATATATGGTTTCCAAAATTCAAAAAATGCTGCCAATGTGGATGATAGCGCATAAACTTGTAATCATGATGATGAAAATGAACATAGCCATCCTGGGCAGTGGGCGTATGGGCCAGGCAATACAGGATTGTGTGGAACGTTCCGCTGACCTGAGGCTTGCGGGTTGCTGGTCACGAACAAAGCGCTCCGATGAATTGCCTGCAATCCTGTCGCGGGCCGATGTGGTGGTTGATTTTACCCTGCCGGATGCAACGGAAGAGGTTATTCGGGCAACCGTTGAGGCAAACATTCCGCTGGTTTGCGGTGTTAGCGGCCTGGCGGAATCGACACATCAACAGCTGCTTGACGCAGCCGGCAACATACCCATTTTGTATGACCGCAACATGAGCCTTGGCATTGCCGTTTTGCAACGCATGATTCAAATGGCCGGAGCGGTTCTTGGTGACCGGTTTGAAGCAGAGATTCATGAGACACATCATGTTCATAAAATCGACGCTCCATCTGGAACAGCTTTACAACTGGGCGAGGCTCTTGCCGCGGCGAGGGGGCAGGCGTTTGCGGACGTTTTCCACTATGACCCTGAGAACAAAAGCCTCCCTAAAGACGGCCAGATTTCTTTCAAGGCAGAACGGCGTGGTGAAGTCCCTGGCGAACATACCGTGGTATTAAAAAATGCCAGTGAAAGCCTGGTGTTGGAGCACAAGGTCATTGATCGCCGTGTTTTTGCAGAAGGGGCGCTTGAGGCCGCCCGATGGCTGGCAGGGCAGTCACCCGGGTTCTACAGCATGCAGGATGTTGTTGGCCGATAAGGAAATAATATGGCGGATTTGAGCGAATCCCGCAGCCCCGGGAATCCCGCTTCACATGATATACGCGGCATACCCTGGCGATTTTGTGCGCTAAAGAGTTGCTACCCTTGGTTTCTGGTATACCCTGGAAAATCCGCCAAATAATTTTTGCATACACCCCGCTTGTTCAAAATTGACTCTCAACCTATTAGAATGAATCACTTCGCTACTCAAAGGACAATGCCTGATGACCATATCCGCTTCCAAACTGGAACAATCCGCAAACGACGATTCGGCCAAAGACGTGGTTGATGAAATTGATGTATCGGGGAGCGACGATACAGTTGAACCTGCAGTTGAGCTGACTGCGGAGGAAATGCTGGCGGAAAATAGAAGGTTACAGCAGCAGATTGAACTGCATGGGGCAAAAAAGGCCGGCAGCATCCTTGAAAAGGCAGCGCTTGAAAGAGAACTCAAGCCTTTCCAGGCGGAATTGATCCTGATGCAAAAATACCTGGAAGAATCCAAGCGCCGCATGATTATTCTATTCGAAGGTCGCGATGCTTCGGGGAAGGGCGGCACCATTCGTCGTATTACGCGGTACATGAACGAAAAACATTACCGGGTTGTTGCCCTGGGCAAACCAAACCACGCCGTGCGGTCACAGTGGTTTTTTCAGCGTTATGTTGAGCATTTCCCGCGCGGCGGTGAATGCGTACTGCTGGACCGCAGTTGGTACAACCGCGCCATGGTCGAACCGGTTTTCGGTTTTTGCACGCCGGAGGAATACAAGATGTTTATGAAAGGCGTGGTTGGTTTTGAAAAGGACCTCGTTCGCCAGGGAACGATCATCGTCAAACTTTATTTCAGTGTGACCAAGGAAGAACAGGCCCGTCGTTTCGAGCGCCGGAAAAACGATGCACTACGCCAGTGGAAATTGAGCGAGGTGGATCTGCAGGCCCAGGAGCGTTGGGATGATTTCACCAACCAAAAATATGAAATGCTGAGAAAAACCCATTCCAACCACGCACCATGGACGGTGATCCGGTCACAGGACAAGCACCAGGCGCGACTCAACTCGATAAAAACCATCCTCAACGCGGTGCCCTATGATCGGGGCGATACCGGGATCGACTACGTTCCCAACCCTGAAATCGTTATTTCAGGTTCACGAGAAGTTGAACAAATGGAAGCCGAGCGTATTCGTCGCGGTAAGTTTACCCACTAAACAATAAAGCACTCGGACAGGAAACGGGTTTCGACCCATTTTTGTCAAATGCCATGGGGTATTCAGCGATGACGGTATCCTGGCGCCCGGTTTTCCGTGTAAAAACCGGGCACTGCCCGGTGCAATTTACCTAAAACTGCAATGTGTAATCCCTGAAAAACTGGCTGGTCACATCTTTTTCAGCCTGGCGATGGCTGCAGCCATTTTTTCTGAACTTGGCCAGCGGCGTGGATTGGCGCGCCGTTCTGCATCTTGTGACTGCCACCAATCAAGCGTGTCACCGGCCGTTGCAGCCAAGGAACGGTAGTTCATGCCTGCTTTCATTGAGGCCGAATTTTCAAAGTGTACAGAACCTCTTTCCGTACTCATCATCGGCATGCTGATCTCAAGTTCCTCCAGTAAATCTATGCTCGGCCAGAAGAAATTGACGGGTTCTGCGGTCAACGCGCGCAGGCCCCACATCAGGCCGTTGCGGGTCACCGCTGACGCGGGACCCGCTGCATTGAAGATTCCGGGGGTGTCATTTTCGGCCAGCGTGACAATCCACGGGCACAGGTCCCTTGCATCAACCCACTGTACCTCATTGTCCGGCAGGCCGGGCGCCAGCACATCGCCACCCTTGTTGACCTGGTCTACATAAAAGGTGAAGCGGTCGGTATGGTCGCCCGGTCCCACCACGTACGTCGGACGGACGACGGTGCATGCATCCCCATAAATGCTTCTGACAATACGGTCACATTCCGCCTTCAGTGGTCCGTAGGTAACGCCGGTCACTTCTTCAATCGAGGGATCTTCGAGCGCCGCCAGTTTTGCCGTCTCGGGGAAGTCGCTGCCGGTTTCAAAGTCATACACGGCAACCGTTGATACATAGAGGTAACGTTTGCAACGGCCCTTCAATAATTCAGCGCTGTCACGCACATGCCTGGGTATATAACCGGAATTGTCGACCACCACATCCCATGTGCGGTCGTTACCCAGCGTTGAAAGCCCTGCATCGATGTTGCTGTCGCGGTTACCGATGATCTCTTCGACATCGTCACCATACATACCGGCATTGGAACCCCGGTTAAACATGCTTACCTTGTGGCCGCGTGCAAGGGCATAGTTGATCTGGTGTGGCCCAAGAAACCCGGTGCCGCCGAGAAACAGTATTTCCAGCGGTCGTGTGGCCGGCGTTGCCAGGGCCAGGCCGCTTGCCTGTAATGCCAGGGCGCTGGCTGATATCGAAAGAAACTCTCTTCTTGTTGTCATTATGTGTTCATCTCCAGTCCGGTTTTGTGTGGTAAATGATGGATCTCAACGTTAATCTCACTTTTCCTGCCAAGCTTGCAGTTTTGTCATGATGTTGTCAAAAGCATCCGCCGCAGCTGCCGTCTGACCGGCAGCCATTGGGCAGCAACGAGTGGGTTAATAACCCCTTTCAATGTCCACCACCGAGATCATCGGCTCACCGGCCACGTAACGCCTGAGGTTTTCCTGTACGAGCAGAAACAACCGCTGCCTGGCCTTGTCAGAGCGACCGCCCATGTGAGGCGTGATGATAACCCTGGGTGTTGTCCACAAAGGATGTCCTTCGGGCAGCGGTTCCGGGTCGGTAACATCCAGGCCCGCACCGGCCAATTCACCGTCTCTGAGGGCAGCCAACAGGTCGTCTGTATTGGTGCTGGCGCCCCGTCCTACGGATATGAAATAGGCGGTCGATTTCATCGCGTCAAAGAACTCAGCATTGAACATGCCGCGGGTTTCGGGTGTCAGCGGTACGGTATTGATGACCACGTCCGCCTCTGCCGCCAGTTTTACCAGTTCATCGGACAGACCGACGTATTCCACGTATTCGGGGCCTTCATGCCGGCTGCCACGTGTTGCGATCACGCGCATACCGAGGCCATGGGCTTTCCTGGCCACATGAGTGCCAATGCCACCCAGTCCAACCACCAGCAAAGTGCGGCCATCCAGTTCCATGAAATCTTCACGTTGCATACCGACATTGCTTTTCCAGGTTTGCTGTGCCTGGTTGCTGT
>JBFFWN010000159.1:0-8380 GCA_041570235.1 Lysobacterales bacterium | reverse complement strand
CGCCAAGGGTACGGTGTTGCTCAACTGCCTGGGTGGGGCTGCCCGCCATGTTGAATATGCGGTAGACCGGAATACCCTCAAGCAAGGTAAATGGATTCCGGGAGTGAATATCCCGATCATATCCACGGCAGAAATCAAAACCAGGCAACCGGATTACCTTTTGTTGCTGGCCTGGAACCTGCGCCGCGAGATATTACTGCAGGAAAGTGCCTGGCTGCGCTCTGGCGGCAAATTCATCGTGCCGCTGCCCGCCCCGCACATTCTTTCCGGAGATGACCTGTGAGCCTGTCAACCTGTCCGGCCTGTCTTGCCGACGGCCTGCAACCATTCTACGAGTGCCGGCAGGTACCCGTGCATACCACCCTTCTAATGCCAACCCGGCAGCAGGCTCTTAACTACCCCCGAAGGGATATTGAACTGGCCATCTGCCAGCGCTGCGGCTTTATCACCAACCGGCTTTTCGAGAGCGGGATCCACGAATACTCCGCGACCTGCGAGGAAAGCCAGGGTTGCTCGCCGACGTTTATGAACTGGTTGCGCGGCCTGGCGACCCGATTGATCGATGATTACGACATCAGTGGCAAAACCGTGCTGGAAATCGGCAGCGGCAAGGGTGAATTCCTGGCGGCGATCTGTGAGCTGGGCGGCAATAGCGGAATTGGCTACGATCCGGCTTACGTGCCGGGCCGCCTCGATACGTCAGCGTTGAGCATCGACTTTCGAGAGGAAATGTGGGAGCGCCGTCACGGAATTGACCAGGCCGATGTTATTGCCTGCCGCCACACGCTGGAGCACATCCCGAACGTCCACGAGTTCCTGGGGGACCTGCGCGCTTCCATTGGTGACCGGCTGGACACGCTGTTGTTTTTCGAGGTGCCCGATACCCTTCGCATTCTCAAAGAGGGCGCATTCTGGGACATCTATTATGAGCACTGCTCATATTTTGACCGTGACTCCCTGTGCTCCCTGTTCAATAACTGCGGTTTTGAAGTGCTCGAGTGCTGGCTGGACTATGACGCGCAGTACATCATGCTGGTGGCAAGGCCCGTTGCAACGAGTACCGGATCCAGCGCAAAGCCCGGCGGTATGCAAATGGTAAAACTGATTGATTCGTTCAAAGCCGCCTATGCCGCCATGCAGGCCGAATGGACTTCGCGGCTGGCGGCTTACGCCCGTGACAAAAAGACGGTGATGCTTTGGGGTGGTGGGTCAAAGGCCGCCGCGTTCCTGAATCAGCTGGATGGGGCCGCTATCATCCGCAAGGTCATCGACATCAACCCTCACAAACACCATTGCTTTATCCCCGGCTCGGGACAAGAGGTTGTCGGGCCTGACCTTCTCAATAAAGAGACAGCGGACGTCATTATTTTGATGAATTCCATCTATCATGCTGAAGTCCGGCGCGAGCTTGATAAAAACGGGCATAACGCTGAGCTGCTCTCGGTCTGACCGCACACCGCCATCAACCCCGGCAGGTAATATCCACCGCGGCTTCTTCCTGCGACTTTACGTGGGCCGCCAATGGTGATGATCAGAATAAAGTTTGAGAGCCGGGCGCCGGAGTGAGTTACTCGTCCTTTGCCTTCTCCAACTCAACCAATCCTTTCAAAGCGCTGGCCAACTTCGGGTCACGCCTGAGCGCATTGCGGTAGTGCTCAACGGCTTTATCAGCAGTTCATCCATCAACACTTCAAACGGCTTGCCGGAAGCATCCGTCATCATCAGCTGGGCAACCGTGTAACCACCGCCTGAGTACCGGAAACCCTCACCCGGCGCCTTGTCAACGCGAACCGGGGCCGAATTGGCCGGCCCGGATCCATTGAGGACCTGGATAACGTCAGGCACTTTATTCTGTCCCCAGGCTTCCCAAGTCTATTTCTTTTTCAGAATGGCCTTGAAGCGCGGTTTGTCGTTTCTTTCCAGGTAATAAGTCAATTCGGCGCCATCCTCACTGAAGCTAAGAAACCATTCATTGGTGGATGCATCCGGTATCAGGTTCGCCGTGTATGCGTCAGCTGGAAAAGACTGCGACAGGGGACTGCCGGTGGTCTGTGTGGTGCCACCGTACATGGTGACCTCATCCGGCGTGCCGTCTGCATGACGGTGATCATGTTTGAGTTCAATTCCACCTTCCACCCGGCGCAGTATCCAGGTGCGGGAGTGGTCATCACCTACGATGAATGGAATCCTGATTTCATCCTCGGTACATGTTTCGATATGTGCAACCAGTTCCTTGCCCCTCCAGGCATCACCCGGATCCTCAGGGAAAACAGACTGACCGGTGAAACGAGCGCCGCAGAGACTTGAAAATTCCTGAAAAAACGCTTCCTGGGCTTCAGTTTGCCCTGCGAATGTTGATTGTCCAAGTGTGGTTGTGAAAACAGCCAGAAAGGCTGCAATTTGATATTTGCGGTTCAAGACCTGCTCCCAATGATTTTCAGTTGATCCAAGTTTAGCCGATCGGGCAGACAAAGTTACTTTCGATGAGGGTGCAACGGTGTGTGTTGAATATCTCCATCATTCTCAGCTTTTGAGAAACACGGTCCTTACATTACTACCCTGGGACAGCTCCCCATCCCGTTTGAAAAATTCTGCCTGGAGTATGATTTTGCAACGCAATTTGAACCTGGATATCGCGGAAGACTGTATTGCCGGGCTTAAAAAGTGCGACGAGCCACTGAGAAAATTCCGCCAGCTTGCGATTCTCACCGGGGTGATCTCCTGCACCGATGATCTGGGGGTGTTGCGGCGGTTATGTTTTGACCTGGGGCTCAGCAAGGCCGGTTGGCGTTTTTTGAACCGTTATGATGAGGATGCCTATGCCGCGCTGATACCTATCGCGACCGATGATCTCTACCTGATGGGAAGGGCCATCTCATATGTCAGCTGGCAATGTGCCGGCGGTTTGCAAAAGCCACTGCCTGTGGCGTTGGGAAGGCCATTTATCACCTGCATCGGTGGTTCCTTTAACCCGGCTTCAGAAATCGATCCGCGTATCGCAAATGTCGCCAGTGCCCATTGGCGCAAACTGGATGATCCGGTGAAGCGTGAAGTGTTTGTCCAGGATGAATGGGTGCGTGTGCTCAACTGGTTACGTGACGAGAAACCCTCTTTTGATCGCAACCAGTGGCGATCGGGTTGGACCGCCATCTACCGCAGGTACCGGAAATGGCAAAAGCTGAACCCCAGGCGGCTTGCCTGGCAATCAGTGCTGCCTGAGTTTGAACAGGATGGAATGCTTATCAAGCCCCTGACCACTTCCTTTGCACTGGCGAAGGAAGGCGAGCGCATGGGCAGTTGCGTGGCGACGTATGCAAAGCATTGTATTTCGGGTAATTACCGCCTGTTTTCCATTTCCGAGAGTTCCAGCGGCAGGGTGTTGGCCACAGCCGGCCTGGTGAAAGACGATGGGTACTGGCGAATCGAGCAGGTCAAGGGAAAGTTCAACCGGGATCCCGAAGCCCGAACCGCCAGGCTGGGCAGGGTGATACAGAACAAGTACATGCGCCGGGAAAAAATGATCGCCATAAAGAAAACAGAGGAGCGCAGGCAGTGCATCGATCAACTGCGCAAACAGCACGAGGCCTATTTAAGCCGCCGGCATTCACTGCCCGCAGAGCTACGGGCCGAATTCAGCCAGGCAGAAATCGTCTTCCTCGAAAAACATGCCGCATGGCTGGGCGCCCTTGCATCCGGTGAACTGCCACCCAATGCCTTTGAGCAGGTCCGCTTTATTGCCGTGAGCAAGGGGATACTTATAGCAAAATCAGAAACTGAGAAAATCTGGAAGCGATTGCAGCGGCTTGGAACGGCTCAGATCACATCGTGATTCCGAAATGCCCCCGCCCGGAAGCAACATACGACCCAGGTTCTCCTCACAAATTACAATCAGCACCCTTCGGGTCAGCGACAATCCTGGCTGATTTGACCTGCAGTTGCAGAGGGCCATCTGCGCTGATCACCAATGGCTCGTTGACAGCCTGCAATTGTGCACCCGCATTTACAAAGCATGAAAGACTGATATGTGATGTCTGCCAACCCTTACCCGATTTTGCAATGAACTGTTCGGCCAGCTCCAACGTGCCTCCGCCCATCGATATGGTTGCGCTGGACGATTCCGCCCTCAAAACCTGGTAATGGAGTTCGAGCGCCTGGTTTTCACTGGCCTGGCGTTGAAAGTCTGCAGGTTTTCCTTCTATTACCAGGCGGGCAGGACCGCTCCAGCTTGCGATAAAGGTATCTTCCTGTATTTCGTAATCCGCCGGAACAATTCGCAGCCTGCCACTGGCACTTTGTCCACGGACATCACTGATCAGCATGATGCCATCTTTATCTTTCAGGTTGATGGCCCAATGGCCGGCCGGATGCCCCAACACGATGATGTTGCCGGCGGAGGCATCTCTATCGCCGGAAATACCGGGGTCTTCCGAGAGCGCAGATATCGAGACCGAATCGCTGTAGCTCAGGCCGTATCCATAGGCGAACAGCGGATTGTAGTTGTCATCACCGACATTCACTTCAGCCTGGGCGGCGGTGGCTGGCCAGGAGTAGGAAAGTTTGCCGGTAAAATCATAACGGGGCTGGCCTTGCGCATTGGCGAACAACAGGTCGGCAATACCTCCACCTTCAGAGCCCGGCAACCATGCGGCAACAAAGGCGTCCGACAGGTTTAACTCCGGGTTCACCCACAATGGCCTGCCTGAAATAAAGATACTGACCGTTGGAATACCCGCCCGCTTGAATTTACCGAGCAATTTAAGACCATCGTCATCCGCGTAATCAACATTGGCCCTGTCGCCCAGGCCTTCCGCGTAGGGATCTTCGCCAAATACGACG
This sequence comes from Lysobacterales bacterium, assembly GCA_041570235.1. Classification (GTDB taxonomy): domain Bacteria; phylum Pseudomonadota; class Gammaproteobacteria; order Xanthomonadales; family SZUA-36; genus SZUA-36. The sequence goes on along the minus strand of JBFFWN010000159.1, from coordinate 3,544 downwards.
ATGGCGACGTCAGGTTTGTCTTTCCATTTACCCTTTTCACTGAGAATGGCGGTACCCCCAGCCGATTCGACCGTTTTACGAATGCCATCAAAAATGGAATCCGCGTTTGGAAAGTGTTCGTTGCTGTTGCCGGTTCCCTGCCAAGACAGGGTCCAGCCGCCATTTTGCTTGCCAATATCGTTGGCGCCATTGCCTGCAACCAGAACGGTGCTGTCAGCCGCCAGTGGCAGAATGGCATTGTCATTTTTTAAAAGGACAAGCGATTTACGCACTGCCTCACGTGCAATCGCCCGGTGTTCAGGTGCGCCCAGCAAGGCCCAGTCTCCCGCATGTTTGCGCAAGGAAGGCTTGACGGTATCCAACACCCCGGCGCGGAATTTTACCCGCAGAATTCGTGCAACCGCCTGGTCCAGGCGTTCAACAGTGATTTCGCCCTTACGCACCTGCTTCAATGTATTGTAATAAAGCGCTTTCCAGTCTCTGGGCACCATGAACATATCGAGGCCGGCGTTGAATGAGGCGGGACATGATTTTTTACTGCAGCCTTTCACCTGGCCATGGCCGTTCCAGTCGCCGACTACAAATCCATCAAAGGCCATTTGGCCCACCAGTACATCGGTCAACAGTGATTTAAAGCCATGTAACTTTCGGCCATGAAAGCTGTTGAACGACGCCATAACCGTTTGTGCACCTGCCGCAATGGCCGCAGGGTAGGCCGCTGCATGGATATCGCGCAGTTCTGCTTCACTCGAGCGGTTGTCACCCTGGTCATGCCCGTCGATGGTGCCGCCGTCGCCTACAAAATGCTTTGCCGTTGCAATGGTATGGTCTTCGTCGAGAAACTGATCCGTACCGAGTTTGCCCTGCAGGCCTTCTATAAATCGCGGTGCATAGTCCACAACAATGCGCGGGTCTTCCGAGTAACCCTCGTAAGTCCGGCCCCAGCGGTCGTTTCTGACCACCGCAATTGTCGGGGCAAAAGTCCAGTCAAAACCGGTGACCCGGATTTCGAGTGCCGTAATCCTGCCGATTTCATACATCAGGTCGGGGTCATCGGCGGCACCCAGGCCGATATTGTGCGGAAACAGGGTCGCTCCAACGATATTGCTGCTGCCGTGCATCGCATCTGTGCCCCAGATGACCGGAATACCGGCGCCATCATCAGATGTGTCCGTTGACGCTTCCCAAAACTCATCAGCAAGGGCCAGCCATGACCGGGGGGTGTTGCGAAGATTCTTGTCCGGCGCGGAACCCCCGCCATTGAGAATCGAGCCCAGGTTGAACTTCCTGACCTCCGCGGGCGTCACCGAGTTAATATCGGCCTGGATGATCTGGCCGACTTTTTCCTCGAGCGTCATGCGCGTGATCAATTCACTGATACGACTTTCCGTTTCAGCATCCCTCACCATCACTGCTGGCTGAACCGGCCAGTTTTGGGGGTTAATCGGCGATTTTTTATTGTTCATTTTGGAGGTCTTCATGTCTGTCGCTTCAGCATCGGTGGCAGCAGATCCCGACCCGGTGTCTTTGTGACACGATGACACAAGCAGGCAGAGCAGGATCAAAAAGAGAGTGGGTTTGACGGGGTTTAACATGTGCATTTTTTAATAAAACATGACGATGCTGAAGATGGAATAGGGCTGATTCATGCGTAAGACCTTGTTTGTGTAGTGTCGTATTTCGGTTTCTGATCGCAGTTTACCTGATAAATGAGTCTCACAAATGGCAAAGCGCTGAAGACAATCATCTCGCGGCATATTGATCAACCATTTTGTTATATTAATACCCCCGTCGATGTTTTCGTGGAGATTGACCAATGAAATTCAAAATGCTTATGGCTTTGTTGATATTTTTTATGATGGCTTTTGCAAGTGGTTTGTCATTGGCGAAGCAATTGGAACTTCCCGAGATAACCCCTGAAGGCCTGCACCGGGTTGAAGGAACCAGGCTGGCGCTTGTGTATGCAGAGCCCGGCGCGGACCTGGGTCAATACCAAAGGATTTATATGACCGATGCCTACGTGGCCTTCAAGAAAAACTGGCAACGCGAGCAGCGCCGGGATTATTCGAACAGGGTTACACCCGGGCAGATGGAATCGATAAAATCCGAAGTGGCGGAACTGTTCAGAACCGTTTTCACAGAAACCCTCGAAAAAGGTGGTTACAAGCTGGTCAATGAACTGGGCGGAGATGTTTTGATCGTCAGGCCCGCCATCATCAACCTGGATGTGGTGGCGCCGGAAAAGCAATCGGCGTCAAACGTATATACGCTCTCCGAGACAGCGGGGCAAATGACCTTGTACCTGGAGTTGTACGACTCGGTTACGGGCGATCTGGTCGCAAAAGCGCTGGACCCGAAAGCGGATAGACAAAGCGGCTATATGCGCTGGCAAAACCGCGTCACCAACCGGGCTGCAGCCAGAAGAATCATGCAGAGCTGGGCCGACATCATGAAAACCGCATTGGATGAAGCCAAAAACGTGAGCGGCCAATAGCAAACGCCAATAGCAAAGGGTTGATTCGGCAGCCTGAAAATCAAGCCGGGCTCACATTATCCGGCTATCCGTTTACGGCTTCATGGCCCCTGGGCCGAGGAATCCACGCGGTAAAAATGGTACTATTATCAGTGTCATATTGCGTCAAAAATTCAATTAACGAATGTAATCCGAAGGAATCATCATGAAGGAAATGATTCAATTCACACTCAACGGCAAGCCGGTTCAATTGGAAGAGGATCCGGGCCAGTCATTGCTGTGGTTTCTGCGTGCAGACATGCAGCTGACCGGCACCAAGTATGGTTGCGGCGCCGGCCTTTGTGGCGCATGTGCGGTACTGGTCGATGGCGTTGCAGAGCGTTCATGCCTGATGGATTTGAATGCCGTGGCAAACAAGACCATCACCACCATTGAAGGGCTGGCAAATGGCGAGAAACTGCACCCTGTTCAGCAGGCTTTTGTCGAAAACGACGCCCTGCAATGCGGCTACTGCACCCCCGGAATGATCATCACGGCAGTCAGTTTACTGGGTGAAAACCCGTCAGCCAGTGAGGCGGACATCATCAAGGGGTTGGACGACAACCTATGTCGTTGTGGCGCCCATAAACGCATTCTGAAGGCTGTTCATTCCGTTTCCCAAAACACCACTGACGGGGAAAAATCATGAGCACACCATTGACAAGATTCAACCGTCGCAGCTTTCTCAAAAGCGTTGGTGGGGGCGTGGTGGTTTTATTCACCACCCAGCCACGTTTATCGCTGGCCCAGTCACATGGGGCGCAAAAAAATAACCTTCCCTTTAACGCGTATTTGCGCATAGGCGAGGACGGAAGGGTCACCTGTTTTACCGGCAAGATCGAGATGGGGCAGGGCATTGTTACATCGTTGCCGCAGATGCTGGCGGATGAACTGGATGTCGCCGTTGATATGATCGACATGGTGATGGGCGATACCGACCGTTGTCCTTTTGACCGGGGCACATGGGGGTCGTTGAGCACCCGTGTGTTCGGTCCGGAGCTGAGGGCTGCGGGTGCGCAGGCACGCTACGTG
>JBFFWN010000158.1:0-8396 GCA_041570235.1 Lysobacterales bacterium | reverse complement strand
GGTCAGCAGGCCAATACATACGAGGTTTAGAAACAATTTCCTTGAGCGTGAGATATTTTGCAGTGCTTTTATAATCATGTTTTTCCCTGGCATGGTTTTTAAGCAGGCGCGCTGTTGAAACGATTTGCGATCTTAGCCTGTTTCATTTTATGGCAATACTGCCATAATGCACGGGTCATGGATGATCAATTCTGGAAACAAAAAACCCTTGAGCAGATGAACCCTGCCGAATGGGACGCCCTGTGTGATGGTTGCGCACTGTGTTGCATCAACAAGATCGAAGACGTCGATGACGGTGAGCTTTATTACACCAATACCGCCTGTGAGTTACTGGATATCCAGACCTGCCGCTGCTCGGATTATCAGAACCGGGCCAGTAAAGTAGCTGATTGCCTGCAGTTGAGCGCCGGGAACGTTCATGCCTTTGAGTGGTTACCGAACAGTTGTGCCTACAGAAGGCTGGCGAAGGGTCAGGACCTGCCAGACTGGCACCCACTGATCAGCGGCAGGGCCGATTCGGTTCACGAGGCCGGAATTTCCCTGCTTGGTCAATTGGTGCCCGATGAGAACCACGAGCACTTCAATATCTTTCAGCTGTTGGAGCCCGAAGAAACCGCCTGACCCGCTGTCTCAGGTCAAAGAAGATGCAGCTTTTGCAACACCTCGTCAGCCAGGTCATCGGCTGATCGCTCACCGGCATCGAGGTGAATATCTGCCCGTTGCGGTGGTTCATAGGGTGAGCTGATCCCGGTGAAGTTGGGGATTTCTCCGCGGCGCGCCTTGGCATACATGCCCTTGGGGTCACGTGCTTCACAGATCTCCAGCGGCGTATCGACAAACACCTCTACAAAATCGATATCGCCGGCAATTTCCCTGGCCATTCTGCGTTCACGCCGGAACGGTGAAATGAACGCCGTCATTACAATCAGACCGGAATCAGCCATCAGGCGCGCGACCTCCGCCACCCGCCGGATATTTTCCACGCGGTCGGCATCGGTGAAACCCAGGTCCTTGTTCAGGCCGTGACGGAAATTATCCCCGTCTAGCAAATAGGTGTGCTTATTGCGGGCTGCCAGTTTTTGTTCGACGATATCGGCAATCGATGATTTCCCCGATGCCGAGAGTCCGGTAAACCAGACGACCATGGGTTTCTGGTTTTTCATCGTGGCGCGGGATTCGCGATTGATTTCGAATGACTGCCACGAGAGATTCTGCCCGCGCCTCAAACCAAAATCGATCATGCCGGCGCCAACGGTGTTATTGCTGATGCGGTCGATCAGGATAAAAGCACCGGTTTCCGGGTTGTCAGCATAGGAATCGAAGGCGATTGCTTGTGCGGTGGCAAAATTACACACGGCAATGCCGTTCAGGTCGATCTTGGTAGCCGGCAGATGTTCGGAGGTATTGATATTGATCGCATACTTGAGGTCGGTGACCTGTACCGATGTGGTTTGCGTGCCAATTTTGAGCATATAACTGCGTTCCGGCAGCATCGGGTCTTCATGCATCCAGATCAGGTGCGCCTGGAACTGGTTGCTGCGCTCAAGCGGTTCGCCGGGCCGGTGCAACACGTCCCCCTGTGAAATGTCGATCTCGTCTTCAAGGGTCAGCGTTATGGCGTCTCCTTTGCCAGCAGATGGCCATTCTCCATCCATCGTTACAATCGATTTGACGCGACTGCGTTTCAGTGATGACGCCACCATGATCTCATCACCCACCGCGATTTCACCACCGGCGAGCGTGCCGGCATATCCGCGAAAATCGAGGTTTGGCCTGCACACGCGTTGTATCGGCAGACGGAATTGCTTTGAATCATCACGGGTTGGTTCGAGGGTTTCCAGGTAGCTCAACAGCGGTTGCCCCTTGAACCACGGCGTGCGCGCGCTGGGTAAGGTGATGTTGTCGCCTTTCAAGGCCGAAATGGGCACGGCGTAGGAACTTATGAAGCCCAGATCCCTGGCAAAAAGATCAAAGTCCGCACAGATGTCCTCGAACAGGGATTGCGAATAATCCATCAGGTCGATCTTGTTCACTGCCAGCAGGATGTGCTTCACGCCGACCAGCGACAGGATATAGGCATGGCGTCGTGTTTGTACCGAAACACCCAGGCGGGCATCGATCAAAAGTACCGCAGCCTCAGCAGTTGAGGCGCCGGTGGCCATGTTGCGTGTGTATTGCTCATGACCGGGTGTGTCGGCGACGATAAACTTGCGCTTTGCCGTTGAGAAAAAACGATAGGCGACATCGATGGTGATGCCCTGTTCCCGTTCTGCCGCGAGACCGTCCACCAGCAGTGAAAAATCTATATCCTCGTCGGTTGAGAGTCGGCCCTTGCTGTCTCGCTTGAGCTCCTCCAGTTGATCATCATAGAGCAGCTGGGAGTCATACAAAAGGCGCCCGATCAAAGTGCTTTTACCGTCATCCACGCTGCCGCAGGTGATGAACTTGAGCATGCTCTTGGAGCTTTCCTGCTCAATGAACTGTTGAAGGTCAAGTTTGGCCTGGTTTGCCGTGGACATCAGAAGTAGCCCTCTTTTTTCTTCTTCTCCATCGAAGCAGCCTGGTCCTTGTCGATGACCCTGCCGGAACGTTCCGACGAATGGGTCGAGCGCATTTCGAGAATCACCTCGGCCAGGGTGCTTGCCTTGGATTCAATGGCGGCGGTGAGTGGATAACAGCCCAATGTGCGGAAACGTATGGAGCGCGTTTCCGGCGTTTCACCATCATTCAAGGGGAAACGGTCGTCATCGACCATGAATAATTGGCCATCTCTTTCGACCACGGGTCTCTCCGCAGCCAGGTAAAGGTTGGGCATCGGAATGTTCTGAAGATAGATATACGCCCATATATCCGTTTCGGTCCAATTGGACAAGGGAAATACGCGCAGGCTCTCTCCCGGATTGATCCGCGTGTTGTACAACGACCAAAGTTCAGGCCGCTGATTCTTGGGATCCCATACGTACCCTTTTGAGCGATGGGAAAATACCCGTTCCTTGGCGCGCGATTTTTCCTCGTCCCTGCGCGCCCCGCCAATCGCGGCATCATATTTGCCTGCGTCCAGTGCCTGTTTCAGCGCCTCGGTTTTCATGATATCGGTATAGCGCGAACTACCATGGGTGAATGGCGTAATTTTATTGCCTTTGCCTTCCGGGTTGGTGTAAACAATCAATTCCAGCCCAAGACGTTTTGCCGTGTTATCACGAAAGGCGATCATTTCGCGGAATTTCCAGGTGGTGTCCACGTGCAACAGCGGGAAGGGCGGTTTGGCCGGATAAAATGCCTTCATGGCCAGGTGCAGCAAAACCGAGGAGTCCTTGCCGACGGAATACAGTAATACCGGTCGTTCAAAGTCGGTCGCTACCTGGCGCAGGATGCGAATGCTCTCTGCTTCCAGTCGATCAAGGTGAATATGTGACGATGCTGGCATAGTGGTCCGGAAATTCAAATCGTGTATTGTCCCTGCAGAACGGGGATGTGACAACCGCTAACGGGAAATTTTTAAAGAATACACCAGCCAGGGGTGAAATCACTGACCGGCGTCCCCATAAGTTAAAACGGACGTGTATTGCAAGAAAATGGAATTGAATGATTGAACCCTGCCATGGCTTGCGGCACAATTCCGTTCCCGCAGACCTTATTGACCAGGTGTGCGGTTCAGAGGTGGCCCCTGTCGGCCTCCCCGCGACGATATGTTGTGAACCCCGTCAGGCCCGGAAGGGAGCAGCGGCAGCAGCAGACTCGGGCGCCGGGGAACGGTGGGCAGGGGTTGCCACCAACTCTTCTGTTATCATTAGCAAAATTGGATCAGAGGATTCCCGATGAGTTATCAAGTATTGGCCCGCAAGTGGCGCCCGCATACCTTTGAGGACCTGGTTGGCCAGCAGCATGTTGTGCAGGCGCTGGTAAATGGTCTTGACCAGGACCGCGTGCATCACGCCTTTTTGCTGACGGGTACACGCGGTGTCGGTAAAACAACCATTGCACGTATTCTTGCCAAGTGCCTGAATTGCGAGAAAGGCGTTTCGTCCAAACCCTGTGGCGAATGTGGAAGCTGCATAGAGGTGGATGAAGGCCGTTTTGTCGATATGCTTGAAATCGATGCGGCTTCAAAGACCAAGGTCGATGATACCCGTGAATTACTGGAGACGGTGCAATACACGCCAACCCGCGGTCGTTACAAGGTATATATCATCGATGAGGTCCATATGTTGTCGGGCCACAGTTTCAATGCGCTGTTGAAAACACTGGAGGAACCACCTCCACACGTCAAATTTATTTTGGCAACCACCGATCCGCAAAAACTGCCAATCACCATTTTATCCCGTTGCCTGCGTTTCAGCCTCACCCGTTTGCTGCCGGACCAGATCGGCGGGCATCTTGACAGGATTCTTCAGACAGAGGCCATCGAGGCGGATGATTCGGCCATCATGCGCATCGCACGTGCGGCCGACGGCAGCATGCGTGATGGATTGAGCCTGTTGGACCAGGCGATTGCCTTCGGTGGGGGCAGTCTGAAAGACGCGGACGTCGCAAGTATGCTCGGCAGTATCGACCATGTGCATATCGCTGCAATTATTGATGCCCTGTCGCGCTCTGATGGCGCAGCCCTGATGACCATTGTCGAGGAACTCGTATCCCAGTCACGTAACCTCGAGAGCGCACTGGACGAATTGGCAGAGGCCATGCACCGGATAGCGATCATCCATGCAGCCCCGGGGTTCCAGGACGCTGAGCGTGCCGACTGGGAATCGTTGAAAGAGCGCGCCTCACTGATTTCACCGGAAGACGCCCAGCTCTTTTACCAGATTGCCGTTACCGGCAGGCGTGACCTGGGCATGGCGCCGGATCCGCGTACCGGTCTTGAAATGACATTATTGCGTATGCTGGCTTTCAGGCCTGCAGGATCGGGCACGGAAACATTGACAGCAAAACCCGAGTCTTCCGCCGTTTCGTCATCATTCGAAACAGCTTCACTGTCAAAACCTGCCTCTGCGCCAACGTCTGCACCAGCAGACAACCGCGTGAATGCGGCAGAAGAGGCGAGAGCGGCCATTGACGCCATGCTGTCCCCTTCAAAGCGCAAACCCCAGGCGCCAATCGAAACGGCATCTGAATCCGCGGCAGCACCGGGGCCTGAACCGGAGCTGGAGCTGAAACTTGAATCCGGGCATCAGAATGCTCAAGCGAAGGAGTCCTATCCGCCGGCGCCGCCAACTCCTGCGTCCGCTGGTCAAGCAGCTTCTGCGCCGAAGCGGGCATTGGATTCAGCACCGCAGTTGACAGACTCAAGCGGTCCGTCCGGGCGTTTGCCGGACTGGTCGGAGATGCAGGCCGGGCTTGATCTCGCCGGAGCAGCACGAGAATTTGCCCGCAACATCCAGTTGGAGTTGGTCGAAGATAACCACTGGCGCTACCTTGTGCCTGAAACCCTCAGGGGCCTCGGCACCGAATCTGTGCTCCAGGATCTGCGCTCGGCCTTGTCAGAGCACCTCGGCGAGCAAGTCACGCTGGAGTTACACACGGCCAATGGTCCGGTCAAATCTGTTGCAGCGGAAATTGAACGGAAGGTGATCAGTAAAATGACCGATGCGGAGAGATCGATCGATGAGGACCCAACGGTACAGGAACTGAAAAACCGGTTTGGTGCAAAAGTTATTCCCGATTCGATACAACCATTACAGTAGCGCGTTGTCCATACAACGAGCTTGAATAAACGAGGAAAGCCAATATGAAAGGCAATATTGCCGGCCTGATGCAACAGGCGCAAAAAATGCAGCAGGAAATGCAAAAAGCCCAGGAAGAACTGGCCCATATGGAAGTGACCGGGCAGGCCGGTGGCGGCATGGTCAGTGTCGTCATGAATGGTCAGCACGCTGTCAAGCGCGTCACTATTGATCCATCTTTGACCGATGACATTGAAATGCTTGAAGACCTTGTCACCGCCGCAACCAATGATGCGGTCAACAAGATCAAGGAGAACTCGGAACAGCAGATGGCCGGTTTGACCCAGGGAATGAAATTGCCGCCGGGCTTCAAGATGCCATTCTGATCACGCCAGGAACATTTAATACACTTCATGACGTCAGAACCCCTGTTAAGCCGGTTGGTCGAATCCCTGCGCTGCTTGCCCGGTGTGGGACCCAAAACCGCACAAAGAATGGCCCTTCACCTGCTGGAACGCAATCGTGAGGGCGGTGTGCGCTTGTCAGAGGTGTTGCTGGAAGCGATGCAGAATATTGGTCGCTGCAAGCAATGCCGGGATCTTACAGAGCTGGAAGTCTGCAGTATCTGCGCCAACCCCAGGCGTGACCATGGCCTGCTGTGCGTGGTCGAATCCCCGGTTGATGTATTGGCGATTGAGCAGGCCACGGCTTACCAGGGCCGTTATTTTGTGCTGCTCGGTCGTCTGTCACCACTTGATGGCATTGGTCCTGCCGAACTCGGACTGGATCAGCTGGCCGCAAAACTCGAAACCGATACTCCCAAAGAGATGATCATAGCCACCAACCCGACGGTGGAAGGCGAGGCAACCTCGTACTACCTGCAAAAAATGGCAAAAATGCACCATATCAGGATTTCACGTATTGCCCACGGTGTGCCTCTTGGCGGTGAACTCGAATATACCGATCAATCCACCCTGGCCCACGCTTTTGGCAGTCGCCTGGCCATTGAGTAAACCTGTTTCCAGCTGAATTATTCGGGTCACCCGGGCGAACAGGCCGCCCGGATTTACCCGACACGCCTTACTTGCGCGCGGCCAGCTCGTTGTCAGCAAGCAGGATGTATTCGCGGTTGATGTCAACGGTGCGAATGCCGATCCCCTTTACGTTAACGAGTTCATCCACATGTTTGAAACTGCCGTTTTCATTACGGTAACTGACAATGGCTTCGGCCTTACTCAGTCCGACGCCTTTCAGTGATTCAGCAATTTCCTCCGCACTGGCGGCATTGACGTTCACCGGTTGTGCAGCCCATGCCCAGATGGAGAACAGACCCGTGGCCAGTAATGTGGCCAGTGACTTTAAGCTAAGTGTTTTCATGATTACCTCTTTCGTTTAAAAGACCAAAACCATTTTTGGCCAGCCCGACGCAGCGGGACATGTAAAGACTAGGTTTCAGGAGGATGCAGAAACAGGGACAAAAAACCATTCAGCCTGTAGGGAATTTTCATCGAAATAAAAAAGTGGATATCTCTCTCATGATTTGAGAATCGGCTCTGTTTTAATCATGCTCAACAATGAAGGAGAAACATTATGAGTACTGATTTTGAGCTGGTTGGCAAGACAATAACGGGCATAGTTGCAACGCCGGGGAAAGACAATGATCCCCATAGAATCTGGATGTTACAGTTTTCTGACGGCACCCATGTCGAGTTCGTTTCACCTACTGCAAGGCGTCGTCTGATACGTGCAACCGGTGGGCATAATCGCAGTTTGAATTCACCACCAGCGCCTTCGCAACTGGAGGTAAATGTGGCCTGATCAGGTTATCCACAAAAGCTGTGGATAACTCTGTGTGTAAGGTCGCTATCGGCCAGTCTGCTTGGGAAGGTCTCAGTGTTGGTCAAAAATTGATCAATTTGTTATTGCTCATATTAATCAATAACTTATATATGTGGCGTATTGTGTTTGGGTGATAAATATGCTGTCACAAAACTGTCACACGTACAATCAGCGACTTGTGTATAAATAATTCGAATCAAATCGAGAAAGGTCCAATAAGTTATTGATTTGGGGTTTTGGCCTACATGTTATATATCTTTGCAAAGTGCATTCACCCATGCTTCAAGCTGGTCAAGAATACCCTGCGCGCGAGAATCCCCGAAGCTTGCCTGCCGGGCGGCCAGTATTTCATGTTTGAAGGAATCAAGTGTGAGTTGACGGTTGTCCTCTGGTCGGGTGAGCCGGATTCTTTTGTCATTTCGCCATTGTTCCATTTCCCGCGCGGTCAGCGTGTCGGGATAGTTGCGCGCCCTGTAGCGGAAAAACATCTCCGGTAACCTGGCATCTTCGAATCTCATCTGGGCCGTTGCCAGTTGCGAGGGATCGGAGCCACGAACCTTGTTCATCAACATGCGATCATGGTGCGAGAAAAAACCACCGCTGTAAATCATGTGGTCAGGGTCGGTGGTGCCGCTCGGCGGGTAGGGCTTGAAAACCTCCATAACCTTGTTACGAACCAGTGGCAGTGATTGCTGAAGTATTGCGGCATGACGTAAACAGGTTTCCACATCAAGGCCAATGCGCTTGCAATCGACATCTTTGAGAGTTCCCAGCGGCGCCAGCATGGGAACGTGGTTGGTCTTGATTTCTTTCAATGGGATCCGTTCAATCTCTTCCGGTAAGTCTGCCGCCGGTGTGAAAATCCGGTCAGAAATTGCTTCGGCATCCAGGCTC
>JBFFWN010000157.1:0-8433 GCA_041570235.1 Lysobacterales bacterium | reverse complement strand
TCCATGTGGTCTCGAGCGCGACATCCATGTCGCTCACGGTCCTGAATGAAGATACTGCACCCCCTTGGCTACGCGGTTTCTGATGGAGCAAAGGTTTCGCTTGACGCTGACGGCACTGCGTCAGAGCCGGGGTGGGTAGTTACTGCCAGGACCGTGAGCGGCACGACTGCATGGATGCAGGAGGTAGAGTAATGCAGGAGCAATTACCGAGGGATGCCGCGCCCGAGCCTACAGGACGTACTTGTGGCGTGTCCTGGCAGTAACTACCCACCCCGGCTTCTTCCACGGACTTTATGCGGCACAGCAGTTGGATGCATGTCATTTTTTGTCCGCATTAATGAAATATGCGGGTTAAGCCCCTATTTTCCTTCGAGCTCCTTCAGCTTGCGGGTCAGCGTGTTGCGGCCAAGACCCAAAAGCCGCGCGGCTTCCACGCGCTTTCCGCCGGTATGGTCAAGCGCGCAATCCATAATAATTTTTTCAAGCTCGTTGCGGGCCTCTGTCATCAGGTCGGTACGCCCCTGGTTCAATGCTTTGCGGGTCCAGCTTTGCAGGGCTTCAGACCATGATCCATTGACCTCGTCAATGGTATCCCTGTCCTTCAAACCAACCGGCAAATCCACCGGCATAATTTGTTCTCCCGGGGCCATCACGCACAATTGCTGACACAGGTTTTGTAACTGGCGGACATTTCCAGGCCAGCTTTTCTGCTGCATTAACTGGATGGTTTCGGCCAACAGGTATTTCTCTTCCAACCCCATTTCTTCGGCTGCCTGGCGCAGAAAATGTCTTGCCAACAGTGCAATATCATCACTGCGATCCCGCAAGGGGGGGATCTCGATGGTGATGACATTCAAACGGTGATAAAGGTCTTCGCGGAAACTCCCGTCTGCAATTTTACGCTGAAGGTCCTGGTGGGTTGCGGTCAATAATCGAACATCTGCCTTCAACAGATCCCTGCCGCCAACCCGGTAATAGTCACCTTCCGCCAGCACCCTGAGCAGACGCGTCTGCAAAGGCAACGGCATATCACCGATTTCATCTAAAAATAATGTCCCGCCTGCGGCTTCTTCAAAACGTCCCGGCCTTCTTGCATGCGCCCCGGTGAATGAACCTTTTTCGTGACCGAACAACTCGGACTCCAGTAACTCTGCCGGAACCGCTGCGGTATTGATTGCCACAAACGGTCCTTTCGAACGCGGGCTATGCTGGTGCAGCGCTCGGGCCACCACTTCCTTGCCGGTACCGGTCTCGCCTGTGATCAGAACGCTGATCGAGGAGCGGGACAAACGCCCAATGGTCCGAAACACCTCCTGCATGGGTGCGGAGTCACCGATCAACTGGTGTGGTGCAATGGGTTCTTCCGGTTGGTGGGTGGAAGCAGGTGTTGCTGAAGCCCTGGCAACCACCGCCAGCACCTGGTCGAGGTCAAACGGTTTTGAAAGGTAATCAAAAACACCCGATTGAAAAGCCGAAACGGCCTGGTCGAGATCTGAAAACGCGGTCATGGCTATCACCGGTATATCAATATCACGTTGCTCGAGTGCCTTCAGCACGCTGAGACCATCGGCATCCGGCAAGCGGATATCGGTAATGATGACCGCCGGCTGCTTATCGTCGAGCGCTGAACTGATCGCTCCGACGCTCGCGAAACTTTGCGTTTTGTAACCGGCTTTACCCAGCGAGCGCTCCAAAACGAAACGGATCGCCTCGTCGTCATCGACAACCCATACCAGCAATGATTCAGTCATTTGTCCGTTCCATTGGCAACCTCAGTGTAAATCTGCTGCCGGTGTTCAGCGGCGCGTAACTCAGTAAACCGTCATGTGCTGCTGCAATCTGTTGCGCCAGCGCCAGGCCCAGGCCGGTGCCATCGCGACGCGATGTCACCATGGGTAAAAACAACATGCTGCGCAGTGATTCCGGCACGCCACAACCATCGTCCATCACGTCAACCCTCAACACCCGGCTGATACCCGGCTTGAGTACGGAACTGTCGTAATCGACCCTGGTTTTGATCTCGATCAGGCTCGCACCGGCCTGGCGTGCATTCAGCAGCATATTCAGAAAAAGCTGCCTCAGCGCTGATGCATCGGCATTAATCTCCGGAATGCTGGGATCGTAGTTGTGAATGATCTTTACCTTGTCTTCGGACTCCAGCAGTAACAACTCGGTCGTTTCCTGCAAGACGTAATGGATATCAACCGGTTTGTACTCGAGTTCCGGTTGACCAAAACGCGCCAGCAGTTCGTCTATTCGGTCTACTTCGCGCATGATCAATTCGGCCAGCGTACCCAGTTCACGGCCATTCAACTCATCGGCCATCATCTGGGCTGCAGCGCGTATACCACCGAGCGGGTTACGGATTTCATGTCCCAGGTTGCGTCTTAACAGGTCCATCATGCCGGTTTGAATTTCACGCTGTTGCATCTTTTTTTGTTGTTGTTGCCACTTGAGATCGTAAAACTCGAGCAACATGTGCTGACCGGGCATTGGTTGGATGGTGCAACCATAGCAGCCGCCTGCCAGGTTGCACTCATACAAATGCCGGCTGTGTTGTTGCATCGCGGTGGCGGCAATGGCCTCGACCAGGTTGGCCGGGACCCCTTCTATGTCTTGAAAAAACCAGCCATTGACCCGCTCCCGACCGGCAGCAAGGCAGTGTTCAGCGGCTGCATTCATACTTTGAACGCGGCCTTGGTCATCCAGTTCTATAACCGCTGTCGATAACGAATCGAGCATAGGATGACCGGCATGCTGTTACCCACCGGGCCGGGCACGGTTGGTATAAATATTGGGCTGCCTGATGAAAAAAGTAACCGGCTGCGCAGTTGCAACCCTTCGGTTATTCGCATCTTTCAACTCGGCTGTGAGTGTGTGTTCACCCCTCTCCAGGTCGGCGACCGGGATAATGGGTTGGGTAGTCGGTACCTGCTCTTTGCCATCGACAGACAGCGTAACGGTCATGCCTGCGGCCAACGGGTTGGTCACGCTCCAGGCGACAGGGATAGCCTGCTCGGGACTCCAAATGGATTCCTCGTTGGTAGGCGAGGTGATGGCAAAATCGCGATATTTCTGGCGTAACGACTTAAGGGTTACCTCGGTTTCTCCTCCTTTTTCACCTTCAAGCGCCGCCTGACGGGCTGTTTTCTGATACACCGGTGCTTCGATGACGCTTAACTCCGGCAAATCCATGGGTGCGGAGCCATCCCCCGGTGGACGGTCGGTGTAGATTACATTGCCATTTTCATCGACGGTTTTGTAAACCTCCGCGAATAATGGATCGGCCGTCATTAAAAGTGAAAATGCGATCAGAGTCATCAGTAAGGTATTTTGAAATTCAGGTTTCATAGCCAGCTCCCGTAGTCTTCACCGGGGAGACAGCCCCGCTCGATGCGGGGCCCTCCGGATTCTGTGGAACCGCTATAATACAGTTCCTTCTATAAAGAATAATACATATCAAACTCAATCGGGTGCGTAGCCATACGGAAACGCGTGACTTCATCCATTTTCAGTGCGATATATCCATCTATCAGGTCATCGTCAAAGACGCCACCGGCCTTCAAAAACTCCCTGTCCTGGTCCAGCGCTTCCAGCGCCTGGGCAAGGCTTGAACACACGGTTGGAATACTCTTGACCTCTTCTGCCGGCAAATCGTACAGGTCTTTATCCATGGCAGAACCAGGATCAATCTTGTTGATGATACCGTCGATACCGGCCATCATCATTGCCGCGAATGTCAGGTAACCATTACCGGCAGGGTCGCCGAAACGGACTTCGATACGACGCGCCTTCTGGCTTCCAACGTGCGGAATACGGCATGAAGCAGAACGGTTACGTGCTGAATAGGCCAACATCACCGGTGCTTCATAACCTGGCACCAGGCGTTTATAACTGTTGGTGGTCGCATTTGAGAACGCGTTGATGGCACGGGCATGTTTGAAAATACCGCCAATGTAATACAGCGCCATCTGCGAAAGACCGCCGTATTCTTCGCCTGCAAACAGGTTCTGGCCATCTTTGAACAATGACATATGAACGTGCATGCCTGAACCGTTGTCACCTACCAGCGGCTTGGGCATAAACGTTGCGGTGCGACCGGAAGCATGGGCGGCATTGTGGGTTGCATATTTGAACAGCAATAACTCATCCGCCTTGCGGGTCAAGGTGCTGAACTTGGTGCCAATTTCACATTGACCGGCCGTACCCACTTCATGGTGATGGACTTCGACATCAACACCGAGCTGACCCAGGATTTCACAAATGGTGCTACGCAGGTCATGCAGGCTGTCCACCGGCGGTACCGGGAAATAACCACCCTTTACGCGAGGACGGTGACCATGGTTGCCTTCTTCGTATTCCGCGCCGGTGTTCCATGCGCCTTCCTCGGAATCGATGCTGTAGAAAGTCGAGTGCATATCGGTACCAAAGCTGACACTGTCAAACACAAAAAACTCTGGCTCGGGACCAAAGAAAGCCTGGTCGGCAACGCCACTGGACTGCAAAAATGCCTCGGCACGTTTGGCCAGTGAGCGCGGACAACGGTTGTAGCCTTCCATTGTATCTGGCTCGAGAACGTCACAACGGATAATCATCGTGGGATGCTCCATGAAAGGATCCATCACCGCTGATTCGATATCGGGCATCAGCACCATGTCGGATTCGTTGATACCCTTCCAACCCTTGATGGACGAGCCATCAAACATTTTGCCTTCCTCAAAGAAATCCTCGTCAGCTGCGCTGACAGGCATGGTCACATGCTGCTCTTTACCTAAGGTGTCGCAAAACCGTAAATCAATGAAAACCACTTCTTCATCGATGATCATTTTCTGAATTGTCTCTATGCTCATGTCTATGTTCCTGTACTGTTATCGAATATGTGTTCCACAATGGGTCAATATATACATGCAGATGTCATGCCAAAATAACAATCACATCAAAAACGACTAAAATTTTCCTGATATGACTTTTTACTGAATTTTAACGGCAATTAGCGACACATTGGATACATTTTAGCCGCATCACAAAATCAGGCAGAAATGATACATACAATCAATGCACCATTATTGCACGCGCATCATCATAACGCACTATCATGGTGCGCTATTCAGTTAAAAAGCAAGCCAAATAAGGGCAAGTCCAAGCGCCAAACGGTAAATAACGAAGGGAACCAGGCCAACCCGCTTCAAAAGCGCCAGGAATCCGGCAATGCACACCCAACCCGCCAACGCAGACAATGAAACCGCCAGGCTGAATTGAAACCAGTCAATTGGTGATCTATCCAATATCATCTGCAACACACCGTAACCGCCGGCTGCGGCAATAACCGGAACAGACAGGAGAAATGAAAAACGCGCCGCACTGTCGGCATCAAAGCCGAGCATACGCCCCATCATGATGGTGATGCCTGAACGCGATGTTCCCGGCACCAGGGCCAGCATTTGCGCCAGGCCAATGATGAAACCGGGTTTCATACCCATATCATCCAGGGACCTGCCCCTGGCAAAACGCGCATCGGCCCACCAGAGCAGCAGACCAAAAAAAATGGTGGTGAATGCAATAACCTTTGTGTCACGCAGATAAGACTCTACCCATTCGTGCAATAGCCCACCCGCAACAATAGCCGGAATACTTGCTATCACCAGGGTCACGCCAAGGTTTCCGGATCGTTCATTGCGCCTGGCCTTGTACAGCCAGGGCGCGATCATGTTCCATATATCATGGCGAAAGTAGACCAGCACCGCGAGCAAGGTGCCGAGGTGAGTCGCAACATCAAACACCAGGCCCTGGTCCGGCCAGCTGAAAACCCTGCTGCCAAGAATCAGGTGAGCGGAGCTCGAAACCGGCAAAAACTCGGTTAATCCCTGGATCAGGGACAAAACCACGATCTGTATCAGGGTCATTGCTGGTAACTTATCCGATAAATAACGCCAGCCTGGTCATCGGATACCAGCAGCGCGCCATCCGGCATCAGAAAAACATCATTGGGGCGCCCCCAGGACTCCTCTCCCTGTAGCCAGCCCGATGCGAATACCTCATTGTTCAAGACAGCGCCATCGGGGGATACATCCAGAACTATAATTCGATAACCCACTTTTTTACTGCGGTTCCAGGAACCGTGCTGGGCAATGAATAATCGGTTTTGGTAAGCCTTGGGAAACATGTTACCGGTATAGAAAACCAGGCCCAACGCCGCACCATGAGGCTGCAGGTTGGCAACTGGCGCAACATAATCATCACAGGACCTGTCCTTGCCAAACTCCTCATCCGGCAAATCACCCTGGTGACAATAAGGAAACCCGAAGTGCATACCCGGTTTGGGTGCATGGTTAAGCTCATCGGCTGGAATGTCATCACCCAGCATGTCACGGCCATTATCGGTAAACCATAACTGGCCGTTTGAAGGGTGAAAGGCCAGGCCAACGCTGTTCCTGACCCCGGTAGCATAGGTTTCCAGCCCGGATCCATCAGGGTTCATTCGCCGGATTTCACCAAAACCCTCTTCATCACAGATATTGCATGGCACACCAATGGGAACATACAGCATCCGGTCCGGACCAAAACGCAGGTACTTCCAGCCGTGGTGTTGCTTGTCAGGAAATGCATCGGTGACCACAACAGGCTCGGGCGGTTTATCGAGCAATGCTTCAATATTGTCGTAACGTAAAACCTTATCGAGCGCGCCGACATACAGTGAACCATTCTGGAATTCGAGACCGGAGGGCATGTTGAGACCGTCATCAATCAACCTGACGGCCTCGGCCTTCTGGTCGCCATCGGCATCGGTCAGCGCCCACAGCTTGCCCGCCCGGCGACTTCCCGCGAACAGCGTTCCATCGGGGCCCCGTGCCATCTGCCGGGCATTTTCGACACCCTCGGCATACACATCAATGCTGAAACCAGGTGGCAGTTTAATCAGACCCAGGTTGATCTCTGCATGAACAGGGAACCCCTGCAAAAGCCCCGCAACAATGACCAGCAAATTTATTTTTTTCATGATTCGTATGGTAACAGCAGACCAACTGAACGGCACGCGTCAAATTGACTGAGGTAAAACGACCCGACATCCCATAAAATGCATCCTCACCTTAATCCCAGATGGAGCAGAGCGTGCGTTCAATCAAAGCTGTTTTCGCTATATTTATTGGCATTTGCATCACATTCACCGCCCATGGAAAACCCTCCACAGAATATCTGCCGGCGGATGCGAACATGGATGCATCCATCCCTTCCCCTGAAAGCCAACTTGGCTGGGAACCGGGTGACTGGAGAATTCAACATCCTTCACTGGTGCAATACATGTACACGCTGGCAGAGACCTCAGACCGCGTCAGCATCAAGGAAACCGGACGGACTTACGAACAAAAACCGCTGCTACAACTGATCATCACCTCGCCTGAAAACCAGGCAAAACTGGAGTCACTCAGACAGTCTCACCTTGAAGGGGCCACCAGCGGGGATACCAACGCACCATTGGTGGTATGGCTGGGGTACAGTGTTCATGGCGACGAGGCCAGTGGCGCCAATGCCTCGCCCATCGTTGCCTGGTATCTCGCGGCGTCCGGGTCGGACTATGTAAAGTCCCTGCTTGAAAACACCATAATCATCATCGACCCCAGCCTGAACCCGGATGGTCTCGACCGGTTTGCAACCTGGTCGAACTCGAATGCCAGCATGAACCCCGTGGGCGATCTTAATGGGCGCATTCACTGGCAGGAATGGCCAGCCGGCAGAACCAATCACTACCTGTTTGATCTCAACCGCGACTGGTTACCCCTGGTGCATCCGGAATCCAGGGCGCGTATCAGTGAATTTCAGCGCTGGTTGCCACATATCATCACCGATCATCATGAAACCGGGGACGATGGCTTTTTCTTCCAACCCGGCGCGCCGACACGTCAACACCCGCTGACCACAGCAGAAAACCTCGAAATGACACGCAAACTGGTGCCGTACCACACCGCCAGTTTCGACAGCGCCGGAGAGATGTATTTCACCGAAGACACCTACGATGATTTCTTTTACGGCAAGGGCTCAACCTACCCCGACATCAATGGCAGCATCGGTATTTTGTATGAACAGCCACGCGTGAACGGGGCGGTAATGAACCGGAAATCCGGGCCGCTGGAGTTCACCGAAGCCATCCATAACCATGTGCGCATGTCGCTGTCCACGCTCAAAGGCGCTTATGAAATGAGCGACCAGTTCAAGCAATACCAGGCCGGTTTTTTCCGGCAAATGCGGCAGCGGGCCGATAAGGCCGGTTTTGAAGCATGGATTGTCGGTGATGGTAATGACCGCAGCCGCGCGCTGAAGCTGATGGACGTATTCGACCGCCACCAGGTTGAATACCGTGAACTCTCAAGTGAAGTCAAAGTTGATGGCAGGATATTCAAGCCGGGCCACGCATGGGTAATCCCCGTCAAGCAACGC
>JBFFWN010000156.1:0-8459 GCA_041570235.1 Lysobacterales bacterium | reverse complement strand
TTACCGGGTCGCCCGGGGCGACCTGATCCATCGGATCGGTTGCCAGGTCGGCCTGGAAGCCATTGGTCTCCTTCTCGATAACGATTGACGGAATTTGCGGGTTGCAGTAGTGGCTGAAATCATCATCCTGCACAGTTAGGCCAAGCAGAAGAAACTCACCCGTTGCCGTGCCCTTGTTCTCGTAGACCGGCGTATTCGGGTAAGAACCGCACAGACCTGGTACCGTCTTGAAGGTGGTGAACAGCAGATCGTCGGCCGTTCCGATCACCGTGCATGTCATCTCGTCGGGACCACCAGGCGCTCCATCGTCCGGTGCAAGTGAGTTGGCCGGACAGGTCGCAACGGCACCCGTCTGGTCATCGACCACGGTGATATTGTCCAGCGGAACATTACCCGTGTTGTGCACGAAGTAGGTCCAGATTACCGGGTCGCCCGGGGCGACCTGATCCATCGGATCGGTTGCCAGGTCGGCCTGGAAGCCATTGGTCTCCTTCTCGATGACGATGGATGGCTGCGCGCCAAAATAGTGGCTCGGATCGCTATCCGTCACATTGGGTAAGCCTGCCGGAGGTGTGCCCTCTACATTACCAGTGTTCGCATACTGGCCGGCAGTGGCGGTGCCCGTTGCCGAACAGGTTACGTTCTCCGACGGAGACAACTCGCCTGTAGGAGTGGCAGGATCGGAACTGTTTGCCCAGTCGCAATTACCGATGGGTCCGAGTACGTTATCGCTCACTTGAACGTTGGTCAGTGGCACGTTACCATCGTTGGTCACCACGTAGGTCCAGTTAACTGGATCGCCCACCGGGATATATGGACCGGTAGGAGTGTCGGCATCCTCGCCATTGGTGGCCTTCTCGATATCGATGCTGGGGTCAAAAACAAAAAGCCCAAAGGTTGAATCAGCCGATGCAGTTTTGACAGGAAACGTGTTGCAAGATGCGTCATCCGTAGACCATCCCATTGCCAAATTAATGTTGCCAGGCATGAAGGGGTCTACAAGAGGACCATTAGGAGCAATGTCCAACTCAAAGTCAATGCTGCAAGTGCTGTCCGCCGTGAATACGAGTGGCAGTCCGGTTTGCGTGGAAAAATGCCATGTTCCATCGTAGGTCGGATCCGGCGTAACATTGAAGACAGCAACATTTCCGGCCGAGTCCCGGCAAGCTTGTTCTGCTGCACCCGAAGGGTGAGGGCCACCGGTAGTAATTGATAGAACATCAAATGTGATGCCGTTGCCCTGCAAGTTGCACATGTCGTGCAGTTCAGTTGCCGCGCAATCAAGTCCAAATTGGAAATCCTGAATCATGAGCATAGTGGGCGGTGTAAGCGCGCCAGAAAGTGTTTGAGCACCGATATCCGTGTGCACATGCACGGTATCCCCAAGCAGAACGGGAAACTCAACCACGGTTGAATCAAGGGCTGGATTACATGTTTGTGCAAGCGCCTGCCCCGGCAATGCACCGAGTATCAGAAACAGCACAATAGGGATTTTAAAGATAATATTTGGAGCTCTTATCAGGGTAGAGCCAAACCACGTTAATGGGTTCATATTTCCCTCCCAGAGTTTAGTGTTGCCAGGAACTCATTCTCCTGGGCCAATATCACCGGGTTCCGGCCCGGAACGGGTAGCGGAACCATTTTCCCCCAGTAAAGAGAAACATCCTTGTCTCAAGGTTTGTTATTGAAGGGGTCACGCTGGTTGGCGTGAACACCCGGGCCGACCATTGATAATCGTCGACCGGGCATCCGTGCTGTGGTGTTAGCCGCTTTCGCTAGGCGCTGCTATGAAAGGGCCTAATTCCTTTTGGAAGAACCAAACTGTCAAAACAGACTTTTGATAAGCCTTTTCCTTACGATCGAGGACCGAGTCGCAAGGTTTGACAATAAAAATGAGTCCTTATCTATAAATCTAGTACGAATTTCAGGAAAGTCAATACAAAGTAAAAAATAAATGCATATATATTGAATCAATAGGGGGTATTCTATATGTCTGAATATTATAAATAAATACATTAAAATAAATTAATATACTGATTAACGAGGTTGGAAATTAGACGATTTGTCCTGGGGGTCGGTAGAGATAAGCTGCTGATGTAATCGCGCGTTACTTAAAGAACGGTCAAACACCAGGCTCGGGATGGCCGCTTCACTCCATGATACCGCGGGTCGTCTTGAACTGATGACGTACTCCATCGATCATGGATGAAGTCCACGTCTCCGGTGAACTGTCATCCACGACATCTTATCAGAAGTCCGGAAACTGAAGAGTGCCAATGCCCTTTTCTTCCAGCAGTACCGGAATGTTTTCCTGCACCGGATAAATCACCTTGCCGTCCTCCGTTATCAAACCCTCCTGCAACGGTTCAGAAACCTTACTTCCATCAACATAGAGCGCTTCTCCGCTTTCAATGGCAGTATTGAGTTTCTCCAATTTGGCCTGGCCAAGCATCTTTAGCGGGGTTTTGCTGACAGGGCAGCACAGAATTTCAAGTAATTTGCTATCAACGGGCATGATCTGGTCCAGGTATTTGAGGTGCGAGTATTGTATCAGGCAAAATCGATTTGATGAACGCCCTGTTGGCGGCAACGTCACACTGGTACAATTAAACGTTTACATGCCGGAGATTAGACGTGGCAAATGAACAAGCCCTGGTTGGCATCATCATGGGTTCCCAGTCGGATTGGGAAACCATGAAAAACGCGGCGGATATACTTTCTGCACTGGCCATTCCCCATGAGGTTAAAGTGGTTTCAGCACATCGTACACCCGACCTGATGTTTGAATATGCGGAAACAGCTATTGAGCGCGGACTCGAGGTCATCATTGCCGGGGCCGGTGGCGCGGCACATTTGCCCGGTATGGTTGCGGCCAAAACAGCACTTCCCGTTCTGGGCGTGCCGGTAAAATCCAGGGCGCTAAACGGGATGGACTCTCTGCTTTCCATTGCCCAGATGCCTGCAGGGATTCCGGTCGGCACCCTGGCCATCGGTGACGCTGGTGCAAGTAATGCGGGTCTGCTGGCAGCTTCGATCCTCGGAATCAAATATCCCCAAATCCGGCGTGCGCTGGAAGAATACAGGCAAAGCCGCACGCAATCAGTTTTGGAAAATCCGGACCCGGCATGACCAGGGTTGTTGGAATACTGGGAGCCGGACAACTCGCCCGCATGCTCGCACAGGCAGGACAGTCTCTCGGTCTGGAATTCGTTTTTCTGGATCCGGCGCCCGATGCCTGCGCTGCAGAATATGGTGAGCACATCTGCGCGAATTGGGATGACGAGGGGGCACTTGAGCAACTGGGTAAAAAATGCGACCTGGTTACCTTTGATTTTGAAAATGTCCCGGAGGCATCTGCAAGCCTGATCGAGTCGCTTTGTCCCGTATATCCGCCGCCACAGGCGCTTTACAAGAGCCAGGACAGGTTGCGTGAAAAGACCATGATGCAGGAACTGGATATTCCGGTTGCCCCGTTTCATGCCGCTTCAAGCCGCCCGGAACTGGCTGCTGCGGTAGCCTCCATCGGTTTGCCCTGCGTGTTGAAAACCCGCCGGCTGGGTTATGACGGCAAGGGGCAGATGGTTTTACGTTTTGAAGAAGACATGGAGCGGGCCTGGCAAAAACTGGGTGATTTCGATCTGATCTGCGAAGCATACGTGCCCTTTGAGCTCGAGTGTTCGATCATCGCCGCACGTGGAGAAGATGGTGAAACCGTGTTCTGGCCATTGACGCGAAACCTGCACCGCGATGGCATCCTGTCAATCAGTACCGCCCCGGCGTTTGACCTTTCATTGCAGCGTCGAGCCGAGGAACTGGTCAAACGCCTGCTCGACCATCTCGACTACAGGGGTGTACTTACCCTCGAGTTATTCCTGGCCAATGGTGAATTGCTGGCCAACGAGTTTGCTCCCAGGGTCCATAACTCCGGGCATTGGACCATCGATGGCGCCAACACATCGCAGTTTGAGAACCATTTGCGGGCCATCTGTGGTTTACCACTCGGGAATACCGAGGCCCACTCAAATGCCCTGATGTTCAACCTGCTGGGCCAGATGCCGGAAGCTTTTAAGGTGTCCGGTCGCGCCGATCATCCCATCGCAGGCCTGCATTGGCACGACTACCGCAAAACGCCTCGTGCGGGCCGCAAAATCGGTCATGTGACAGTGGTGGCGGACAGCCGGGCTGAATTGACTGTGCGTGCGGGGCAGTTGGCGGCGAAGCTCGGTGTGGCCGCAGAACTGGATCTGGAAAAAGCCTTATAAACCGGTCAGAATTTTCCACCGGTTAACAATGGTGCAAAATAATTCGGCTGTTTTGACGGTATCGTACTCGGCCGAATGCGCCGCCGATTCGTCCCATTCAATACCTGCTGCCTGAACAGCCCGCGCCAGCACCGTCTGACCAAACGCAAGTCCGCCCAGGGTCGCCGTATCGAATGAACTGAAGGGATGAAAGGGGTTGCGTTTATAATTGACGCGGTTGACGACGGCGTTTACAAAGGAAAGGTCAAATGCGGGATTGTGTCCGACCAGTATGGCGCGTTGACAATCGGTGGCGCGTAATTCCTGTCTGACCGACAGGCAGATTTTCTGAATGGCTTCCCTTTCACTGATGGCATTTCGGTCGGGGGCGTTCAGGTCGATACCGGTAAATTCCAGCGAACTGGGTTCAATGCGTGATCCGGTGAATGGTTCGACATTGGCTGCAATCGTTTCGGCGATTTTCAGCCGGCCAAAATCGTCCATGCAAAGGATACAGGCAGCGATCTCAAGGACCGCGTCGGTCTTTGCATTGAAACCGCCGGTTTCGACATCAACAACAACGGGTAAAAATCCCCTGAAACGATCAGCAATTCGTGGCATATTGGATTCCGGTAACAAAGGCTGCGAGAATAAGGGAATGAGTTTCAAAATACCACGTAAAATAGCGCATTTTCCGTTATTGTCCCTGCTGTTTCTTGCCCTTTTTGTGGCAATTGCACAGCCATCTGCTCCCGCCCTGGCGGCCGATACGGACCGGGCTTTGCTATGGAAAATCGAAAAGGATGGGCATACCAGGGGTTACCTGCTGGGAACGATTCACAGTGAAGACCCGCGGGTGCTGGAGTTTTCTGAGGAATTTCTGGCCTTACTTAAAACAAACGAAATCTTCGCAATGGAGATGGTGCCTGATCTGCCCACACTCGCGCGGTTGACTGAATATATGCATTACCCAACGGGCCAGGACCTGCAATCAGTCATAGGTCATGAGCGTTTTGAGGCGCTGAAAACGGCCTTGTCCGATTATTATGTCCCGTTTGAATTTATCAGCCGTATGAAACCCTGGGCAGCCATGATGACCCTAAGCACCCCGCCACCGGTGACAGGGTTTTTTATGGATTTATCACTTTCGCTGCGGGCGTCAGGCAGTGGTTTGAAAGTGGTGGGCCTTGAAACGCTGGAACAGCAATTGTCGTTTCTTGAAGACATGCCGCTGGAAATGCAATTGTCATTATTGGATCAGGCAATTGCCGATGTTGACAAGGTGACGCAGGTGCATGACGAGATGGTGGCGATGTACCTGGGTGGTGACCTGGCAAAGTTACAGGCACTATCTTATGAGCAGATGCAGGAGGCCGGCATTGAAACCCGGGACTATTTCATCCAATCAGGAATTAATGACCGCAACCTGCGCATGCTTGACACTCTCAACACACAGTTGCAACAGGGTAGTGTTTTTGCAGCTGTCGGAGCCTTGCACCTGGCCGGCGGGACGGGTCTGGTCAACTTGTTGCGTGAACAGGGTTATACGATGAAGCCGCAGCCAATGCCGTTGGCGGTCAGCACTGAAAAACAGTGAATCTTCAGCCGGCTTTGCCGGTGACTTCCGGGATCAGTATGGCGATGGCGGCTGTCGCCAGCAGCCAGGTGCCCCAGACGGGTTCGACCCAGAATAGGGTCAGACCCAGCACCAGCAATGCCAATCCAAAAGATTGTAATCCACCCGCCCGGTCATCCAGGTGGGTACGCCGCCCGGACATGGTGATCAGCAGGTGATCCAGTGAAAGCCTTCCCCCGCCGTAAAAAACCAGCGGCAGCAGCATGACGACAAACAGCAGCGGTAATTTATAGTTTCCACCACCATCGGCCGTGATCAAATAGCCCTGCCATAGTTGCTCCAGGCTGGTCCATTCTGCGGGCCAATGGACCGCTGCAGTGGCCACCGAGGTGACAACCAGCAATGAAACTGCGGCAAAACGTGTAAACAGACCCAGCAACAGCATGATGGCGAATGCCAGTTCGCTCCAGGTTGCCAGTGTCCAGTTGAGACCCACAGGTAATTGAGCAAAGGGGCTGGGGAAGCCCTTTTGCCAGTCCGCCCAGGGAATCTGTGCAAACCAGTTCTCACCATTGAGCTTGGCGATTCCTGCCTCGAAGAATTCCCATGCAAGGATCAGCCTGAGCGCCAGCGGCCAGACAAAATCTCCGGCGACCCGAAGTTTGGCAGTGAGTCCATCGTAAAAATTGAATATCGCCATTTTACCTGGACCCGAGAATGATCTGTTTTTCGCGCAAGTCGTTCATCAAGGTCTCACCGTGGATAATAAGCTTGTCCGGGTTGGGGTGGTTGATAACTTCAGCTACCTCCTTCAGTAATGTCATACCGGTTTTTCCCGATGCCTCTTTCATTTTTTGCAATAGCAATGAAGTAATCTGGTTCAGTTCCATGAATTTGATCTGAAAATCAGCCCTGCGCCAGACCAGCAAATGGGTCGCGTTACCGGGTGCTTCCCGGGGTTGAAAATCTTTGCGGATGTGATGAACCGGAAACCGGTAACTCAGTGGCCAGGCCAGTGGTGACAGAACCGGGATAGCATTCAACAGGTCGCCCTGCGGGTCGAACATCATGTTACCGGTATCATGGTCATCAAGTGACAATGCCAGTTCGACCCACTCGTAGTGGGCCAGTTCGAGCATGAAAGCCGGATCGGTTTCGCGCTGTGTCCGGGTATCCTGCAGGTACTTTAAAAATTCGCGCGGTATCTCTGGAAACAATGGCGTATGGCAGCGGAATTCGGTGTAGAAATCACGGCAAAGCCGGGTCCAGTCTTCCGCGCTGTGCAGGCTGCTTAGTACGGGAAAATTGCTGGAAAGAAAATTCCGTATATTGTTGAAGAACAGGTCGCGATAGATTCCCATCCGACGGTCTTCTATACCGGCAGGAGCCTGCACGTTTTCCGGATCACGTATGTGGGCGGCAAACTCTGTCTGCAGCCTCGCAAGCCCTTCAGGCGCTTTTTCGGCCATCATCAGGGAGACCTCCTTGTTGCTCGTTTTGCTGCTGCCCGCCCTGGCTCCATTTACGCTGGATGCTGTGAATTTTTTGCACTTCCAGCAGCAATTCCTCCACCGGAGGTATATTGAAATCCCTTTCAAGCAGGGTTGGAAAAACGCCGAATAATTCGTAGGCCTTGTCCAGGATATCCCAGACATCGGCGATCACATTGGCGCCATGGGTGTCTATGATAAGGTCTTCTGCTTCGTTGTAATGACCGGCGATGTGACCATAAGCAATGCGTTCACCAGGCAATCCTTTGAGAAACTCAAGGGCATCGTAGCGGTGATTGACACTATTGACGTGGATGTTGTTGACGTCCAACAGCAGGTTGCAATCGGCCTCATTGATGACCGCATTGATAAATTCGATTTCGCTCAACTCGGCGCCCGGTGCTGCATAGTAGGAGACGTTTTCAATCGCCATTCGCTCGCCGATCATGTCCTGGACCTGACGGATCCTTCCCGCAACGTAAGCGACTGCCTCCTCGGTGAAGGGTATTGACATCAGGTCGTAAAGATGTCCGTCGTCTGTGCAGTAACTCAAGTGCTCGGTATATGCGCGGATGTTGTACTCATCCATGAATTGCCGCAATTTACGGATAAATGCCTGGTCCAGGGGGGATGGTCCACCAATGGACAGGGACAAACCATGACAGACAAATGGGAACTTGCCGGTAAAATAGCGCAACTGTTCTCTTCTTTGCCCGCCAACATTGATCCAGTTTTCCGGCGCCACTTCCATGAAACCGACCTGGTTGCCCAACACTTCGGCGTCATAAGAGCGAAGCGGGCCCAATAGGGCCCGCCTCAATCCAAGTCCCGCACCCGATACCGGATATACGCGTTGACTCATGGGTTCAGTTTCAGGCATTACCGCCGCATGAACCTTCTTTGCCTTTCTCACCGCAAGAGCCTTCTTCACCCTTGTGGCCGCCGCACTTACCTTCGCCGCATTTGCCTTCGGCGTCTTTCTCACCGCAAGAGCCTTCGGCGCCTTTCTCGCCACATGAACCTTCTTCACCCTTGTGACCGCCGCATTTACCTTCGCCGCAATTGCCTTCCGTGCCTTTCTCGCCGCAAGAGCCTTCGGCGCCTTTCTCGCCGCAAGAGCCTTCTTTACCCTTGTCGCCGCCGCACTTGCCT